>JAZKEZ010000111.1:0-5932 GCA_040386675.1 Bacteroidota bacterium | reverse complement strand
AACAGTCTTGCGGGTTACCAGGGAACCATCGAATGGGATCCTGAAATGTTGGCCTATGGAAGATTGATGAGCGGAACCAGTACTGAGATCATGACCGGAATTCACCGTACTGAGGAAGGAAAGCTGACTTTTTCTTACGTACAGGATATGGCGAACAACAGCACCATCAGCAAAGGAGATGTACTGTTTACCCTGGAATTCACTGTTCTTGAAACCACGGCGTACAAAACTGCCGTAACCATCAACTCGTCGGCAACGCTATCAAAAGCGTATACCGAAAAAGGTGCAGCATCTGACATTATTCCTATCGGCGGAACTGTATTCGTAAGCGACGCTACCGGAATTGCTGACCAGCACGCCGGAAACTCGGTGTTCAATGCCGTCCCGAACCCGTTCACTACCGGAACTTCGATCAGCTTTGAGCTTCAGAACGACCAGAACCTGGATTTTACCGTGTTCAGCACGCTGGGAACCATGGTTACGCAGTCTAACTTCTACAAAGCCGGAATGCACACCTGGACACTGCCGGCAGGCGAATTGGCCAAAGGCGTTTACTACATCAACATCAAGGGATCGGAGATCAATGAGACGATCAAGGTGGTGAAGCAGTAAATTTCATAGACCCTTCAAATCCGGAAGCCCTGTTTCATTCAGAAGCAGGGCTTTTTTTATTTCAAATTCTACATTTCAAATTGAAGTCCCGGTGCCCTCTGTGACTATCTCCGTGCCTCTGCGGTTAAACCTTAGCCATATTGCGGTTAAAAACACAAACTGATAACCCCCTCATCCTCAGAACTAAATATTCTATTTGTAATCCAATTGTAATCTCGCCCGGCTACCCTCATCCTAGTTTACTCATTTCTAGCGCATTACCGAATTATCTTTGTCGACCAAAAATCGTTTCCGGCTGAGATGATGTAGTTCGTCACATAATCGTGTAGTTCATCACAAAATCCTGCCTCACCGCTGTCCAGAAATTATTTTTACCACTCGAAAATGCTCACCTCTCTTATGAAAAATCTAAACCAAAAACCGCAGGCCCTGCTCATCGCCCTGCTATTTTTAATTTTTTCCTTACAGTCCGGCAAAACAAGCGCACAATGCGCGGAAAACTTTATAACCGGAGAAGAAACCCAGTACAGTGGTTATGCCGATTCAGAATACCACCAAACGTATATTGTTCCCTGTGACGGAATACTTTCGAAGTATTCGCTGGCAGTTGGAATCAATGCCACCTGCACGGCATGCGGATACGACCTGTCTGTGACTCTGAAATGCCCGGACGGATCGACCAAACGATTTCAAAGTGAGCAAACCCTGGGCACCGGAGGCTACCTGACCAAAACCGTAAACACCGTTTTACCGGTCGGGATCAACGTTAAAAAAGGAGATATCTTCACCTTTGTCCTTGAACGCCACGGGGCGGTAAAATATGCTTACAACTCTCCTTCACTATACCCGGACGGTACTGTTAACGATGCCGCCGACAGAAGCATGGCGTTTGCGGTGCAGATCGACGAAGCCTGCACGGCACCTACCGTAACCCGACCAATTTCCGGAAGCACCACGGTTTCTACCGGAGACCCGCTTACGCTTACTGCTGATGGAAGTTCTCCGAAAAGTTTTTCTTACCAGTGGCAAAGCAGCACAGACAACCAAACCTGGACCGACGTAAACGGTCAGAATACAGCCACTTATACAAAACCGGCGAAGTTTGCCGATAACGGACTGAAGCTTCGTTGTAAACTATACGTTCCGGCTACAGACTGTATCAGTTATACCGATCCTGTTACCCTCACTGTGAACTGTGTAACTCCGGTAATTACCCAGCAGATGCCATTGAGCCAGACCTCCAGTACCGCAAGCAGCACCTTCTCTATTGTTGCTCCGGGAGAATACACCTACAACTGGGAGAGAAAATATTCTATCTCCAGCACCCAGTGGTTTACGATCGTTGGAAACACACAGACCACCTCCCTCAAATCCCAAAGTAGTCTCACCGACGGCTATGTACTACGCTGCACCGTAAAACAAGGAACCTGCTCGGTAACCAGCAGGGAAAGCATAGCCTACTTCTGCAACCCGAAGTCGCTTGCCACTATAACCGCTAACCCGGAACCGGTAACGGCTGCAGAAGGAACCAACGCCAGCTTTTCGGTGACTTCTACTGATGCAACTGCGTACAACTGGTTATCTATGACTCCCCAGGGCGTGTATGCACTGTTACCGGGAAGTGTAAGCAGCAATGCCTCCACCCTATCCCTGCCTGCAACTGCTGATCTGAATAAAAGTCAGCTGATCTGTGCGGTAAAGAAAGGCTCCTGCTCTACCACCAGCAATGGCGGCCTGTTAACTGTTTCCGCTGCACCGGCATGCACCAACCCCACCATCTCCACTCAACCGGCGGTATTGACCAAACTTGTACCTAACCAGCCCGCAACCATCAGTGTATCCGCAACCGCAAGTCCGGCGTCGCATACCCTGACCTATGCATGGAAATCGAGCATTAACAAAATCGGCACTTACCGCTACATTATTGGCGCAACCGAAGCTTCCTATACCAGGACCACCAACCAAACTTCTACTTTCTATTTTGTTTGTGAAATAAAAGACGGCAACTGCCTGACCACCTCAGATATTGCAACAATTACCGTTGCAGAACCAGAGTGCTACGCTCCTGAAGTGACCAAAGATCCTACTGACATCACTGTAATTACCGGAAATGCATCCGCCTTTACCGTACAGGCTGTTTCTAATCCGACTCAGCGTTCGCTTTCTTTCCAGTGGCAGGAAGGCATTTCGGGGGTGTACAGCAACATTGGCGGAGCAACTGCCTCGTCGTACATCACCCCGGATGCTACTCCTGAGATGAACGGCAGGACTTACCGTTGTATCGTAACCGATGTTTCGTGCACGGATACTTCAGCCGCAGGAACACTTTACGTACTGAACAAACCAACCATCTACACCGAAGCGGCAAGAGGAAACTCAGGAACCGACGTTACGATCCTGGTGAAAGCCAATAAACTGACCAATTACCAGATGATCCAGGGGAATCTGCAATTCCCTTACCCGGTAGCTGCGGTAAAAAGTGTATCCGCTACTTCAGCGCTTACTTCAACACCCGGCATTTCAGGGACCGTTGTCAAGCAAAGCAACAGCGTGGTAACGTATTCATACGACGCACAGGGCAACAACTTCACCATTGCCGACGGCAGCACGATCTTCGAAATTGTGGTGACACTGGCGTCGAACAACGATTATTACGATGCCTGTGCCGCTCCCTACAGCCTGAACACTCCGACGCCTGTGAAAGCCGGCCGACTGGTGAACGGTTTCCCGCAGGTCGTTACTCCTGAGATGAGCTACCAGGATATCTGCCTGAACGCAAAACCATCGACCATTACCGTTGGAACCATCGGACGTGCCTGTCCGGGAGTTGCCGGACTTGAGATTCCGTTTACCGCAGCAGGTATTTTTGGTGATGAGCCGAACTTTGTATTGTATGAAGGAAGCAATCCGGTTCCTGCTACCCTGGAAAACAACACATTCATCCTTACCGGATCTCTGTCTGTTGGCGGACACGTATTCACCATTAAAGAAACCACGCAAAACGTTTCGGGTGATGCCTTCGGTGTGATCGTTAACCCATTCGATCAGCCTTCGGTAGTGGTAAACAACAATACCGTTACCAACGGAAATACATCTACCTCTTGTCCGGGAAGCAACTTCAGCGTTGCGATCACTGCTACAAATGCCATCAGCTGGAACTCGTCGCTTTATGACAACGGAAGCAGCCAGACTTCGAAAACTTTCACCCTGGTGAATCCTTCCGGGATACTTGCGGCTACTGCGCTGAATGTGTATAGCCAAAACCAGGATGGTTGTATCAACCCAACTGCATACACTGTAAAGGTTGAGGCCAAAGACGACCAGGCTCCTTCAGTGACGACCAATCTGTTGATGAGCGCTACTATTCCTGCCGGACAGACTACTGTAAACTACAACCTTACCGGGTACTTTTCATCCGCCAGCGACAACTGTACAGCTTCAGGAAACCTGGTAAAAACCTACCTGACCTCCGGCGGATCCCTGATCAACGACCCGACGGCTTATCCGTTGACTGAAGGAACCAACAGCTTTATCCTGAAAGTGACCGATGCCAGCAACAACGCCATTCAGCTTAACTTCAGCGTAACTGCCTATTCAACCCCACAGTTTGCACTTACTGCGAACGGTCAGACCAGCAACGGAGTGGGTACACCTACCCTCACCTATACTGTGAAAGGCAACGGAAGTTCTTCAGTAAGAAACTACACCTCGATCAGCGGAACCATTGACTTTAAAAGATTTGCGAAAAGCGGAAGTATCAGCCTGATCCCAAGCGGAAGCAACTTTACTTCTTCGTTCTCGAACGGCGTATTCACCTATGCTGCAGAGAATGTGGATGTGGCTGAGAATGCCGACCTGTTTACCATCAGCCTTACGCCGAACGTAGCGTATGCCGACACCGACGAAGTGTACCAGCCGTCCATCACTGCTACCTGGACCACCACCCGCGGAAGTACGGCAGCGATCACTTCCGCACTTGGAAGCAACACCCTGAGCGGACTGGCCGTGATCAACGGATCACTTCAGAAAGACGGTTCTGCTTTCTGCGGAAACACACAGATCACCTGCCAGGGATGTATTACTACCAATGGTTTCACAAATACCGTAACCGTTGCGAAAAACGGGGACGATTGTCCGAACAGCTACTCGTTCCGTGCCGTACCGGGAACTAAGATCTCCCTGAAGGCAGCAGATCTTGACAACACCGAAGTAACTACCATCACTACCCTGCATGTGCTGGCCAACCGCCAGTTTATCCTTGGCACAGAAACACTTGACGCGAACTCCCAGGGAGCCGCTGACGTTGACAATACCGGAGATGTGAATACGCTCGATGTATTGCAGCAGCGCCAGGTGGTACTGGGCACCAAATCTAAATTCACCAATATTTTCGGTGATGCTTCGGCCTTCAATTACCTGGTTGATGGCGGGAAAATCAATGGCTATGAAGTCGAAAAAGGCACTCATACTTTTAACCTTGCCGTGTATGAGATCGGAAAAACCTTCATCCAAAACCCATCTCTTGAAGACCTGAAAGGCGAAGACCTGGTTGTAGAACTGGGATCGGCAACCACTGCAAAAGGCAAAATCGTTCAGGTTCCTGTGATCGCAAAAGGCAACAACAGCCTTGCCGGTTACCAGGGAACGATTGAATGGAACAGCGAAATGCTGGCCTTCAACAAACTGATCAGCGTGAAGAACGAGATCATGACCGGCGGACACCTTCTTGCTGACGGAAAACTTACCATTTCTTACGTAGAAGGACTGGGCCGCAATACCGCATTCACTCCGGGCGACACTTTGTTTATGATAGAGTACACCGTTCTTGATGCTGCCAATTACCAAACCGAAGTGAGCATCAACTCATCGGCCACGCCTGCCAAAGCGTATACCGCCAAAGGCGTAGCTTCAGACATTGTTGCCAACCGCGGGACCGTATACGTAAGCAACGCCACCGGTATTGCCGAACAAAACGGAAGAAACTCGGTGTTCAATGCAGTTCCGAACCCATTCACTACCGGAACTTCGATCAGCTTTGAGCTTCAGAACGACCAGGACCTGGATTTTACCGTATTTAGCACCCTGGGAACCATGGTAACGCAAAGCAACTTCTACAAAGCGGGAATGCACACCTGGACACTTCCAGCCGGCGACCTTGCAAAAGGAATTTATTACATCAACATTAAAGGATCAGCGATCAACGAAACGATCAAGGTGATCAAGCAGTAAACCCAATAGTTAACCGTAAAGGACGCAAAGAATTCAGTGTCCTTTGCGGTTAATCAATTACAGAATCTGAATACGCTTTACGAGAGACCTC
>JAZKEZ010000110.1:14937-26775 GCA_040386675.1 Bacteroidota bacterium | reverse complement strand
CTTTTAATAAAAAAGGCTACTTTTGATTCCTGAAAAACCAGTCGGAATACTTGTTAAATAAGGATTTTGCTTATATTCCGTAACACAAGAAACACTAAGTAACAACGAGGCAAAGAGATGCAGTCAGCAACTGTGCAGGTGAACTTTGGCCCCGGTTCTTAAGCTATGATGAGATCGGGTACAAGTACATTTTTTCTTCTGTTGGCCACCCTGCTGATGTGTGTCCGGGCTGCTGCCCAATGCACGGTTACCGCGACCTCCAATCCCAAAAAAAACTACTGCGGAAATCCCTTCTATCCCATTGCCAAAGGCGATGCCGGAAAGTACATTGTTACGTTCGAGAACAACTTCAACAACAAATCGCTGGGTAGCGGATGGGCTTCGTCTACCGATGTATCGTTCGAAAATCCCTGCGGATCGGCAAACGGAAGTCCGACGGCCTGGATGGTGGGTGGTTCAGACCGCAACCGCGGAATATCTACCGTGGATTTCGACGTTTCGAAAGGCGGGAAGATCTGCTTTGATCTGAAATTTGCGGAAGTGAACGGTACCAACCAGGCGCCGGTAAACTGCGAAGCTCCCGATCAGCCTTACGAAGGCGTGTATATCCAGTACAGTACCGACGGTGGGAACACCTGGAATGACATCTTTTATTTCGATCCGAGTCCGTTTCCGCAAACCCAGTATACTTCCTGGAACAACTACTGTTTTAATATCCCTGAAGATGCCGTAACCCCTACCACCCGCTTTCGCTGGTTCCAGGCCGAGGCCAGCGGACCAGATGTGGATCACTGGGGGATTGACAACGTACAGATCCTTACCAACGACCCGAATTACGAATACATCTGGGACCATACCACCGTTAAATCGGCAGAACCCGGTTACCACGTTCCGCCCACTACCCCATTTACCTATCACGTTACTTACCGCCACAAAATTACGGGACAGGAATGCGATGCATCGTTTACGGTGACCTCCATACTTCCGCAGGTTGTGGTCTCGCCGCAGGCCGCTACAGCCTGTGTGGGCACGCCGCTGCAACTTTCGGCACAGTACGTTTACCCTTCCGAGATCTCTACCTGTGGCATACAAACCAACGGCTGCATGGGAACACCGGCCCTCAAAACCGTCGGAACCCCTGTTGATACGAGTTACCTGGTGTTCAACAACGCTTCGCAGGGAAGTGGAAAAAGCCAGTTCATCATCCGCAAGGGCGAATTGAACCTGCAGGACGGCCAGATCGGAAGCCTTGGAATCAGTGCTTTTGACAACGGATTTGCCAACCGTACCTACTACAGTTTTACAATAAAAATTGGCTGTACCGACCAGGAGGAATACAGCACCGGGAACTTCATAACCGGCCTTACCACCGTGTATACCCGCGGCAGCGAGACCTTTAAAAACGGCGCCAACACTATCGAATTCGACAATTATTACGATTACGATGCGAATAAGAACCTGGTGATCGAGATCTGCTGGTCGAACATTACCCTTCGGGGCAACCTACCCCTGCGCGGCAATAAGATGTCGTGGCGAGCCGGTAACGTAGTGAACGGCCCGACCACTTCGACCACCAATTGCGGTAAAGCCAACGGAGGAACCAATACCACTTTCCGGCCGGTTTTTGAAGTGGGTTACTGTACGCCGGTCATCTCCAGCAACCTCAGCTACAGTTGGACACCCTCCGGCGGACTGAATTCCGCCACCATCAAGAATCCTACAGCTACCTTACAGAATTCGGCGACCTACACTGCCCAGGTTACCGACCTCGACTACCCGGTGTGTACCGCGAAAAACAGCACTTCGATCACCATAAGCACTGTAAATCCCGGGAGAGACACCGCTCTCGTTCTGTGCAAGACCACCGGCACCATCAACCTGTTTAGTTATCTCAGGGGAAATCCGCAGACCGGCGGCACGTGGAAAGACCCCGCTGGAAACACCAGTGCTTCATCGGTAAATACCAATACGGCTTCTCCGGGCACCTACACCTACAACATCAGCGATCCGAATTGTGGACTGGCCACCAGTAAGGTTACGCTTACCTTCGAAACCCCGCCGAATCCCGGCTTGCCAAAAGACAGTACCGTTTGCAATACCCGCAGCGCCATATCCCTGTTCCCGATCCTGCTCGGTGGTCCGCAAAGCGGCGGAACCTGGTCGAGCAGCAATGCAGCTGCCGCACTGAGCGGTGGTGTATTCGACGCTACCAAGGTCACCCCGGGCGCTTACAGATTCACGTACACCTTAGCCGCGACTGCCATCTGCCCAGGCAATTCAACTACCATAACCATCACCGTGGTTGCGCCGCCAAATCCCGGAATTCCCACTACTGCTACAGTTTGTAATTCGGCCGGGACGGTAGACCTCTTCAAATTACTGAATGGTTCTCCGCAAGCCGGCGGGAGCTGGACCAATACGAACAATGCCGGAACCATATCGGGCAACATCCTCAACATTTCGGGTGTGGCCAACGGAACCTACAAATACACCTACACCCTTCCCGCTACCGCTTTCTGTGCGGGTGCAAGCACGGTGCTTACAATCACCGTGGTCGAGCAGCCTGTTGCCGGAAACAACGGTTCCACCACCATTTGCCAGACGGTCCCGTCGGTGAACCTGTTTACCGTGCTTACCGGATCACCCGACGGTGGTGGAAAGTGGAGCGATCTGTCGGCTACCGGGAAAATGTCGGCTGAAGGAGTACTTACCGTGACCGGACTTTTACCAGGCACTTACAATTTCAGATACACAATGGATGTGGCCGGTTGTCCGAAGAGCGAAGCCACCGCAACAGTGACCGTTGTGCGGCAGAATTACGCCGGAACCGGGCGCGACACCACGCTCTGTGCAACGGCACCGCTAAATCTGTTCAACCTGGTGAGCGGAAACAGTACCGGCGGCACCTGGACCGATCTTACCGGCACAGGCGCATTTTCAGGAAGCACGTTCAACTGTCAGCTGGTGCCCGCATCGAGTTATTCGTTCCGCTATGCTGTGACTTCAGTAAGTCCGTGTGTGAACCAGAATACCACGGTAACCGTAACCACGGTGCTTCCTTCCAAAGCCGGTAGTGGAAAATCGCTTTCGATCTGCCAGGGAGAAACCCGATTCCTTGCTCAAGACATCATCGGGACACCAACCGGCGCCGGAAGCTGGAGCAGCGTACCCGCACTGACCGGACTGAATGCTAACAGCGGCGAACTGAATACCACCGCGGCATCCGTTGGCGTATACCGGGTAAAATTCGTTGTTCCCGGAACCGCCCCCTGCCCTAACGACACTGCATCCTTCCTCGTTACCATAAACGAAAAACCGAAAGCGGCCAACGTGACCTATTTCTGTACTAACCAGAACCGCCAGTACTATGTAGAGTTCGAGGTATACCGCGGACAATCGACCACGTACACCTTCACGCCTGCAGGAACCAAAATACCGGGCACGCCTTACCGGTTCCGCTCGAATCCCATCACCAGTAAAACCAGCCAGACGTTTTACATCGACGATGCCAATAAATGCGGACCGGACAGCATCACCGTATTTTTCGACTGCGGCTGTGTGACCCAAGCCGGAACCACGGGTAAAGACACCTTGAAAGTTTGTGAGAACGCCGCTGCACGCGCCATTTATACTCCTGATTTCGTAAACGACGGCAACGACACCAGCCTCTTTGTGCTGCACGAAGGCGCCGGCGGAACCATTGTGAACGCAAAGCAGTACAACTCCATTCCCGAATTTACTTTCGGCACCGGCATGGTGTACGGCAAAGTGTACTACATCTCTGCCATTGCTGCTGATAAAGGGAGTTTTAACGGTTTTAATCCTGCGGATACCTGTCTCGACGTTTCTCCCGGAACACCGGTGATCTTTAACGCCGTTCCGGAAGTTACACACAGCCAGAACTCCCCATTGTGCCAGGGAGACAGCGTGATCATCTCGCTGAAATTCAACAAATCCGCACCGCCTTACCGACTGTTTTACACCTACGGAACTGCTACCAGCCGTATTTTCAACACCGATACCGGCGTGATCAAATTTGTTGCCGACAGTACCCGCGACTTTGTACTGACTTCGGTTGCTGCACAGGGTTGCAGCTCTTCGTTTAACCGGGTGGAGAAAATTGTTGTAGATGACAGTATCCGACTGAGTGCGCTGCGGTACAGCTGCAATGCCGACAACAATGCTTTCACGCTTTCTTTTGATATCAGCAAAGGAAAACCGGGCGCATACGTGGTTTCAGGACTGAACGGCTCGCTGAACGGATCTACCTTTACTTCGGTTTCGCTGCCTAGTCCTTCGTCGTTCAATGTGATGATCAGTGACGGCAGTACCTGTCCGCCGAAAACAATCACCGGGAACTACATCTGTCCGTGTATCACCAACGCAGGATCGATGGCAAACACCGTATTGATCAAGGTTTGCGGAACAGATACCGCCACGGCACAGTTTCGCAACAATGCGCTGCTCGACGGCAACGACCGGCAGTATTTTATCCTTCACACCAATGCCGGCAAACCGTCAGACATCAAAAAAATCAGCACTACACCTCAATTTACCTACGATCCATCGCTTGTCTACGGCGTGCGCTACTACATTTCATCGGTTGCCGGAGATTCACTGAATTCCTTTATCGATACGACTTCCCGTTGTTTCTCCATCTCATCATCCGTCCCGGTTGAGTTCTACCCGAAACCTTCGGGAGTGATTTCGGGAGATACCACGATCTGCCAGGCACAGCCACTCGACCTCAAGCCGATCCTTACCGGTTTCGGACCTTACAGCATAGGCTTTGTTGACCAGACAGGGCGGAATTACAGTTTCCCGAGTGTGAACCAGGGCGATCCTGTGATCGTGAAACCCAATCCGGGAACCTACATCCTGAAATTCAGCAGGCTTCGCGACATCACTTCGGGTTGTACCGGCGACACTGCCGGATCGTATCGTATTGTCGTTATCCCATCACCAAAAGCGGTAATGGACGGCGATACCGTATACTGCGACGGTTTCGGTACCGCTAGGATCCGCCTGTCGCTTACTGGTGTACCGCCTTTCAGCGGAACCGTTACCCAGGATAATGGAACTACCCATTCCTTTTCCGGAGTGGGCAGTTACTACGACTATCTCGTTTCGCCATCAGTGGGCAGGAACGTGTACCACGTAACGAGCCTCAGCGACCAGTCACCGGCTGCCTGTCCCGGTTTCAGTGACGACAGCGTTGTAGTAGTTGTAAACCCGATCCCGCACATTACCATGACCGGCGGCGATTCAGTGTGTTCCGGAAATAGCGCTTACCTGCGTTTCTCGGTAAGCAATGTACCTGCGGGATACACCGGCACTTACTCACTGCGCATCACCCATCAGCAAAGCGGATCGGTACAAACCGTACAGTTTACGGGAACTTCCGACAGTATTGCAGTGGCTGCGGCAAACGGACGGAACGATTATTTCCTTTCATCTGCCCGCGATGTAAATACCGGTTGTAACGCCGTGGTTAGCGGAACCGGAGCTTCAATTACCGTGATCCCGCTGCCGGCAGCGGTACTGAGCGGCAACAGTACGTTTTGCGATGCCACTGTGAACCAGGTTACGATCAGCCTGATGATCCAGGGCACCGGACAGGTAAAAGTGTATTACTCAGACAGTCACGACAACCACTACGTATACAGCAACGTGCAGAGTGCAAGCGCTTACACGGCCACACACAGCGTTCCTGTAGGCAACACCTCCTTCAGTATCGATTCGGTGATAGACGGCAGCGGACTAAATTGTCACGGACAGTATTCCGGAGTAGCCAACGTTGTGGTACATCCGTTGCCAACCGCGCAACTCACGGTAAACGGACTAAAAAGCGAATCGTATTGCGAGGGACAATCCGCATGGATCAGGATGGAAACCACCGGGACATTGCCGGTTATTGTAGAAATTGAAGATGACCAGCTGAACTCCTGGCGCGATACGCTGACCACTGCGGTAGATTCTATACAAGTAATCGCCGCCGCCGGACCGCACGTGTACCGCGTCCGGTTTATTGCCGATAACAACCAGCCATCTTGCAGCACCACCGGCGGAGACCAGATCACCATTATCGGTAACCCGAAACCGGTGATCACCTTAAACGCTGAAAACGACACGGTTTGCGAAGGTGAACTGATCCGGCTGAAATTCAACCTGACACAGGGTTCTGTTCCTTTCGAGATCGTTTATTCGGTGGATGGGGTGACGCATTCTCCGGCGGTGATCCTGGCCGGGAACGACACCACCGACTTGCTGTACCTGCCGGCCGGACTGCATACTTTCCGCGTGGAATCGATCCGCGACCTGTCATCGGCGGCTTGTCCGGGTAATCCCGCTGCTATTGCGCCAACCACGGTGCTTGTGAAGCAGACCCCGGTTATTCAGAGCTTCTTTTCTGATGCACCTGCTGTGTGTTCCGGCGCTTCAACCACCGTGCATTACACCGCATCGGGCAGCGGACCACTGATCATTGGCTTTACCTCTGCCGACAGCACCTGGTCTGAAGCCTTCAACGGATCAGGCAGCTTTAGTTACGGTCCGCTTATTTCAGGCAAATCGATTGCAATTAGTTCGTTGCAATATGCAGATCTGCCCGCCTGCCCGGGAAATCCCACGGACCGGATTTCAATTGCAGTAAACCCGCTGCCAACCGCACGGCTTACCACACCCGACACTACCGTTTGCGAAGGCGACCGCTTCGCGCTTTCTGTGGCGCTTACCGGTTCCGGACGCGTTTCAGGAACGTTTAATTACAGCGACGGAACGGTGTATCCCTTCGCCTCATCAAGCGGTTATGCCGCAGTAATGGCCGATGCTAAAACACAAGGCTATTTCTTTTTCCCTGCCAATTCCATTGTTGATGATAACGGCTGCCGGAACAGCGGGACCGATTCGGTTTTTGTGACCGTAAATCCGCTGCCGGTGATTGATTTTGCTGCCTACCCGGCTGAAAGCTGCGTTCCGTTGAGTACGCACCTGGTCAACCTCACTTCACCGCAATACACTGGCGGGGGTTGTTCCTGGAACATCGGCCAGGGTTACCTTACCTCAACTTCCTGCGACAGTACTCCGCAACTTATTCTGGGATCGAGCACCACGATGGATGTTTCGCTGACCGTAACCACCAGCGCCGGTTGCCGCGCCACACTTACTAAACCGGCCTATCTCAAAGCACATCCGAATCCTGATGCCCAGTTCAGTTACAATCCTAACCCGGTGTACATCTCGAATACCACGGTGAACTTTACCGACTACAGCAGTTTTGCGACGGCCTGGAACTGGGACTTCGGGCAATACGGCAGCTATACGTTCAAAAACCCGGTGGTACAGTTCCCTGCCGAACCCGAACTGGAGATACCGGTGCGCCTTACGGTAACTACTCCTTTCGGCTGCGTGGATTCGGCTTTCGATTCGTTCAAGATCGTAGGCGAATTGCTGGTGAACATACCGAATGCATTCACGCCCAACAATGACGATAAGAACGAGGTATTTATCCCGGTGATCTATGGCCTCAATGAAACCTCAAATTATGAGTTCCAGATCTTCGACCGCTGGGGCGAACTGATCTTTGAAACCCGCGACCCGGCTATCGGCTGGAAGGGGACGTACAAAGATGCGCCGGTTAAAAACGGGGTGTATGCGTATAGGTTGAAGGTGCAGAGTAGGTTTTCGAAGGAGATCAGGGAGTACCTTGGACATGTTAGTTTGGTGAAATAGGAGGGTTTAAGATGGAGGGGGTCGCCAGCGGCGGACCTTAAATTCAAAACTTTTGGTTCAGGAGAAACATGGTTCAGCATTCCGGTGTCCCACTCCCCCTCTTAATTCTTACTTCTTAGTTCTTAACTCTTAGTTTACTTTTCTTTATTGAACTTCACCGCCCACTTATAAACCACCTTGTACTTCCCGTTGGTAACAGTAAGTTCTTCGGTTATCTTTTGTGGCCAGCCGAGTTTGGCGTCGTAGATCGTTGAGATAAAGTCTTTAACGTGAGTGTTTTGCTCGAATACCGGGTCTTTTACATTGATATTCACCAGGAAATCCTGCATACCGGCGTAGTCGTATTCCATCGATTCGTTCAGCGTGAATTTCGGTCCCTTTACTTCAGACAGGTACATGATCTGGTTGGCATCGATGTTTTTGGTGGCCTGTGAGAAATAGCGGCGGGTGTTTACCGAAGTCATGTTCCGAACGGTGTCCATATTGGTCGTTGCCGGAACCACTTTCCCGTAAATGTCGAGGAAGTTTTCGGCATAGGCCACTACTGAATTGCGGAGCCTATCGTTTTTCACCAGTGCCTGTTCAACAGAATCTGCGAACTGCTGCTTGTCGGCTTTGGAAACCTTACCACCTTCTTTCAGGTCGCGGCTCTTTTGCTCTACAAACATTTTCTTCAGTGCATCAAAATTCTCCACACCAAGGATCTGCCCGTTCTTATCCATTTTGATCACGTAGTCCGAGTTGTCTACGTATTCCGTAAGGTCGGCAAGCAGGTCATTATATGCGATCATGTCATCAACAACACGCTCAACAATTCCTACCGACATTACTTTCCCGTCTGAGGCCAGTACTTCGATGTTCCCGTCCCACTTGGCTTTGGTTGTCCCGATTGCAGTATCGTTCACGAAATACGTAACGTCTCCCTGGAATTGCAGGGTACGCCCGTCACCGATCACCCAGTAAGGCTTGTAAACGGTCATACCGGCAGGTAGCGGTGCAGGAGCTTTTGGTGCTCCTGCTCCCGTTGCTGGTCTACGGTCCTGGCTGTTTACCTGCAATGCTGCGATCACAGCCAGTCCGAATAGAATGGTTTTCTTCACGTCAGTTAAATGAGTAGGATCGAGTGCTTTTAGGCGTCGATACGTGCGTATTTGGCGTTTTTCTCAATGAATTCACGGCGTGGCGGAACTTCATCTCCCATTAGCATAGAGAAGATGTGATCGGCTTCCACTGCACTTTCAACCGAAACCTGGCGAAGTGTACGGAATCCCGGATCCATCGTGGTGTCCCACAGCTGCTCGGCGTTCATCTCTCCAAGACCCTTGTAACGCTGTACGTGTACACTTGAATCTTTTCCGGCGCCTTTCATTTCCTGGATAGCGGCTTCGCGTTCGGTTTCTGTCCAGCAGTAACGGAAAGCAGTTCCTTTTTTCACCTGGTACAATGGCGGAGTTGCAATGTATAAGTGACCGTTGTCGATCAGCTCGCGCATGTGGCGGAAGAAGAACGTCATGATCAGGGTCTGGATGTGGCTACCGTCTACGTCGGCATCACACATGATGATGACCTTGTGGTAACGAAGTCCGGTAAGGTTCAGCGCACGGCTGTCTTCCTCGGTTCCGATCCTTACCCCCATTGCGGTGTATATGTTCTTGATCTCGTCGTTGTCGAGGATCTTGTGCTGCATGGCTTTTTCCACGTTCAGGATCTTACCCTTAAGCGGAAGGATCGCCTGGAAGTTACGGTCGCGGCCCTGCTTGGCAGTTCCACCCGCCGAATCTCCCTCGACAAGGTATAGCTCGCAGTTTGCAGGGTTCTTATCCGAACAGTCTGAAAGTTTACCCGGAAGTCCGGAACCACCCAATACCGATTTACGGAGGACCATGTCGCGTGCTTTTTTCGCAGCATTACGGGCCTGTGCCGCAAGGATCACCTTATCCACGATGATCTTCGCGTCTTTCGGGTTTTCCTCAAGGAAATTGGTCAGCATTTCGGTTACCGCCTGACTCACCGAAGCGGTCACGTCGCGGTTACCCAGTTTAGTCTTGGTCTGTCCTTCGAAAAGCGGCTCCTGAACTTTCACAGAAACCACGGCGGTAAGTCCTTCGCGGAAATCATCACCCGAGATCTCGAATTTCAGTTTTTCAAGCATCTTGTGATCGTCCGCATATTTTTTCAGCGTGGTGGTCAGTCCGCGGCGGAAACCGGCAAGGTGAGTACCTCCTTCGATCGTGTTGATGTTGTTTACGTAAGAGAAAATGTTCTCTGAGTAAGTCGTGTTGTAAGTCATCGCCACCTCAACCGGTGTACCCGACTTTTCGCCTTCCATGTAGATCACGTTAGAGATGATCTTTTCACGGGTTCCGTCAAGGTATTCTACAAATTCCTTGAGTCCGCCGTCAGAATGGAAGTGCTCGGTAACGATATTTTCCGGATCGCGCTCGTCGGTAAGCGTAAGGTTGATCCCTTTGTTCAGGTAAGAAAGTTCCTTTAAACGGTGACTCAGTGTGTCGCGGTTGTATTCGGTAACTTCGAAAATAGTAGCATCCGGCTGGAAGGTGATCACCGTACCGCGGTAATCGCTGGTACCGGTTTCGCGTACAGGATACAACGGTTTACCGATGCTGAATTCCTGCTCGTATGATTTTCCGTTTTTGTAGACTTCGGCTTTGAAGGCGGTAGACAGTGCATTCACACATGAAACCCCAACCCCGTGAAGACCACCGGAAACCTTGTACGAATCCTTGTCGAATTTACCCCCGGCGTGAAGTACGGTAAGTACCACTTCGAGTGCAGAGCGCTTTTCTTTTTCCATGTAATCTACCGGGATACCACGTCCGTCATCCTTTACGGTGATGGAGTTTCCGGGATTAATGGTCACGAAAATATTTTTACAATGACCGGCAAGCGCCTCATCAATAGAGTTATCTACAACTTCCCAAACCAGGTGGTGAAGACCGCGAACACCCACATCCCCGATATACATCCCGGGACGCTTACGCACCGCTTCCAGTCCTTCAAGTACCGTGATACTGTCGGCTGAATATTCCTTACCTGGTTTAACTTCTTCGTTTACAGACATTTCGTAGTATTTTCAAATGTGCTCCAAAGATAGGATTTTCGGGCGTTTGAAGCACATTTGAATGGTGTCCGGAAGGGTGTTTTTTCAACAAAAAGTTAACAGAGGAGGTGGTAGGTGGCAAGTGGTAAGAGGTAGGTGTGGAGCCTTACCACTTACCACCTGCAACTTAGGCTGTTAGGATTTCAGCTTGCTTGCTTTTTTGATCAGCTCCAGCCTCAGTTCTTCCAGCGTTTTTTCATCGGCTGCGCAGGCTTTGCAGTTCTTTTCGATCACGTCGATGGATTCGTTCACATCGTTGGCAATGTTGCCTCCTGATGAGTAAAATTCGAAGGCCAGGTCGTCGGTGAAGATGGCTTTTTCTTCCTTGCTCAATTCCTTGTAGTTGGCCAGTGCCTCTTCAGGAAACTGCTCGAAATAAGCGATGGCTTTCTCGCTCACGGTTTCTGCAAGCACTCCGTCTGAAGCGCTGCTGATCGAGAGGTATACGTCGAAGAAATAATCGCGGGTATCTCTCGAAACGCCCATCATACTGTCAAGACAGGCCATGGTTTCCTTGTTGTTTGCGGGCTTCGCCGATCCGTCGAGGAGCGTTTCAGCATAAGTGCGGGTGGCGGAGACCGGGGCGACAGTTGATTCGCCGGTGGTGGCTGGTACTGCGGTAGAATCAACCACGGTTACGGTGGATTCTCCGGTAGTTTCGGTATCGGTTGCACATGCCGTAAGAGCCAGTGCGGAGAGGGTGATGATGAGGTATTTCATGATGGGAGTTTGGGGTTAAAAACGGGAGGAGGAAGCAGAAATCGTTCCGATTTTTTTTAACCGCGGAGGCTCGGAGGCAGGCACAGAGATCACAGAGATTTCCTTGTGCACTCCGCGACTATCTCCCTGCCTCTGCGGTTAAACAAATCAAAAAGCAAATGTCAACCCACCAAACACACGGAGGCAGGCACAGAGATCGCAGAGATTTCCCTGTGCACTCCGCGACTATCTCCCTGCCTCTGCGGTTAAACAAATCAAAAAGCAAA
>JAZKEZ010000110.1:0-14837 GCA_040386675.1 Bacteroidota bacterium | reverse complement strand
GTCAACCCACCAAACACACGGAGGCAGGCACAGAGATCGCAGAGATTTCCCTGTGTACTCCGCGACTATCTCCGTGTCTCTGTGGTTAAACAAATCAAAAAGCAAATGTCAACCCACCAAACACACGGAGGCAGGCACAGAGATCGCAGAGATTTCCCTGTGTACTCCGCGACTATCTCCGTGTCTCTGTGGTTAAAACAAATTAAAACGCAAACGTCAACCCTCCAAACACATTGATCGGTTGCACCCTGTAACCGTAATAACGCTGGTACTTCTGCGAGGCCAGGTTATTGAAATTGATGAAGGCCGACAGACGCTTGGTGTAGCGGTATTCAAACCCGAGATTCAGGTCGATTACCTTGTCGATGTTCACCAGTTCGTAGCCGGAAGGATCGGTGAGCGATTGTATGCGTGCAAAGCGGTTGCTCTGCACAAAGAAATCGGCAGTGACGTACAGTTTGTCCATCACGTTGTACTTTCCGGTAACGGTTCCCTTTGCATTGGGAAGATTGAGTGCACGCTGCTCTGTGGCCATGTTGTACGAGAAATATTCTCCCCGGATCGTCAGCTGGAATTTCTGCGACTGGTGGAAAGACACCTCACCGGTAATGGAAGTAACCGCGCTGTTGTCGTACACCGCCTGGAAGGTATTCTGTAACCCGGCGGTATCGTTTACAAACAGCTGCATGTTGCTCAGTGACGATTGTGCCACCTGCAGGTTGAATGAGGACCCGGCAGAGAAATTACCCCTCAAACCGATATACACCCTGAATTTCTCCACAGTATTGCGCAGATCCGGGGCATCAACCAGGAACGGGTTTTTCATGAATGAAGAACGGTACGAATTCCGGTTCACGCCACCACCCAGACCGGCATACGGCATCAGCACATTGTCCACCAGGTAATAGCTGAACTCAGCATCCGGGAAGAAATAGAACTTGCTGGTGCTGTCGAATTGACCGACAACCGCCAGGCCGAGTTTCAGTTTGTATTTCTCCCCGTTGGTACTGATCTGAGGTGAAAAATTGAAGATGGTGTTGGTGTAACTCGTATTGGCAGAATCACCGGTTTTAAAGGTGTTGTTGTCGAGACCGAGCTTCAGTCCGAGCAACTCCTTGTTCACCATTTTGGTAAAACCGAGGTTGGCCTTGATGTTCTGCTCATTGCCCGCACCATCCTTACTGAACCCGTAATACGATACTTCTTCAGAGTGATTAAGTTTGGTCAGGTCGTCGTTGTAGGATTCGAATTTCACGCCGCCGCCCAGGTACTGGAACTGCTGGCGGATGCTGTCCATACTCAGTGCATTTTCGCCTACCAGTACCGCACGATCCGGGTTATAGCCGTAGAAATGATTCACATCGCGCTGGTAGTTGAAGTTACCCGAAAGTCCGTTTTTACCCACGAAGGTTTTGCCCCACAACTGGGCCTTGTTGGTACTGAAGGCGCCGTTGCTCAACACATTCTTCACGCCACCGGCCGAAGAATAGTGGTTGTAACTGATACCGTAACCGCCTTTCCTGGAGCGTAAAGAATTGATGTACAGGTCGCCGATCGGTGAGGTATACATACCGACTCCGGCACGGGCATACACGCGGTACAGACGGGTAAGCGGCTCGACGATACGTAGGTTGGCGGCCTGTATCGGCTGCACTTCGTATTTTGTTTTCGCAAACGCATTCCTGATCTCGTAACGCACACCGGTTTTGGTAATGGTAGTATCAAACAGCGACGGTTGTGCGGTAATGCGGTAGGCATCACGCAGCTTGATGTCGCGGCTTCCCACCGTAACCACCGTGGTGCTCATGGAAGGTGTATTTTGTTCTTCCTGCGGTGTTTTCTTAGGATCGGTTTGCGCACTCACGGCAAACGGGATGACCAGCGATCCGGCAAGTATGATTGTACTGAGCTTGTTCATCATTCTGGCTGATTATTAGGTTGCGCCGGGGCGTTAACTGGTTTCTGCTCTTTTTTCTTCTGCTCCTCGTCGTAGAGCTTGTCGTATTTCTTGTCGTAACCGTCAAGCTTGATCTCCTGAGGTTTTTGCTCCTGCGGTTTTGCAGCATTTTCCCGGTCGATAATAACCTGTAGTTTCTTCTTCGCCTCATCAACCAATTCGGCGCCGTCGTAATTGTCGATCACCGATTGCAGGTTGGCTTTGGCCTGGAACAGGTCGTCCATCTTAACATAAATGTCGGCAAGCAGGATCACAGCCTTCGCCATCCACTCGTCGTAAGATGGTGGCTTCAGTACTTCAAGTGCGGCAACTTCAGCCTTCTTCAGGTCGTTCTTGGTGTACAGCACATACGCCATGTAATACCTTCCTTCAGCGCCTTCAACCGTTTTGGTGGTGGCTGCGATCTCGGTGTACAGTTTATTGGCATTTTCAAGATCACCCATGTTGATGTAAGAACGTGCCTTGTTTACCTGAGCTTCGGTCTTTATCTTCTGTGGCGTGTTCTGGTCGCTCAGTACCTTATCGGCGTAAACGATCACGTCAATGTTGTTGCGCAGCCTGGCATAGCAGCGCATCTGCCCGATCTGTGCCTCAAGTACGTTGGTCTTGAACTCGGCTACTTTTTCCAGTTGACGGTAATTCTCCAGCGCCAGCGAGTAGTTCTTGTTCATGTAATTGATGTAGGATGCCGCTACCAGCGCAGATTCGGTAAACTTATTCACCGGACGGTTGATCACGGCAGAATAGTGCTCAAGGGCATTCGCGTAATCCTTGTCTTTATAGTAGCATTCAGCCAGTTTGAAGTTGGCTTCGATCATAAATAATCCCTGCGGGAAACGCGACAAATAGCTTTTGAAGGCGGTTTTCGAACGCTCACAATCGCCCTGGTCGAAAATGTTTTCGGCACTGCGGAAATTAGTAGAATCAAGTGCGCTGTTGGATACGTTGTAGAATTTAAGCGACTGCACCCAGTCGTTGTATTCTTCCACCCTTCCCTGCTCCACGTAAATATCTTCCGCCCTTGCAATGGCTTCGCGGGCATCTTCGTAGTTCGGATAATCGGCGGCGATCTTTTTAAATACCGAGATCGCATCGTCGTATTTTTTCTGGCGATAGAGGATCAGTCCAGTAAGCAGGTTCCCTCTCCTGGCATACGCACTTCCGGGGTAATCTCTCGAAAGCGACTGCAGCATGGAAAGCGCCTTGTCGTTTTGGTCACTTTTGAAGTAGGCATCGCCGGTTTCGTAGATCGCATCTACGGTAAAGTGCGAGTTTGGAAATTCCCTTCTCAGTTCGCCCAGTGTAGCCACTTTGTCGGATTCACGTCCCAGGTAACCCTGCGCCATCCCCATCTGGTACAAGCCGTAATCAGGATCAACATCCCCTATTTTATTGGCTTTCTGGTAGAAGTCGATGGCAAGGTCGTATTGTTTCGATACGAAATACGCATCTCCGATCCTCAGGTAGGCATCGTTCAGTTTTTTCTGGTCGATGGCGGCCGGTTTGCTCACGTACTTCCTGAAGCTTGTGGCAGCATCAGAATATTCTGCCAGCTTGAATTGCGCGTAGCCGATGTTGTACAAGGCTTCGTCGTAAAACCCGGTGCTGTAGGCTCCCGGCGATTTCTGGAAAGCGAGGTACTGGTTGAGCGCCTGGCGGTATTTGGCGTCGCTGTAGCGAATGTCGGCCTGCCAGTAATTGGCCAGCGCCAGCACTTTTTTATCGGGCGAGTAGGTTTTCGATTTCTCAAGCAGGTCGAAGGCTTCTTCGTTTCGCTTGGCCAGCATCAGCTCGATACCGCGGTTGTACGCAATGTACTGATACGCCTGTTGCAGCCTAGAATCTTTGTTTTTGATGAGGTTCAGTGCTTCCAGTCCGGCCTGGTAGTTCTTGGTATTCAGGAATACGTAAAACAAAAACTCGTTGGCCTCGTCGCTGCGTTCGGTATCCGGGTATTTCTCCAGGTATTCTTTAAATGCAGTGATCGCTTCGTGGTACGGATTGAACGAAAGCTCGTAGGCAAGTTTGGCATAATTGAACAGCGCATCTTCGGCAATCTGCTGGTCGTAATCCAGTTTAGATGCCGCAAGGAACGCGGTTCTGGCAGCTACTTTGTTGCCGGTTTGCAGGTAGCAGTCGGCCAGGTGGTACTGTGCGGTTTGTCCCAGCCTGCTTTCTTCAGAAGCCACCGGGTTGAACTGGCGGATGGCCTTTTCATAATTGCCGGTCTTGTAATAGCAATACCCCAACTGGTAGTAATCTCCTATCGCCTTATTTTCCGATTGCGCCGCGAAGGCTTCGAGGTAAGGAATGGCCTGTGTGTACTGCAGTTTGTTGTAGTAACTCTCGCCAACCAGTTTGTTCAGTTCGGTGGCCTGTTCAGCTTCAACCGTTGAGATGAGCGGCGTGGCGTACTCGATCACCCGATCGTATTTTGCCTGGAGGAAATAGATGTGGGCAATGTAATACGGTACGATATCCTGGAATCCCTTCTCATCCTTTATCTTCTCAAACCCAAGCAAAGCGGTCTGGTAATTTTTGGATTCGTAATTAAGGTGCGCCAGATAATAATTTGCAGGAGCATAATATTCTGATGCTTTTCCAGCAATATCATTCAGGTTATTGATGGCTTTCTGACTGTCGCCCAATTTCATCTGACTGTAACCGAGTTTGAATTTGTACTCGGTTTTCTCGTCGTCGCTCAGCCTGAAATCGCTCACTTTGGAGAAGTATTCCACTACCTGCTCGTACTCTTTCTTGCGGTAATAGTAATTCCCGAGTTGGAAATAAGCCGGTTCGATCCACTTGCTTTCGGGATGGCGCTTTACAAACTCGGCCAGCAGGAACACCGCGTCTTTGTTAAAGAGCTTCAGTGCACACAGCGCCTTGTAATATTCGGCATTTACCCGCCATTCGTCGTTCGGGTCCTGGGTGGACTGAATGATCTCATCGAATTTTTTCTGGGCCGCACTAAACTTCTCTTTGTCAAAAAGATCGGTTGCAGCTTTGTAGTTGACAGGCTTATCGTGGTGAACGGCTGTACGCTGCGCCGACACGAATGTGGCGCAGAACAACAAACACAGTGATAAGCAAAACCTCAGGTTTCGCATGGGCACAGGTTACGGAAATTAATGGGTAAAATTACTGAACGATGCAGGGGCACGGGCTGTAAAAGAAAGTTCTTTTCAACGGAAATCTGTTCAAATTATTTCTGCTTCCGCACCCGTGAAGTCTTATTTTTGCAATTATCGCATTTTGCCGGAAAACGTGTCTTTCGTGACCTTCGGCCCAAGCTCATACCATGGAAAACCAACCAATTGTAGAATTCAATGCTGCCAGTATCCTTCAGCGTGAGAACCTTATCCTCGCCGATCTCAACTTTTCGGTCTACCCGAAAGAGTTTGTGTACCTGGTTGGAAGAACCGGCAGCGGCAAAAGCAGCCTGCTGAAAACCTTGTACGGGGAAGTTCCGCTGGCACTGGGTTCCGGACGAATTGACGAGTATGACCTGCGCAACCTGAAGAAAAAGCAGATTCCTTACCTGAGAAGGAAGATCGGGATCGTATTCCAGGATTTCCAGTTGCTTGCCGACCGGAATGTGAACGAGAACCTGTATTTCGTAATGCGTGCCACCGGCTGGAAAAGCCGGCAGAAAATGGAGATCCGTGCACGTGAAGTGCTGGACAAGGTGAACATGAGCACCAAGGCGCTGCAGATGCCGCACCAGCTTTCGGGCGGGGAGCAGCAGCGTGTGGCCATTGCCCGCGCACTGATCAACAATCCGGCAGTGATCCTGGCCGATGAACCGACCGGTAACCTCGATCCCATCACCACCCAGGAAATCCTCCAACTGCTACGCGAAATCAGCGAAACCGGGACAGCGATCCTGATGGCTACGCACGATTATGCTTACATGAGCCGCTTTGCTTCGAGGATATTGAAGTGTGAGGAAGGTCAGCTTACCGAATTGAACGGCGATAAGAAATCGGTACAATTCCAGGCCTGATGCTGTCGATACTCATCCCGGTATATAATTTTGACGTGCGCCTGCTCGTTGCCGAACTGTACGAACAGGTAAACGAACTCGATATTGAATTCGAGATCCGCTGTTACGACGACGGTTCGTACTTTGATTTCAGGATGAATAACCAGCGGATCGCGGCCTATCCGAATGTGACCTACCGCGAACTGCCCGAAAACATTGGTCGCTCGAAGATCCGTAATCTGCTGGCCAAGGATGCAAAGTTCGACAGCCTGATCTTTTTGGATTGCGACAGCCTGTGCGAAAAAGGCAACTTTATAAAGACCTATCTTGACCTGAACGACGGAAAAACCGTGATCTGCGGCGGAACCCGCTACGCAGCCGAAACTCCGCAGGACCAGAGCCTGGTACTTCACTGGAAAACCGGCAGGGAACGTGAGATCACTCCGTTGGAAGAACGCCGCTCAAGACCTTACCGCAGCTTTAAATCGAACAACTTCTTCATTCCCAAACAGGTATTTGAAAAGGTAAGTTTTAACGAAGACCTTGTAAAATACGGGCACGAAGACACGCTGTTCGGTCAGCATCTCAAGCAACATAAAATTCCGATCCTGCAAATTGAAAACCCGGTGCTGCACCTGGGTTTGAAAGGAACGCATCATTTTATTGAGAGTACACATCACGCCGTAGAAAACCTGGCTTACCTCATCAAACAAGGACTGGCCGACAAAACCATAACGCTCTACAAGGCATACCGCACCCTAAGTTTCCTCCGGCTTGAAAAGAAAATGTTCAAGAAACTCGACCGTAACCGCAACTTCTACCTCAACCAGTTGTATTCTTCAGATCCCGACCTCCGCAAACTTGATAAGCTGAAATTGCTATGGCTGATGGAGGAGATGAGGAAGGAAGTTGGGTGAAGAGGTGACCTTAATTTTGGAATGAACAATATGAGGAGGTTCCTCACTGCGTTCGGAATGACACAAGTTAACGGGGGGCATGTAGGGAGATTTCTCGCTGCGCTCGAAATCCAAAAAAATGCAATTGACAAAAACGTCATTCCGAACGCAGTGAGGAACCTCCTCAAGCCACAGCACGGCATATTTATTGACCCTAACCTCCAAAGCCTCTTATGAAACCTCTCACACTTTTCTTCATCACCCTGGTCCTGCTTACCTCCTGCAGCACCAACACCCCGGAAACCACTCCGATCACTCCCTCTGATCTTACCGGGAAGCTTTTTCTCTTCGCTCCTGAACTCGACACTGCATCCTGCAAGGTCTACGGGAAGTGCGACTGCTGTATGGACGACCTGTTTTTCGTAGACGACACCCACTTTGTCCGTGATCTCTATTGTGTAGAAGCCGACGACATCCGCCAGGGAACTTACCGGCTCGAAAACAATACTGTGATCCTTAATTACGATGCAGAATTTGTAAAAGCCGAATACAACTGGGAGCGTGACCGCGACAACACCAAAAACGCACCCGAACACCTCGTGAGTCTCCGCAGAGGCGACCGCTTCAGTGATACGCTGTTTACCTCAGAATGCAAAGGAAGCCTTGTACTGATGGATCGTGGCAGCGAAAGTATGTTCTACGGACAAATCGACCCGCAGCAAAAACCGGAGACGTTTAAGTTGCAGTTGCAGGATGCGAAGATCTGGGAGAAATTAAGGTTAATGAGGAAATGAGAAAATTTGAGAATGGGAAAATGTTCAGGTCAGCGTAGAGGTCTCTGAGTCCTCCGCGAAAACTCTGTGCCTCTGTGGTTAAAATATGTGGTTCAATCAAATGAACGATACAACGCTTCCAACGCCTTCACCTCATTCTCCCAAGCTAGTTCTTCCCTCGCCACAGCTGTATTCTCTGACGCCTTGGCCAGTGCGGCACGGTCGCTCCTGATCTTTTGCAACATCTCCGCAATCGTCTCCGGCTGATGATCCGGGAACACAAAACCAACTTTATACGTCTCCACTACATTCACGATCTCGGGCAGTTTGCTTGCCAATACCGGGATCCCGGCACGGATGTAATCGAAGATCTTATTTGGCAGACTGTATAAATAATTGATGTTGGTGGGTTTGTCGAGCGTTAATCCCAGATCAGCAGCCATCGTGTACTGCATCATCTGCGCATAGGGCATTTTTGGTAAGAACCGCACTCGGTTTTGCAGGTTCGGGTTGGCTGCACTTCGTTTTTCAAGCATCGGGACAACATCGCCGTGCCCCACAATGATCCAGAGAAAACTGTCGTCGAGCAGTTCCAGCGCCATGAGGAATTCTTCAGCTCCGCGATCTACGTTAATGCCCGAACCCTGTAATACCATAATGAACTGATCTTCGGGAAGGCGGAGTTCGGCACGCGTTCTACGCAGCAGTTGCTGTCCGGCTTCGGGAATGTTGCGCATTACCTGCAAGGTCCTGCCGTAATCCTCGCGGTACAATCCGGCGATGGAGTGATTTACGGTAAAGATGGCTACAGGTTGCTGGAAAAAGCATTTCTCGATGAATTTCCAGGTGGCTTTTACTCGCGGACGCTCCTGGATCTCGGGTGTTCCGAGAAAATATTCATGGGTGTCGTAGACCAGTTTTTTACTTCTTAGCCGCGCTGCAAGTCCGTTGGCGAGAAGTGTATCAAGGTCGTTGCTGTGAAATACATCGGCTTTAGAAAATAGCAGCAACCAGAACAGCCGGAAATTGAATTCCGCATAAAATAATGCGCCTTTTTTAAAGAAAAGCCTCATTCTACGGGTGCGGTAGCTGCGGTTCAGCGGTAATGAATTGGGCAGCAATCGTCCTACCAATACCACTTCCCAACCCAGGGCGGTAAGGCTCCGGCAGACTTTATCCACCCGGTTGTCGGTGGTGAGGTCGTTGGTTACGGAGACGATTACTTTCATGGCGCTGGTTTTAACCGCAAAGGGCGCAGAGGTTTTTCGCAAAGGACACAAAGGTCTTGCGCAAAGAGCGCGAAGCCTTTGTGTCCTTTGCGGTTAAAAAAAACACTTAAATAATATTAACCTCTCTCTCCAATTCGATTCCGAATCTGGATTTGATATCAGCAAGAATATCTTCAGACAACCGGTACACCTCGTTGCCGGTCGCTTCGCTGTAGTTTACAAGTACCAGGGCCTGGAGTTTATGCACGCCGTAACGGTCGTCGATGGTTTTTCCTTTCCAACCCGCCTTCTCGATCAGCCAGCCGGCAGCGAGTTTAGCCCGGTTGTCGGCAGCGGGATACACCGGCATATCCGGGTATTCAGCCTTTAGCCTATCGGCGGTTTCCTGAGTGACCACCGGATTTTTAAAGAAACTTCCGGCGTTTCCGATCTTAGCCGGATCAGGAAGTTTGCTGCTGCGTATGTTGATCACCGCCTGCGATATGGCGGCTGTACTGAGTTCCTGCACACCCATTGCATCGAGTTCCTCGCGGATCGCGCCATAGGTGGTCTTGAATTCAGGATTCTTGCTCAGTTTAAAGGTCACAGAAACAATGATGTATTGTCCTTTTACTTCGTTTTTGAAAACAGATTCGCGGTAACCAAAGCGGCATTCCACGTTGGTAAAGATTTTTTTCTCGCCGGTTTTGAGGTGGATGGCTTCCAGTTCGAAAAAGGTATCCTTCAGTTCCACTCCGTAAGCACCGATATTCTGCATCGGCGCAGCACCAACGCAGCCAGGGATCAGGCTCAGGTTTTCCAGTCCGCCGAACCCGTGGTCGATGGTCCATTTCACCAGGTTGTGCCACACTTCGCCAGCCATCGTCTTCACATACACCTTGTCGTTTTTCTCGATCTCGATCTTGATCCCTTTGAGGTTGTTTTTTACCACAAGTCCGTCGAAATCCTTGGTGAGCAACAGGTTGCTTCCACCGCCGATGATGAGGATCTCCATGGGATATTCCTCGAGAAATTTCCGGATCTCGTGCAGCTCATTTTCGTGGTTGAGCACACAAAACCAGGCGCATTTCTGGTCTATACCAAAGGTGTTGTACGTTTTGAGGGATTGGTCTTGTAAAAATTCCATTTGTAAGCGTAAGGTCAGGAAAGGTAAGGGTTTCGGGTCAGGCGTTTTCGATTACCTGCTTAATATTCTTCATAAACTCATCCATTCCGGATTTCGAATGATCGTATCCCTCCTGGGTGGCGTATCCCTGCTGGATCCAGTGCAAGGTAGTAATGCCGTCGCTTTTCGGCTCGATGCGATAAGTGACCAGCGAGTAATTCTCCGGCTTATCCTCTGTTCCTGAAAACCCGCTCCAATAGCTGTAACTCAATTCCTTACCCGGTACATTCGATTTGATCACACCATGATCGCGATACGTCTGACCTTCCCATTCGCCGGTAAAGGCAATCTCACTGCCCACTTTCCAATCGGTCTCTGTGTTGGTGCCGTACAGGTATTGTTTAATGATATCCGGCTCAGTCATTCCACTCCATACTTTTTCAGGAGTTGCAGCAATATCAATAGTTCCGGTAACCGAAAGGTCGTGGTTCATGGGTTGAATTTTGCGGCAAGATAAAAGGAAAGTAAGAAGTAAGAATTAAGAAGTAAGAAAAGGGCCTATCGGTTAATCCAATTATCGATTCTTACCTCTTAATCCTTACTTCTCAATTCATGCTTCTAAACTCTTACTTCTCAATTCTTACCTCTTAATTCTTACCTCTTAATTCTTACTTCTCAATTCACCAATGCCCCTTCCCACCCGGCCTCAGCGTCCAGCACCTCACATACATCGATTCCACTTTTCCGTCGGGGAAGAAAATGGTGTAGAACGTGTGGGCGCCGTCTTTGCATTTTTCGTTGCCGTAAAAGGCCGGATCGGCATTCCAGGTTTTGCCTGAGCGCATCCGCCGGAAGATCTCCTTTACCTGGAAACTGAAACTACTGTATTCTGAGGGTTTCCCTGCCTCTGTGATCTCTTTGTTGAAGACGTATCCGCCAGAGGTTTTCTTGTCGAACAGCCTGATGGTTCCAGGTTTCTGGATGTCGGCATACGTAGCTTCGCATCCCGGACAATTGAATGTGAAAAACTCGGTTAGGATGAGTGTATCTGAAGGATTTTCCTTCCGCATGCGTGCAATTTCATCGAGGTAAACCTGTCGAACCTTCTTCTGGCGGTCGAGATTCGGAAAGGTAGCGCCGGCAGATTTAAACGGCGAAGTGCTCACCGACGCGCGTGATTGGCGGTCTACCTCCTGGTTGAGTTTGGAAAATCCTGAAGAGCGGCCCTTAATTATGGAACAGGATACCAGCAGGAGGAGCGACAGGATCAGAATCGAGGTCTTCATTGATGATAAACGTAAGAATTTTGGGTTTATTAACCGCAGAGGCACGGAGGTAGTCGCAGAGGTCACTGAGACATTCCCTGCGACCTCCGTGACTTTCTCCGTGCCTCTGCGGTTAAAAAAAACAAAAAAACCGCCACTCAAAAGAATGACGGTTCGTTGGTTATATAGGTTATGCTATCGATTAACGCAGTCTGCGCAGGATTGTGATCCTCTCAGTACGGTTTCCGTTGTCGCTTCCTGAACGATCCATGCCAAGATCAATAGAAGTCATGATGTTGCCCTGGATGGTGATCACCCTGCTTCCCATGAATGACTCATCGTCCTGGGTATCAGAAGTAGCTGAATTTGAATTGAACAGGAACAAAGTATTTCCGTCGAATTTGTAACGGTTGGTCTCGGTGGTATCACCAGAGTTTTTCATCACTTTGTATACGTAGTTGTTGTTGAACACTAGGTCGAACGCATTGTTCGAGTTGTTTTGTCCTTCGTCATCTCCGCTGAAGTTGAAGATCTTTTCATTCAGCATGATATTATTGATGAAACTTCTCTCGGTTTCTTTGTCAGATTCCCAAACTGTTCCACGAAGCACTTCTGCCGAAGCCGCCTGATCTTTGCTGTTATTATCTGAGTATCTGTAGTCTTTGTCGCAAGATGCCAGCATTAAAACGGCTGCGACCAGGGTGATGTAAGTTTTCATAGGGGTATATTTTTTTGATTGTAGGTTCTACCCGGTTATAGCAATCAGGGCACCAACGTTGAAGAACACTAATCAACCAACTATAAATCAACACATTAACTTCCGTTCATTTTATTGCCGGCGTCCCGGACATGAGGAATCTGATTCCCCGAAAGCCGCGAACCACCACATTTTAGGGTAAACTCCTTTCTTTGCAGGTATGGAAAAGCTGCTGAATACAGTCAACTACTTACACCAACAGGGAATCGCCAACGCTGAGATAGGAATTGTACTCGGAACCGGACTGGGAAACCTGGTGACCCGGATCGAAATCGAAAAGGAGATCTCCTACTCGTCCATTCCCGATTTCCCGGTATCGACGGTAGAAAGTCACCAGGGAAAACTGATCTACGGAACCCTTGGCGGTAAAAAGATCATTGCCATGCAGGGACGCTTTCATTATTACGAAGGCTACAGCATGGACCAGATCGTATTTCCGGTACGGGTGATGAAGAAGCTCGGTATCCGTCATTTGCTGCTCAGCAATGCCTCGGGTTGTCTGAACCTCAACTGGAAAAAAGGTGAACTGATGATGATCGACGACCACATCAACCTGCAGCCTACCAATCCGCTGATTGGGACCACTTATAAAGCCATGGGACCGATGTTTCCCGACATGAGCGAGCCGTATTGCAGGAAAACCAATGCGTTGCTGCGCTCTGTTGCCGATAAACTGGAACTCACGCTGCGCGAAGGTGTATACGTTTCTGTTCCCGGTCCGATGCTTGAAACCCGCGCCGAATACCGCTTCCTGAAGATGATCGGTGCAGATGCGGTAGGTATGAGTACGGTTCCCGAGGTAATTGCAGCCCGGCACATGAGCCTTCCTTGCACCGCGGTTTCTGTCCTCACCGACGAATGCGACCCGGATCACCTCAAACCCGTTTCGATCGACGAGATCATTGCGGTGGCGGCGAAGGCGGAGGTTAAGTTGACGTTGTTGTTTGAAGAACTAATCAAATCTATACAGTAGGTTATGTATTATGATATTGTCATATGATTGACATACATGGTCAATCATTGTCAAGCATTGTCAAGCATAGTCATACATAGTCAAGCATTGTCGCCATTCTACAACTGTATGACAACTGCATGACAACTGCATGACAATCGTATGACAACCGTGTGACCACTATAATAGTATCATAACAAAATCACCTTCTTTTTAGCTCCTCTCCTATTCGTTAGCCTATTTTTGCACCCTGGAAAAATACCTCACCATACGATCTGCAAAATGGGCCTTTGTCGCCGTGATCCTCATCACAGGGTTATTCGCCTCTTTCTTGCCCAAACTGCGACTGAGTTACGACTTTGAGAAGTTCTTTCCGCAGAACGATGCGCAGCTCGACTTCTACTACGATCACCGCACCCGCTTTGAGACCGATAATGATTTTGTGCTGGTAGCTATCAAGCCAAAATCGGGTGTATTCAACCCTTTGTTTCTTACCCAGCTCGACTCGCTTACCCGGCAATTCAAACGGGTACCAAACATTGAGAACAGCCTGTCGATCACCAATTACCGGCTTCCCGTACTTACGCCGCTGGGATGGAATACGGTGCCGGCAATCAATATCCGCGATACGGCGCAATTGCCGCTCGACAGTGCCCGATTGATCAACGACGCCAATGTGCGGGGGAACCTGCTGAGTACCGATGGCACAACAGCGACCTTATTCCTGCGCAACGATCCTTCGGTCTCCAAGAAAAAAAGCGACGCGCTGCTCCACTCGCTCGACAGCCTGATCGCACTTCAGCATTTTGACGAAGTGCACGTAGCCGGTAAGATCCACGGACAATACCACTACATCAAAAAGATGGGAGAAGAATTACTGATGTTCTCGCTCATCTCCGTAGTGCTGCTCTCCGTTTTCCTGTTTATTACGTTCCGCACCGGCTGGGGGATCTGGGTTCCGCTACTCATTGTTGCAGTAAGTATGGTCTGGCTGCTCGGTTTCATCGCTTTGATCGGCGAGGAGATCAATATGTTGTGTACCATCCTGCCAACGATCATTTTTGTTGTGGGGATCGCCGACAGCGTGCATATCCTCGAAAAATTCATCCACGAGCTGCGACACGGTCACACCAAATTGCAGGCGCTGGTCATCTCCTACCGGCACGTCGGGTTTGCTACCTTGCTTACCGCGCTTACCAATGCAGTCGGCTTCATTACCCTGCTCATCAGCAACATCGAACCGATCCGGAAATTCGGGATCTTCACTTCGGTCGGGATCATGTTTGCCTTTATCCTAACCTACCTGCTTTTACCGGCTGCACTCTTGTTTCTACCTGCACCGAAAGTGGCCGCAAACAAACACAGCGACACCATCTGGAGCAGAATCCTACCGGCATTGTTCAGCTGGGTAATGGGAAACCGCAAAAAAATACTGGCCGCAACCCTTGTTCTTTGCCTCGTGTCATTGGCCGGGGCGTTCCGCATCAAGATCAACAATTACCTCTTGGAGGATTGGAGCGACGACGATCCGCAAAAGATGGATTACGTGTTTTTCGAAACCAACTTTTCGGGTGTCCGCCCCTTCGAAATGCAGATCATGGTTACTGATCCGGCGAAAAACGTACTCGATTCATCCGTAATTCGCCAGGTGAATCTGTTACAGGATTACCTGGTGAACCACTACGGTATCGGAGCTGTGGTATCGCCGGTGTCACTGGTAAAAACGCTGAACCGCGCTGCACATGCCGGCGATGAACAGTACTACAGCATTCCTTCCGAAGCTGCCGACTGGGAGAATATCAGCGAACCGCTTGAAAAACTGAGCGAAAGTGGGAAAGCATCCGCCTTCCTTTCTGTAGATCTCCAGACGGCGCGGATCAGCGGACGGATCAAGGATTTTGGCGGATACGAGTTCAAG
>JAZKEZ010000109.1:51469-57422 GCA_040386675.1 Bacteroidota bacterium | reverse complement strand
GACGGCCATTTATACATGTGTTCCGCTACCGGGTTGTCTAAATTGATCAATACAGATATGGGTACAGCGTTATCCTATCGCTTTGAAACAAACGCAATTCCCATTAATATTCCCACCACTGCGGACCATTTTGGTTCAATAAATGGACAGCGGAGAATAATAAACGATCAAATCGACTTCATGTGCTACCCTAACACCATTCCGTTGGATCCTAACTTTACCATCACCGGAAACGGGGTAACTGCAACGCTGAAAGCTAAAGACGATAACTTCTACATTACCCACAACTGGAAAGTGACCCAGTACAACATCCTCGGTCGTCCGGCCCAATTGCCGTTCAAGTTTCCAACCCTCAATATCCCAACCTTACCTGCCACAAGCAGAGGCGACAATACGGTAACATTCCCGGCTGCCTCTCTTCCTGCCGGCGTAAACAGCTATTACATCATCGAACACACACCGATGGATGAGTACGGTTGCAGCACCGGCGAAACCATGGTGGTACGTTACGATCCGCCGGGACGTTTGCTGCTGGAAAGACAAGTTGGAAACGAGATAACCGTTGATGCTGAGTTCCTTCCGGCTGTTAGCAAAAATGAGATGACCTCGGGTATCACCGACGCTGACAACACCAACACCAGGATCTATCCAAACCCTGTGGTAGATATACTACGTGTTGAGTCCGATCAACTGGTAAACTCGTTCCGCGTACTGAACAGTGTTGGACAGGAAGTACTGTCCATTTCCAATCCTGTTGGTTCAGGTGCCTACTCGATCCCAACCGCCGATCTTCCAAAAGGTGTTTACTTCCTTGAACTAACACTTGGCGATCAAACCAGGATGAGCAAGCAGTTTGTGAAATAAGCCCACTCTGCATACTACTTCTGCAAAACAAAAATCCCCGGCCATCACAACCGGGGATTTTTAATTTACTATATCCATCTAAACTATCTAAACCGTCTCAACCGTCTAAACCTATTTCGGATTCGCATACTTCCTCACACTCCCTGCATCGATCTCCTTCGGACAAAGAATGATCAACCGCTCCACGATGTTGCGCAGCTCACGGATGTTCCCGGTCCAGTTCTGGATCTTCAGTTCGTTCAGAGCTTCTTCGCTGATCGTTTTCGGCGGAACACCATAGTCACTGCAGATGTGCTGGATAAAGTGATGGGTAAGTAAAGGAATGTCATCGCGGCGCTCGTTCAGTCCCGGCAGGTGAACAAGGATCACCGAAAGCCGGTGGTACAGATCCTCTCGGAAATTACCTTTCCGGATCTCTTCAACCAGGTTTTTATTGGTTGCCGCAAGCACGCGAACGTTGACTTTAATATCGACTTCTCCGCCAACGCGGTTGATCTTATTTTCCTGCAAGGCACGCAGCACCTTGGCCTGCGCCGACAAACTCATGTCGCCGATCTCATCCAGGAATAAGGTTCCGCCTTCAGCCTGTTCAAATTTTCCTTTTTTGGTTTTGATGGCTGAGGTAAATGCACCTTTCTCGTGTCCAAACAGTTCACTTTCAATCAATTCTGAAGGGATCGCCGCACAGTTCACTTCTACAAACGGTGCCTTTGCCCGCGGACTTTTATCATGAACCAGTTTGGCAATGAGTTCTTTCCCGCTTCCATTCTCACCGGTAATCAGTACACGGGCTTCGGTTGGAGCCACTTTCTGCACCATATCGAGCACTTCGAGTAGCGCCGGACTGTTTCCCACGATGGTCCCCGGACGTTCCCTGCGTACTTTCTGACGCAGCACCTGGGTTTCTTCCTCCAGATTTTTACGTACCAGTGCATTGCCCATGCTCACAATGATCCGGTTCAGCTCCAGCGGTTTTTCGATAAAGTCGAATGCGCCCATTTTGATTGCTTCTACAGCGGTGTCAATGTTTGCATGACCCGAGATCATGATGAACGGACAGAAGATCTCTTTCTCGATGGCCGATTTCAGGACTTCCATGCCATCCATTCCCGGCATTTTAATGTCGCAGAAACACAGTTGGTACTCATCGGCGGTCAGCATCTCGAAGCCTTCGCGGCCGTTTTCAGCCTCTTCAACCTGGTGTCCTTCGTATTCCAATATTTCTTTCAACGACCTGCGGATGGGCCGTTCGTCGTCTATCACTAAAATTTTAGCCATTTATCAATGTTCTTTTCAATTCAGCAAGCACGCCTTCCTTAAGCGAATAGGCCGATTGCCATAAGCTGCCAATATTAGCTTCTTTAATGACCAGGTTAATGAATACAGATGCGATCACGATAAAATCCACCCGAAGCGGGATAAGTCCCGGGAAATTGTAGCGCTGAGCCAGTGTCGACGGCAGCAACCGGTCGTACATCCGGTAAAAATCCTTCAGCGGGATCTCATTGTATAGTGCTGTCTCGCTGGTCGGTTCCAGTCCTTTGGCCACACTGGTCATATCAACCAGACTATCGAAGCTTCCTGACGAACCGATCAGGCGGTTGATGGGATAATTCTTTATGGCGAAAAACAGGCTTTCTGTTGATTTATAAAGGAAATCTTCAATGGCAGATACCTCTGCACCGGTCATCGGGTCGCCGGGTTTCAGTTGTTCGAGGATGCGCGCGGCACCCAGCGGGAAACTTTCCTTCCAGAGCACCTTGTCTGCCGTACCGATAATGAATTCGGTACTACCTCCGCCAATGTCCATGATCAGCACCGGCTCATCATCGAGTATGCCCGAGTCGCGAACGCCTTTGTAGATGAGTTCTGCTTCACGGTCGCCATCGATCACATCCACCTTTACCTGGTATTTATCGAGAATGGTCTGAACGAATTCAGTCCCGTTGTCGGCGCTGCGCACGGCTGATGTGGCAAAGGCATAAACCTGTTCCACGCCGAGTGCTTTTGCCTGACCCAGGTGCTCGCCAAAAGCCATCATCCCGCGGTTAAAGGCATCGGGTTTAATGCGTTTTTCGGCAAACCCGCCTTCACCCAGACGCACGGAGATCTTTGAGCTGTGCAGTTTCTGGGATACTGCATTTACCCAGTTTACTACCAGTAGGTTAAAGGTGTTGGTTCCGAGGTCTATAATGGCAACTTTCAAGGCGGGAGGAGGTTGAGGGCTTAACCGTTATAGCGCAACCACTTCCACAGTTCCTTGTAGGTGATTTTCTTACCGTACATCAGAATTCCGGTGCGGTAGATCTTGCCGGCCAGCCACACACAAAATACAAAAAATACGATTAGCAGGGCCATAGAGACAAACAGCTGCCAGATGCTTCCAGGGTCAAAGCCCTGGGCAACACGTACCATCATCACCACCGGCGAGGTCAGCGGAATGATACTGAACCAGGTAACTGCAGCTCCGCCAGGGTTCATCAGCGACATTTCTGCCACGATAAACCCGAAAATGAGCGGTATCGTAATGGGCATCATAAACTGCTGGGAATCGGTTTCACTGTCCACTGCGGCTCCGATCGCTGCAAAAAGCGAGGCATAGACTAAAAATCCTCCGAGGAAATAGAACAGGAACATCCCGATCATCAATGGGAAGTTGATCCGTTCCTTCAGGCTGTTGAATTCGGCCATCACATCGGGTTCGGCGCCTGCTTTCATCTTGGCTGCCAGTTCCTTCTTTACCTCAGGCGTCGCCTGCTGCTGTGCAATTTCCTGGACCGCATATTTGTCCTTCAGGAACAATGCCGGACCCGCAGTGCTCAGGATCGCGGTAAGTATCACCCAAAGCAGGAATTGCGTAAGTCCCACCAGTGCAATACCAATGATCTTGCCCATCATCAGTTCAAAAGGTTTAACCGATGAGATGAGGACTTCTACGATCCGGCTGGTCTTTTCTTCCATCACTCCACGCATTACCTGAACGCCGTAAATGAAAATGAACAGGTAGATCACGATGGCAAACCCAAAGCCGACAATCGCTACTTTGTGCTTATAACTGTCGTCTTCAGATTTGTTGATGTCTTTGGTAACCAGGTTGAATTCGGTGCTGATGGCATTGTACTCTTCCTTGCTGATCTTGTGCAGTTCGAGCTTATAATCTTCCAGCACACCTTCGATCTGGTGCTCAATTTTTCCCTGCGTGGAGAAACCCGGCGCATCCTTGTAAAAAAGCTCACCGGCATCCATCTCAACGGTCTGATCGTTGAGGTAAAGCATCAGTGAATACGGACTTTTGTCGAACTCCTGGTTGCTCATGTCCTTAGTACTGTAATGGAATTTCAGCCCTTCCAGGTTCTTGAATTTCCCTTTGAAAACTCCACCCGGGGTTTTGTCCACAACCAGTACTTCGTGATCGTCGTTTTCCTGCAATCCAAGCGCCACCGCTCCGAAGATCAGTCCGGCCATCAGGATCGGACCTAGGAAAGTCATGATGATGAATGATTTTTTCTTAACGCGGCTGAGGTATTCTCTGGTGATAATTAATCCGATTTTGCCCATGGCAATGAGTAGTTATTGAGGTGAGAATGATGAATGGAATTATTCCGTGAGGCCTGAACCTACTCCGGCATTATTGGCGCCTACTACCTTGATGAAGATGTCGTTCATCGTAGGAATGATCTCGGTTGCCCCGTTGAGGTCAACGTGTGGAATAAGCTGTTGCAGCAGGGTATTCAGCTGCGCATCTTTCCCGATACTGATCCGTGCGGAAAGATAATCGCCTTTTGGTCCGTTTGCCTGTAAGTCGAAACTGCCGCCAAGTGCGCGTTCCAGCTGTTCGGTCGTTCCGCGGTAATCGATCTCGAAGGTATTGGTACTGTATGTTTTCCGCACATCAGTAACCTTTCCGTCGAGCAGTTTTTTCGATTTGTTGATGAGTGCGATGTTGTCGCAGATCTCCTCAACCGAACTCATGTTGTGCGTGGAAAGGACGATGGTGGTTCCTTTTTTCTTCAATTCCAGGATCTCACCTTTGATCAGTTCGGCATTGATCGGGTCAAAACCACTGAATGGCTCATCAAGAATAAGGAATTTAGGTTCGTGAAGGATCGTGGTAATGAACTGTACTTTCTGGGCCATTCCTTTCGAAAGTTCCTCGATCTTCTTGTCCCACCACTGGGTGATCTCGAACTTTTTGAACCAGTAGTGAAGCTTGGTCTTTGCATCGGCCTGCGACAATCCCTTTAACCGCGCCAGGTACATGGCCTGTTCACCCACTTTCATTTTCTTGTACAAGCCACGTTCTTCGGGCAGGTAGCCGATCTGGTAGATGTGGTCGCGTTCAAGCGGTTTGCCCTGGAAAATAAGTGTTCCGCTATCGGGAGCCGTGATCTGTGTCATGATCCGGATCAGTGTGGTTTTCCCGGCGCCGTTCGGACCAAGTAGGCCGAACACACAGCCTTCGGGAAAGTGGACCGTAACATCATCAAGTGCCTTGTGACTGGCGTATTGCTTTACAATGTGATTTGCCTCCAGTAATGTAGACATAGAGTGAGATAAGTTAGGTTCCGAAAATAGAAAAATAATCGCAGCACGGCCGGGATATAAAGTGATGACCGGTATTTACCGGGGATAAGAGCCGGGAAACAAAAAAAGCCCGGAATTAACCGGGCTTGTGTTTTTTAACCGCTGAGGCTCAGAGGCGGTCGCAGAGTGCACAGAGAGTCTCGGTGATCTCTGCGACCATCTCCGTGTCTCTGTGGTTAAACCATTTCGTTATCCGAACATCTCTTTCACCCGCTGGAAAAACCCTTTATCCTTAGCCGTTGGCTGCGGTTCGAAGTGCGGCGAAGTCCTTAATTTCTCAAGTAATTCCTCTTCCTCGCTGTTCACTTTCTGAGGCGTCCACACCGAAATATTCACCAGCAGATCACCGGTTCCGTAACCATTGATCTCAGGAATTCCTTTTCCTTTCAGGCGAAGGATCTTCCCGCTTTGCGTACCCGGATCTATTTTGATCTTGGCGCGGCCGTCAACCAAAGGAACATCGTAACTGGCACCAAGAACGGCGTCTACGAAGTTGATGTACAGG
>JAZKEZ010000109.1:43835-51459 GCA_040386675.1 Bacteroidota bacterium | reverse complement strand
TTGTTCCCGTTACGCTTCAGGTAATCGTGTTCCACTTCTTCAATGGCCACGATCAGGTCACCATTTATTCCGTCAAACGGTCCGGCGTTTCCTTTTCCGCTGAGGCTCAGTTCCATTCCGTCGGCAACACCGGCCGGAATGTCTATGGTGATCACTTCTTCAACGCGTTTTAATCCTTGTGCATCCGCGTCCTTCGGCTTGTCTTTGATCGATTTTCCAACGCCCTGGCACGAAGGACAGGTCGTGGTGGTCTGCATCTGGCCCAGCATGGTGTTCATCACGCGGGTTACCTGTCCGGTACCGTGACAGGTCGGACAGTCCTTAAAGGTCACACCGTCGGCAGCAACCAGCTTGTTTACTTTTATCTTTTTCGAAGTGCCTTTGGCGATTTCCTCAAGCGTCAGTTTTACGCGGATACGCAGGTTGGAACCTTTGTAAGCCCGGCGCCTGCTGCGTGAACCGCCGCCGCCGGAGAATCCTCCGAAACCACCCCCGAAGATGTCACCGAACTGGCTGAAAATATCGTCCATGTTCATGCCTGCACCGCCGCCGCCGTAACCGCCATTGGCACCTGCATGCCCGAACTGGTCGTAACGGCCGCGTTTCTGCGAGTCGCTAAGGATCTCGTATGCTTCGGCCGCTTCCTTGAATTTATCTTCCGCAGCCTTATCTCCCGGGTTCTTGTCCGGATGATATTTCATGGCCAGTTTACGGTAAGACTTCTTGATCTCGGTATCGTCTGCACCACGGCTTACCCCAAGCACTTCGTAATAATCTCTCTTCGACATCTTATCTTTCTTAATAACTTATTGTCCTACAATTACTTTGGCGAAACGAATCACCTTGTCATTGAGGAAATATCCTTTCTCTGCAACGTCAACCACTTTGCCTTTCAACGCGTCGCTTGGCGCAGGAATATTGGTAAGTGCTTCGTGAAGATCGGTATCAAAATCCTTCCCGGACGCTTCAATTTCTTTCAGTCCCTGTCTTTCCAGGGTTGATTTCAGTTTGGAGTGGATCAGTTTGAAACCTTCCTTAAGCGCAGTTACATCCTCTGTTTTCTCATTGATCGCAATCGCGCGGTCAAAATCATCGAGAATGGAAAGAACACTTTTCATTACATCGGCACCTGCAGTTTGCAGCAATTCCGACCGTTCTTTGATCTTCTGTTTCCTGAAATTTTCAAAGTCCGAGTACAAACGAAGATACTTGTCATTCACCTCGTTGAATTTTGCTGCCAATTTTTCAGTTTCAGATAAGGTCTCAGTCTGCTCACCCGTTTCAGGGTTTTGTGCTGTTTCTTCTGAAGTTACAGTATTTTCAGCGGTTTGCTCGTCGTTAAGCTCCTCGTTTATGTTTGTATTCTCTGTCATGTGTGTATGAATTCTTTTGCGGAAAGAGAGCCGTTCAATAATAAAGCCAGTACAGGTTTCCTGACAAAAAGGCTGTTGAAAAAGGGTGCAAAGATCGTAGTTTTCAACAGAATAGCTAACCGGTCAGCAGAATTTTATGCAACAAAAAAGGCAGTCGTTGCGGACTGCCTTTTTTGGGTTTAGACGGTTTAGGGTTTAGACGGTTGATGGTTTAGACGGTTTAGATCGTTCCGGAGGAATTCCGTCTAAACTGTCTAAACCGTCTAAACTGTCTAAACCATCAACCGTCTACACTCTCAAAGACTCTTCACATACTTATCGATCTCCTGGTCCAATGCAGGACCGCGAAGGTTTTTCGCAACGATCACTCCTTCTGAATTGATCAGGAAGCTGGCAGGAATGCTCTGTACCTGATAAGCGGCTGCTGCCTGTGAGTTCCATCCGCCAAGATCGCTTACGTGGTAAGGCCAGGCCAGTTGGTCTTTGGTGATCGCAGCTTTCCATGCTTCTCCGTTCTGATCAAGCGATACGCTGAAAATCTCGAAACCTTTTGCGTCTTTGAATTTGGCTTTGCTGTATTTGTTATAAGCCATTACCACATTCGGGTTTTCCCTGCGGCAAGGACCGCACCAGCTCGCCCAGAAATCGATCAGGACCAGTTTTCCTTTCAGGTCAGACAGCTTCAATTCTTTGCCTTCAGGATTTTTGAATTTCAACTCTGGAGCTTTGTCACCAATGTTGATCCCTGTTTTCGCCTGGGCGTTAACAGATTGAGTAAACAGTCCTGCAAGGACCATTTGTGCTGCAAATGCAATTTTTTTCATGTGTGATGTTAAGTTATGAGCGGCTTCACAAAGATCGTTCCCTGTTCAAAGCCAGATCGTTAAAGGGTTGTTAAGATTAATCAATTCGTTTGATATCGGCACCGATGGCTTTCAGACGGTGCTCAATGTCCTGGTAACCGCGGTCAATCTGCTCGATGTTGTGAATCACGCTCTTGCCTTCTGCACTCAGTGCGGCAATCAGCAGCGATACCCCGGCCCTGATATCAGGACTGGTCATACCGATCCCTCTCAGTGCCTGTTGACGGTCGAGACCGATCACCGTTGCGCGGTGCGGATCACACAGAATGATCTGTGCACCCATATCGATCAGCTTATCAACGAAAAACAGGCGGCTTTCAAACATTTTCTGGTGGATCAGTACGCTTCCTTTTGCTTGTGTGGCCACAACCAGCACAATACTCAGTAAGTCGGGAGTGAATCCGGGCCACGGAGCATCAGAAACGGTAAGGATAGAACCGTCGATAAAGGTGTCGATCTCGTAACGTTCCTGCGAAGGAATGAACAGGTCGTCGCCGCGTAGTTCCATCTGGATTCCCAGTCGCTTAAAGATAGACGGGATGTTGCCAAGGTGCTCGTAACCTACATTCTTGATCGTGATCTCCGACTGCGTCATTGCCGCAAGGCCGATAAAACTTCCGATCTCGATCATGTCGGGAAGCATACGGTGTTCGCATCCTCCCAGGTATTCCACACCTTCGATGGTAAGCAGGTTAGAACCGATACCGGAGATCTTCGCTCCCATGCGGTTCAGCATTTTGCAAAGCTGCTGCAGGTAAGGCTCACAGGCTGCATTATAGATCGTGGTAGTACCACGGGCCATAACCGCCGCCATAACGATGTTGGCAGTTCCGGTCACCGAAGCCTCATCAAGCTGCATGTATCCACCGGTGAGCGGCTTGCCCTCCACGCGGTAGAAGTGATTTTCGGCATCGTAGGTAAATGAGGCGCCAAGTGCCTGGAATCCTTCGAAATGAGTATCCAGTCGTCTGCGGCCAATTTTATCTCCGCCCGGTTTAGGAATGTATCCTTTACCGAACCTGGCCAGCATCGGACCAACGATCATGATCGATCCGCGAAGTGCGGCTCCCTTGCCCTTAAATGCAGGAGAATTCATGAAGTCGGTATCTACCTGGTCGGCCTGGAAGGTATACGTATCCTTATCCAGGCGCTCTACCTTCACGCCAAGATCGCGTAGAAGATCGATCAGTTTGTTGACATCGATAATGTCGGGAATATTGCTGATGGTAACCTTTTCAGGGGTTAGCAGAACTGCACAAAGAATTTGTAAAGCTTCGTTTTTGGCTCCCTGTGGAACCACTTCACCTTTTAATTTTTTGCCGCCAATGATCTCGAAAGCACCCAGTCTATTTATTAGCTGATTAGTCAATTAGCCGGTTGGCCAATTAGTTGTTAGTGTTTTTGTTACGATTCTTGTGCTTGAAATTCTTGTTGTTGTTGCTGCTGTTATTGTTGTTCCACTTTTTCTTCTTATTGAAGGTTCCGTGGCCGGCAGGATGGTAGGGCGTATTCGGAATACCGTCGCCGCCACTTACTTTGCTCGGGTCAAGAATAATCCCGCCTTTCGACAATTCGCTCAGGTGACCCAATACCACTTCGTCTTCAACGTGATCGCGGTTCCAGGCCTTGTAGCTCCGTTTCATCAGGTAAAACAGCTGTGTTGCCATTTTTTCCTTGTGCTCCGGGTTTTCCAGCGTTAATGCTTTTTCTATGAATTGCTGGGTAACCCGACCGTAATGACCGTAGCGGATATTTCCTTTCGGATAGCTGAGTTTTTCGGGAAGGCTGGTCAGGATGTCTTGGGTAGGACGCGGGTATGGACTGTCTACATCAAGCTGGAATTCAGACATGATGAACATGTGATCCCAGAGTTTGTGGCGGTAATCTTCTACATCGCGGAGTTGCGGAAAGAGGTTACCCATAATAGAAATAATGCTGCGGGCACATTTGTTACGCTCTTCCCGGTCGGCAAGGGTAACGCAGTAATCCACCATTTTGTGGACCGCGCGGCCGTATTCGGGAATAATGAGCTGCTTGCGCTCGGTATTATATTCTAAGTCTAATTCTTGATCTGTCATTAAAAAATGTACTTGCGGGTAAATGTAGAATTTATCCTATGATTTTCAATTTGGCGAATTTCAGCAGCAATTGCTTCTGCCCGGATGACGGGAAGAAGATCGTTGCCTTTACTTCAGGATGATTGCCTTCGGTCTGCAGTACTTTTCCTTTCCCGAATTTCTGGTGTTCTACCTGCATGCCTACAGCGAGGATACTCAGGTCGTCGCCTTCAAAATCTCCGCCGGTCGCTACACTTGCTTTGGCAACGGGCTTGAGGTTTTTAGGAATGGAGGCCGATGTTGGAGCGGCTGCCGCCGGAGTAGAGGAGGCCGGTCCGCCGGTTCTTTTGGTAAATACGGTTTTTTGCGATGAAAAGCCTGATGAACTTCCGGAAGAAAAACTCTGGAAGGCATCTTTCATCCGGTCTACCTGCGGCCATTCTACACACGACTCGTCAATTTCCTCGAGGAAACGACTGGGTTCGCATTGTTGAAGCTGTCCCCATTTAAAGCGGGTCAGGGCGTATGAAAGTGTGGCGCGTTTCTCGGCCCGTGTCAGCGCAACGTAGAAAAGACGGCGTTCTTCTTCCAGTTCTGTTCTCGAGTTGATGGAAAGTTGCGAAGGGAAGAGGTTTTCCTCAAGTCCGACGATATGCACATAAGGAAATTCAAGTCCTTTAGCCGAGTGAATGGTCATCAGCGATACGTGGTCGTTGTCCTCGCCCGATTTGTCTGCATCGGTAAGCAGCGCCACATCCAGCAGGAATTCGCTGAGTGTGGGTGTCTGATCAGGATTCAGCTCTTTTTGCGTTTCCACAAATTCCTTCAAACCGTTCAGCAATTCCTGGATGTTCTCGTAGCGGCTTACTCCTTCCGGAGATTTATCGGCATACAGTTCGCGAACGATCCCTGATGATTTGGCAATGTGCTCGCCCAGTTCAAAAGCATCACGCGAGTTCAGTTCTGCACGGAAACTGCGGATCATTGTGGCAAAATCGTCGAGCTTGCTGAACGACGAACCAATGGCCTGGCGGAATTCTGCCGGACGGTTCATCACTTCCCACATGCTGATGTTATTGTCGTTGGCGAGGATCACCAGTTTCTCAAGCGTGGTTTTTCCGATTCCCCTTATCGGATAATTGATCACACGTTTCAGTGCTTCCTCATCCTCATGGTTCGCAACCAGTCGGAAATAAGCGGTAAGATCCTTGATTTCCTTACGTTGGTAGAAAGAAAGTCCGCCGTAGATCTTGTACGGAATGTTTTGTTTTCTCAGCGCTTCTTCCAGTGCACGCGACTGGGCATTGGTGCGGTAAAGAATAGCAAAATCATGCGGAGTGGCCTGATCGCGGAACTGGGTCTCGAAAATGGTATTGGCCACGAAGTTTCCTTCGTCATTGTCGGAAAGCGATTTCTTTACATAGATCCGCTGTCCTTCATCATTGCTGGTCCAGACGTCTTTTTTGATCTGTGTTTTGTTCTTTTCAATTACCGAGTTGGCCGCCTTCACGATCATCTTCGTTGAGCGATAGTTCTGTTCCAGTTTAAACAGTCTGAAATCAGGATAATCCGTCTTGAAGTTCAGGATATTCTGGATGTTCGCTCCGCGAAACGCATAGATACTCTGGGCATCATCACCCACCACACAGAGGTTTTGGTACAGTGCGGCAAGTTTCTTAACGATCAGGTACTGGGCATGGTTGGTATCCTGGTACTCATCCACCATGATGTACCTGAATTTCTGCTGGTATTTGTACAGCACATCCGGGAAATCCCTCAGGAGTACATTGGTCTTAAAGAGCAGATCGTCGAAATCCATTGCGCCGGCTTTGTAACAGCGGTTCCAGTAGGCGAGGTAGATATCGGCCATCTTAGGTCTTCCCGCAGCGCGGTCGTCTCCAACCAGTCCGGCGTCCTGTGCGTAATGCCAGGGATCGATCAGGTTGTTTTTTGCAGAGCTGATGCGCCCCATCACAATACTTACCTTATAGATTTTGTCGTCGAGTTCCATTTCCTTGATGATGGAACCGAGAAGACTCTTGCTGTCTTGCGTATCGTAGATCGAGAAGTTGCTAGGATAATTCAGCTTTTCGGCTTCAAATCGCAGGATTTTGGCAAACACCGAGTGAAACGTTCCCATCCAGATGTTCTTGGCTTCGCTGCCGCCTACGATCTTGGCAATACGGTCTTTCATCTCCTTGGCCGCCTTGTTGGTAAAGGTAAGCGCGAGAATATGGAAAGGATCTACTCCTTTGTTGATGATGTGTGCGATTCGGAAAGTAAGTACCCGCGTCTTGCCGGAGCCTGCACCTGCAATGACCATTACCGGTCCTTCGGTTTGCTCTACAGCCTGACGCTGTGCGGTGTTCAGCGTATCAAGATATTGCACTGGAAATGAATTTAGATCGAAGGGTCAAAGATAGTGCAGCTACAGGGAATTCGACTGCACCGCAAACACAAATGTCTGCACAACTTTTCAAACGGGCAGATTCATGAGTTTCATAAAAACCACAATCCCGCACCGGAAGTCCGGAACGGGATCGATGCGGTGATCATAAATCAATGTCCCGCAAACGGGTTCCCATCATTAATTACTGATCTGTATGCTGGTGTCTGACTTATCTAAAACTGTGCCAGAACATATTTAGTGTTCAAGCCCCAAAATTTAACTACCCCAACTCCTAACTCCTAACTCTTAGTTCTTAACTCTTAGTTCTTACTTCTTAATTCTTACTTTTTACTTCCCTTTCAGCTTCGCCTTCCACCTCGTACTCTCCGCCGCCATGGTCTTCAGCATATCCTCCTCGCGGTTGTGCGCGTGTTCTTCTTCCTCCAGTACAAAGTCGTTTTTCTCTTTGGCAAGTTTTACCTGTTCTTCATTATAGACAGCAATGTCGTCCCAGTTTTCGTCAAACTGCTCCAGTGCAGATCGCATAAAACTGTTGTGGTTCAGTGCACGGATCGTATTCTTCCTGGCCACACCCGAATAGTATTCGGCAATGGCGGTGTAATAGGCACGGTAAGGAGCAGCCTCTTTGATGCGGCCCTGTTTCACCGCATCATTCAGTCCCATGTCCAGCGTGCGGTCGATCTTCGAAAGCTGGAAAACCACCTTATTGAATGCTGCCGGGTAAATCTCACGTTTGAGCGAGTCATTGTAAAGTGTATCAATTGTGCCAATGCTGTTTATCAGGTAGTTGTCGGCCTTCTCGGTGTACTGGTAGAGGTGAAGGCTTTTTTGTTGCAGGATCTCACCGCGCTGTTTCAGCATGTAATTGCTGTAAGAAGTTTCGCCGGCGATCTTCCACAATGTAGAGTCGTTCATCGCCCG
>JAZKEZ010000109.1:29123-43771 GCA_040386675.1 Bacteroidota bacterium | reverse complement strand
ATCCGGTCCAGGCTGTCGGTAAGCTGCTTCACCAGCTGGTGCACTTCCGCAATGGCTTCAAAATCGGGAGTGACTTCCGGTTTTGATTTGCTTTCGTCGGCTGTTTGGAGGCGCTCCAGGTCAGTCTTGAGTTTCAGGTCAGATTTTTCCAGGTTGGCGAGCATCTTCTCGTTCCATTTTTTAACCTTCTCTGCAGAAGTCTGGAACTTCTTATTCGCCGAGTTCGCATTCTTAAACCCTTTGGCGCAGGCCGTGGTAACTTCTTTGTGACGGTTCTTCTCGAAGGCCTGTGCACTCTTGGTGAGCTTAATGGTGGTGTCGCTCACCTCGATCATCTTCTGGGTAAGTGCGCGGTTGTATAATTCAGGCAGCCCTTTAAAGTTCTTCTTGACTTCAGGAATATTCAGGATCTCCAGGAAATGGTGGTAATGCACCACCTTCGTCCGCGTGTTGCTGCTGTTGAACTGGTTGCCCATCACTCCGTTGGCCAGGACTTTATCTAATAACAGTTGCTGCTGGAAATGGTCCACGACACCGATCACATATCCCTGGTCCGGGTTGGCGGCGAAAAAGTCGTGAATGCTGTCGGATCCTTCGCTGAAAACTTCCAGCGGCAGATTCGGAAGGCGCAATTGCCAGAGCGGGTTCGCCGGCAGGTGGCGCGTCAGGAAGCTGTCGGCCGGTACCAGGAACCATTCGCGCGTTCCGGTTTGCACAAAACCGATCTTACTGGAATATTCAACATTGTCTTTCGCGGTATCCAGTGCAGGAACTTCTTTCAGCTCATCGCCGGCAGCAAGGAGTTTCTCATTTTTCTTTATGATCTTATCGATCTTCTTCTGTTGCTTTTCAATACTGGGTCTTCGGTCTTTTTTTGGCAGTGCGCCCACGTATCCCGCATCCCAGGTAGGATCGGCCGTCATCCACTCTCCTTCAACCTTGATGGCGATCCAGGCATGGTTGTCTACGAGGTATTTTGGTACATAATAAGGTTTGCTCACATTGGTGTACCCGGAAATGAGTTCCCATTCGATCTTCAGTTCATCGAGCATGGCACCCATCAGGTAAACATATCCCATGCAAAGGGTCTTTTTCGATTTGAGGACTTCGGCAGAACCTTCGAAACGACCGCAGTCATTTTTCTCAAGGTACTTCACATCATATTTAATGTTATGTGTGATCCAGGAATGGATAGAGTCTACTTTCTGACGTTCGTACTGGCAGTCTTTGGTAAGATACGCTGTCAGCTTTGGAATGTCGTTCAGTACCTTTTTCGGAATTTTGGTTTTTGAATGCTGTGCGACACTGATCGTCCATCCCGTAAACAGGAACAGGATGGTGAGTAATAATTGCTTCATAATAAGGGTTGCGTCTTCGGGTGTTTGATCTGGGCGGCAAAGCTATAAAACATCCGGTGAACGGGAAGGCAAGGAGAGTTAGCCGGTAATTAACAAGCTGAGTAAACGGATAATGCAGTAAAATTGCGCCTTTGGAACGGTGTGGTATTGACGTTCTGGCTCTTATCAACAGAAACTTGTGTAAAAACTTGGATTTTTTCTCCGGTCAACTTGTATTGTTGAAATATTGTCCTACATTTGCACCCCCATAAAAAAGAATAAACAACTATAATTCGCTAAAAATTAGCTTTTTATGCCAACTATACAGCAGTTAGTAAGAAAAGGAAGAGAAGACAAACCGGTAAACAGCAAATCTGCTGCGCTTGATTCTTGTCCGCAACGCAGGGGTGTATGTACCCGTGTATACACTACCACTCCTAAGAAACCAAACTCCGCACTACGTAAAGTAGCAAGGGTTCGTCTTACTAATGGTAAAGAGGTGAACGCCTATATCCCTGGTGAAGGTCACAACCTTCAGGAACACAGTATCGTACTGGTACGTGGTGGAAGGGTAAAAGATTTACCAGGTGTGCGTTACCACATCGTTCGTGGAGCATTGGATACAGCCGGTGTTAACGGTCGTAACCAACGTCGTTCGAAATACGGTACCAAGCGTCCGAAGCCAGGTCAGGCAGCTGCAGCCGCAGCAAAAGGCAAAAAGAAGTAATTCGTATTAACAAGTCATAGTATTATAGCGACACGCCATGAGAAGGAAAACGGCAAAGAAACTGGAAATTCTTCCAGATCCACGTTTCAATGAAGTAGTAGTAACCAAGTTCGTAAACAACCTGATGTACGACGGTAAGAAATCTCTTGCCTTCACCATCTTCTACGAAGCAATTGATTTGGTTTCAAAACGCACCGAAGAAAACGGTCTTGATGTTTGGAAGAAAGCATTAGAAAATATCTCTCCTGCTGTTGAGGTAAAAAGCCGTCGTGTAGGTGGAGCTACTTTCCAGATCCCTCAACCTATCCGTGAAGACCGTAAACAGTCTCTGGGTATGAAGTGGCTGATCAGCTATAGCCGTAAGCGTAACGAGAAGACCATGGCAGGTAAACTTGCAGGTGAGATCGTTGCCGGTTCAAAAGGTGAAGGTGCTGCTTACAAGAAAAGAGAAGATACTCACCGTATGGCTGAGGCAAACAAAGCATTCTCTCACTTCAGATTTTAATATTTAGTCGAATCAGGCCATGGCAAAAAGAGATTTAAGATTTACAAGAAATATTGGTATCGCTGCGCATATCGATGCTGGTAAAACTACCACCACCGAGCGTATCCTTTACTACGGAGGTGTGAGCCACAAAATTGGTGAGGTGCACGATGGTGCTGCAACAATGGACTGGATGGAGCAGGAGCAGGAACGTGGTATCACTATCACTTCTGCAGCTACTTCACTGATCTGGAACTACAGAGAGCAGAAATACCACGTTAACATCATCGATACTCCTGGTCACGTTGACTTTACCGTAGAGGTAAACCGTTCACTTCGCGTACTTGATGGTCTTGTATTCCTTTTTAGTGCGGTTGACGGTGTTGAGCCTCAGTCTGAAACTAACTGGAGACTTGCTGATAACTACAACGTTCCACGTATCGGTTTCGTTAACAAGATGGACCGTTCAGGTGCAGACTTCCTTAACGTTTGCCGCCAGGTGAAAACCATGTTGGGAAGCCACGCACTTCCACTTCAGATTCCAATCGGAAACGAAGCGGATTTCAAAGGTGTTGTTGACTTGATCAACTTCCGTGGAATCGTTTGGAACGAGCACGATCAGGGTATGACTTTCCAGACTGTGGAAATTCCTGCTGACGTTCTTGAAGAAGCTAAAGAATACCGTGAGAAGTTGCTTGAGGCAGTTGCCGAATTCAACGAATCTCTAATGGAGAAATACTTTGAAGATCCTGAGTCGCTGACTGAAAGAGAAATTCTTGACGCACTTCGTCAGGCTACCATCTCTGGAAAAGTTGTTCCGATGATGTGTGGTTCTTCATTCAAAAATAAAGGTGTACAGTCAATGCTTGATATGGTAATGGAAATCCTTCCATCTCCAATGGACGTTGAAGGTATTACCGGAACCAACCCTGATACAGGTGAGGAAGAAACCAGACAACCTAGCGTTGACGAGCCTTTCGCCGCACTTGCATTCAAAATCGCTACCGATCCTTTCGTAGGTCGTCTTTGCTTTACCCGTGCTTACTCAGGTTCTCTTGAGTCAGGTTCATACGTTCTTAATGCAAGAACCGGTAGAAAAGAGCGTATCTCACGTATCTTCCAGATGCACGCAAACAAGCAGAACCAGATTGATTCTCTTGATGCAGGTGATATCGGTGCGGTAGTAGGATTTAAAGACATCCGTACAGGTGATACCTTATGTGATGAGAAAAACCCGATCGTTCTTGAATCAATGAACTTCCCTGAGCCGGTAATCGGTTTGGCGATCGAGCCTAAAACTCAGGCTGACGTTGATAAACTTGGTATCGGTCTTGGTAAACTTGCCGAAGAGGATCCAACCTTCAGAGTACATACTGACCACGAAACCGGTCAGACCATTATTCAGGGTATGGGTGAGCTTCACCTTGAGATCATTGTTGATCGTCTGAGAAGAGAATTCAAGGTTGAAGTTAACCAGGGAGCTCCTCAGGTTGCTTACAAAGAAACTCTTCGTAACAAATTCAATCACCGCGAGGTTTACAAAAAGCAAACCGGTGGTCGTGGTAAATTCGCTGATATCGTTTTCTCAATCGAGCCATCTACTTCAGAGAAAGAAGGTCTTGAGTTTGTAAATGATGTAAAAGGTGGTAACATTCCACGTGAATTTATCCCATCTGTAGAGAAAGGTTTTGCTGAAGCGATGAAGACTGGTGTTCTTGCCGGCTTCCCGATGGACAGAATGAAAGTAACTCTTACAGACGGTTCTTTCCACGCGGTCGATTCAGATGCGCTTTCTTTCGAGATTTGTGCTAAGGTTGCATACAGAGAGGCTGCTCCAAAGGCAAGACCTTGTATCCTTGAGCCGATCATGAAAATTGAGGTTCTTACTCCGGAAGAAAACATGGGTGATATCGTTGGTGACCTTAACCGTCGTCGTGGTATGATCGAAGGTATGGACGACAGGAACGGTTCGAAAGTGATCAAAGGTAAAGTTCCATTGAGCGAGATGTTCGGTTACGTAACACAACTGCGTACTATGTCTTCAGGTCGTGCAACATCAACCATGGAATTCTCTCACTACGATGAAGCTCCAAGCAACATTGCTGAAGAAGTAATTGCTAAGGCAAAAGGTAGAGTAAAAGCATAATCAAGTATTCGCAATCATGAGCCAAAAAATAAGAATTAAGCTTCAGAGCTACGACTACAATCTGGTTGACAAGAGCGCTGAGAAAATCGTAAAAACTGTAAAGGCTACCGGTGCGGTGGTTAGTGGACCAATTCCATTGCCAACTCACAAGAGAATTTACACAGTACTACGTTCACCACACGTAAACAAGAAGGCAAGAGAGCAGTTCGAACTAAGCGCTTACAAGCGTCTGTTGGACATCTACAGCTCTTCAGCTAAAACTGTAGATGCACTTATGCGTCTGGAGTTGCCAAGCGGTGTTGAAGTAGAAATTAAAGTGTAGTAATTAATAGTAACCAATAAAAGACAAAGGTCCTATGCCAGGTTTAATAGGTAAGAAGATCGGTATGACTAGCTTGTTTGGTGCTGATGGAAAAAACCTTCCATGCACAGTATTGCAAGTTGGTCCTTGTGTAGTAACACAAGTTAAAACCGCGGAAAAAGACGGATACGAAGCTATCCAGTTGGGTTACGGTGAGCGTAAGGAGAAAAACACTCCTGCTCCTCTTAAAGGTCACTTTAAGAAAGCCGGTCAAAGCCCAATGCAAAAGGTTGCTGAATTCAAAGGATTCAACGCATTGAATCTTGGAGATACTGTAGGTGTTGATCTTTTCGCTGAAGGCGAAATGGTAAACGTTGTAGGTACCTCTAAAGGTAAAGGTTTCCAGGGTGTTGTTAAACGTCACAACTTTAGTGGTGTTGGTGGTTCTACCCACGGTCAGCACAACAGAGGTCGTCACCCGGGTTCAATCGGTGCCTGTTCTACTCCTTCAAGAGTATTCAAAGGTATGCGAATGGCTGGTCAGACCGGTAACGGTCGTGTAACCATCGAAAACCTTCAAATCATTAAAGTACTTGCCGACAAAAACCTGCTTGTTATCAAAGGTGCAGTTCCAGGTGCTAAAGGTTCAATCGTTTTAATCAATAAGTAAGATGGAACTTTCTGTATATAACATTAAAGGTGAAGCTACCTCTAAGAAGGTAACCCTTAACGCAGAGATTTTCGGTATCGAGCCTAACGACCACGCAATCTATCTTGATGTTAAGCAGCACAACGCTAACGCACGTCAGGGAACTGCAAAGTCGAAGGAGAGAGCAGAAGTAGCTCGTACTACCAAAAAACTTAAGAAACAAAAAGGTACCGGTGGAGCCCGTTCAGGTTCTATGAAGTCTCCACTTCACAAAGGTGGTGGTACGGTATTCGGTCCAAAACCAAGAGATTATCATTTCAAGGTTAATAAGAAGACCAAAACTCTCGCTCGTTTATCTGCACTTTCTTACAAAGCGAAGCAAAACGGAATCACAATCATCGAAGATTTCAAAATCGAAACTCCTAAAACCAGCGAATTCATTGCTGTGGTGAACAACCTTAAGGTGTCTGACAAAAAATCTCTAGTGATTGTTGCTGAATACGATAAATCTCTATATTTGTCGTCCCGAAATTTTGACCGTTCTAAAGTCGTAACTGTCGCAGATCTAAACACTTACGATATTCTGAATGCCAAAACACTGGTATTCCTTGAAGGTTCAATCAGTAAGTTGGAAGAATTTTATAAGAACTAATAACGATGAGCAACATTATCATAAAACCATTGCTGACTGAGAAAACCTCAGCCTTGACCGATAAGCTGAATCGTTTTGCGTTCCTTGTAAACCGTAAAGCCAACAAGATCGAGATCAAGAAAGCGATCGAGAAAACATATAGTGTTTCAGTAACTTCTGTAAACACTATCAATCACCCTGGGAAGGTGAAAACCCGCAGCACGAAGTCTTCTATCTCGGTAGGACGTACCAACGCTGTTAAGAAAGCGATCATTACGCTTTCAGAGGGTGAAACAATTGACATCTATTCTAATATCTAATTAGGAGGAAAGGTAAAATGGCATTAAAGAAATTCAGACCTATCACTCCTGGTACCCGTCACAAGGTAAACTCTACCTTCGACGAGATCACCACAGATACCCCAGAGAAGAGCCTTCTTCTTAAAGGTGGTAAAAAAGGTGGACGTAACAACCAGGGTAAAATGACCATGCGCTACAACGGTGGTGGTCACAAACAATCATATCGTATTATCGATTTCAAAAGAGATAAATTCGATATCCCTGCAACTGTTGCAACCGTAGAATACGATCCAAACCGTTCAGCACGTATCGCTCTTCTGCATTATGCAGACGGAGAGAAAAGATACATCATTGCTCCTCACGGGATTAAAGTTGGTCAGACCATTGCCTCTGGTAAGTCTGCAGCTCCTGAAGTGGGTAATGCACTTTATCTTGCTGACATTCCGCTTGGAACTGTTATCCACAACATCGAGCTTCAGCCTGGAAAAGGCGGACAGATCAGCAGAAGTGCCGGTTCTTACGCTCAGCTAAGTGCACGTGATGGCAAGTATGCTATCATCAAGATGCCTTCAGGTGAAACCCGTATGATCCTTACTACCTGTATCGCTACTATTGGTTCAGTATCAAATCCTGAGCACAACCTGGTAGTTTCGGGTAAGGCAGGTCGCAGCCGCTGGTTGGGTCGCCGTCCGAGAGTACGTGGTGTGGTAATGAACCCTGTTGATCACCCGATGGGTGGTGGTGAAGGTAGAAATGCCGGTGGACACCCACGTTCACGTAAGGGTCTTCTTGCTAAAGGTCTTAAGACCCGTAAGCCAAAGAACCAAAGCAGTAAGTACATAATCGAGAGAAGAAAGAAATAACTAGGTAAGCTATGAGTCGTTCATTAAAAAAACCACCTTTTATCCACTACAAGCTTGCGAAGCGAGTTGAAGTAGCGGTGGCTGCTAATAACAAGAATGTTATTAAGACCTGGTCAAGAGCTTCTACCATCTCTCCGGATTTTGTAGGCTTTACGTTCGCCGTTCACAACGGAAATAAATTCATCCCTGTGTATGTTACCGAGAACATGGTAGGTCACAAACTAGGTGAATTTGCTCCGACCCGTACCTGGAGAGGTCACGCAGGTCAGAGAAAAGATAAAGGAAAGAAATAATTTAGTTAATACGTCGAGAGATGGGTGCCAGAAAAAAAATAGCGGCAGATCAGAGGAAAGAGGAACTAAAGTCGATCAGCTTCGCAAAGCTGAACAACTGTCCTACCTCACCGCGTAAAATGAGACTATTGGCCGATAATATCCGTGGAGTAGAGGTGTTCAAAGCGATGAACATCCTACATTTTTCTCCACAGGATGCAGCTAAACGCCTTGAGAAACTTCTCCGTTCAGCAATTGCTAACTGGGAAGCCAAAAACGAAGGACAACGTCCTGAAGAGGCAAAGCTGGTTGTTAAATCAATCATGGTTGACAGCGGTAGAATGATGAAAAGACTTCGCCCTGCGCCACAAGGTCGCGGATATAGAATCCGTAAAAGATCAAACCACGTTACACTAACAATTGACAGCGTAAAATAATAATAATGGGACAGAAGGTTAATCCAATAGGCTTACGTCTAGGTTTTATTAAAGGTTGGGACTCTAACTGGTTTGGAGGAAACAACTACGTTGAGAAACTGGTTGAGGATTTCAAGATCCGTCAGTACATCAATGCCCGTCTTGCTAAGGCAGGAATCGCCAAAGTTGTTATTGAGCGTACTCTTAAGTTAGTTACGGTTACTATACAGACTGCACGTCCAGGCCAGATCATCGGTAAAGGCGGACAGGAAGTTGATAAGCTGAAAGAAGAGTTGAAGAAGATCACCGGTAAGGAGGTTCAAATCAACATCTTCGAGATCAAAAGACCTGAACTTGACGCTCGTCTTGTTGCTACAGGTATCGCTCGCCAGATTGAAGGTCGTATCTCTTACAGACGCGCAATCAAAATGTCGATCGCTGCAACCATGAGAATGGGTGCTGAAGGTATCAAGATCTCTATCGGCGGACGTTTGAACGGTGCTGAGATGGCACGTAACGAACACTACAAGGAAGGAAGAACCCCGCTTCACACTTTCCGTGCAGACATCGACTACGCTACTGCTGAAGCTCACACAACCTACGGACGTCTGGGTATCAAAGTATGGATCTGCAAAGGTGAAGTATTTGGTAAACGCGAACTTTCTCCTCTTGCCGGAATGTCTACCCAAAAAGGTGGCGGCGGACAAGGTGGCCCACAAGGTGGTGGTGATCGTAAATTCGATCGCAAGCCAGGTGGCAACCGTCCGGGCGGACAAGGACAAGGTGGTAAGCGTCCAGATCGTAAACCAAGCAACAAGTAAGAATTAAGTTATTTAGTCATTAGTAAAAAGTTACTATAATGCTACAGCCAAAAAGGACGAAGTTCCGGAAGATGTTTAAAGGCCGCATGAAAGGCGTTGCCCAGAGAGGGCACGATATTGCATTCGGTTCTTTTGGTCTGAAAGCTCTGGAGGGTGGTTGGATCACTTCCCGTCAGATTGAAGCCTCACGTATCGCGGTTACCCGTTACATGAAACGTGAAGGTAAAGTTTGGATCCGTATCTTCCCAGACAAGCCGGTAACTGCTAAACCAGCAGAGGTAAGGATGGGTAAAGGTAAAGGTGCCCCTAGCCACTGGGTATCAGTTGTTCACCCGGGACGTATCATGTTCGAATGTGACGGCGTTAACCTGGAGACTGCAAAAGAAGCGTTGAGACTGGCTGCCCAGAAACTTCCGCTTAAATGCAAAATGGTAGTACGAACTGACTATAGTGAATAATATGAAAGCCGCTGAAATCAGAAATCTGTCTGTAGCTGAACTACAGGAGAAAATAGCAGCTGAGCAAGTTGCGCTAACTAAGCTAAGAACTACCCAGGTGGTGTCTGAGCTGTCGAACACCGCTCAGATCAACCAAAAAAGGAAAGTAGTAGCACGTCTTCTTACTGATGCAAGAAGAAGAGAACTTTCTGAAACTAAATAATGACCGGGAAAGTAATGGTTATGGAAAGAAATCTTAGAAAAGAGAGAGTAGGCGTGGTTTCCAGCAACAAGATGGATAAATCTATCGTAGTTGTTGTAGAAAGAAAAGTAAAGCACCCTAAGTACGGTAAGTTTGTGAAGCAGAGCAAGAAATTCTATGCTCACGACGAAAAGAACGATTGCCAGATCGGAGATACCGTTAAAATTATGGAAACAAGACCTTTGAGCAAGCAAAAGTGCTGGAGGTTAGTAGAAATTCTTGAAAGAGCTAAATAATTATAGGCCATGATTCAACAGGAGTCCAGGTTAAGTGTAGCGGACAATAGTGGTGCAAAAGAAGTTCTTTGCATCCGTGTTCTTGGAGGTACCAAAAGACGTTACGCGTCTATCGGTGACACCATCGTAGTATCTGTAAAGGATGCAATGGCTGCAGGAAACGTAAAAAAGGGAGCAGTTTCTAAGGCTGTTATCGTACGCACCAGAAAAGAGGTTAGAAGACAGGACGGTTCATACATTCGCTTCGATGATAACGCAGTAGTATTGCTTAACAACGCAGGTGAAATGAGAGGTACCCGTATCTTCGGACCGGTTGCCAGGGAACTAAGGGAAAAGCAATTCATGAAGATTGTTTCTCTTGCACCTGAAGTTCTATAATCGATAAAGAAATAGGTTATGCAAGTTAAACTGAAAATAAAAAAAGACGACACCGTGAAAGTAATCAGCGGTGGCCATAGAGGCGAGCAAGGTAAAGTCCTGTCTGTTGACCGTGATACTAACCGTGCGATCGTTGAGGGTGTGAACCTGGTGACCAAACACCAGAAACCAAACGCAGCCAACCCACAAGGCGGACTGGAAAAGAGAGAAGCTCCGATCCATATCTCTAACCTTGCCCTTATTTACAAAGGAGCGGTTACCAAAGTGGGTAGAAAAGTTGTAGACGGTAAAGTTGTGCGTTACGCTAAAAATTCCAAAAATAAGGAGGTAATCAAGTAATGAGCTTCGTTCCAAGACTTAAGGCAAAATACAGCGCCGAAGTGATTCCTGCACTTCAGGAGCAATTCAACTACAAGAGCAACATGCAGGTGCCTAAACTGGTAAAGATTTGTCTTAGCCAGGGTTTGGGTAAAGCGGTTTCTGACAAGAAAATCGTTGACTCAGCTGTAGAAGAAATGACAATCATCGCTGGTCAGAAAGCAGTTCCGACTCTTTCTAAAAAGGATATCTCTAACTTCAAGCTTAGAAAAGGCATGCCAATCGGTGCACGCGTTACACTTCGCGGAGACAAGATGTATGAATTCCTGGACAGGCTGATCTCGATTTCTATTCCACGTACCCGTGACTTCCGCGGTATCAGTGCAAAAGGTTTCGATGGTCACGGTAACTTCACCATGGGTGTTAAGGAGCAGATCATCTTCCCAGAGATCGATATCGATAAAATCAAAGCTATACAAGGTATGGATATCACCTTTGTAACTACTGCTGAGACTGATGCAGAAAGCAAGGCTTTGTTAAGTGAGTTTGGTTTCCCATTTACTAAAAAATAAAGAGACATGGCTAAAGAATCAATGAAGGCCAGGGAGCGCAAAAGAGAGCGTTTGGTTGAAAAATATGCTGCAAAAAGAGCCGAGCTTAAAGCTGCAGGTGATTGGGACGCACTTCAACAACTCCCTAAAAACTCTTCTAAAGTAAGGTTGCACAACAGATGTCAACTAACCGGCCGTCCACGCGGACACATGCGCCAGTTCGGTATCAATCGTTATACCTTCAGGGAAATGGCTCTAAACGGGTTGATCCCGGGAGTTAAAAAGTCAAGCTGGTAATAATAGATTAATAAAGTAGAAGGAAATGTTTTCAGATCCTATAGCAGATTACCTGACCAGATTGCGTAACGCAATCATGGCAAACCACAAAGTGGTTGAGATTCCAGGTTCAAACATAAAGAGAGATATTACCAAGATCCTTTTCGAGAAAGGTTATATCCTGAACTACAAGTTTGTTGAAGATGACAAACAAGGCATCATTAAGATCGCTTTGAAGTACAATGCGCAAACCAAAGCTCCTGCAATCCAGAAGCTTGAGCGTATCTCTTCACCTGGTTTAAGAAAGTATTCACATACAAGCAACCTGCCACGTGTAATCAACGGGCTTGGTATCGCTATCATCTCTACTTCAAAAGGTGTAATGACCGATAAAGAAGCACGCAGAGAGAATGTTGGTGGTGAGGTAATTTGCTATGTATATTAATTATCGGAGGAAATAGATCATGTCAAGGATTGGAAAAGCCCCTATTAATGTACCTAACGGAGTTACTGTAAACATTTCTGATAAGAATGTGGTTACCGTAAAAGGACCAAAAGGTGAACTAAAGCAAGTAGTTGATCCGGCGATCAAAGTTAGTCTTGAAGACAACGTTATCACCCTGGAGAGACCAACTAACAATAAACTGCACCGCTCACTACACGGTACTTACAGAGCAGTTCTCAGCAACATGGTTACCGGAGTTTCTACCGGTTTCAAAGTTGAGCAGGAACTTGTGGGTGTAGGTTACAGAGCAAATGCAAAAGGTCAGGTTCTTGAACTGTCGCTGGGTTACTCCCACGCCATTGCATTCGAACTGCCGACCGAAATTAAACTACAGACCTTAGCGGAAAAAGGTAAAAACCCAACCATCATCATGGAGTCTTTCGACAACCAGTTGCTTGGACAGGTTGCTGCCAAGATCAGATCATTCCGTGCTCCTGAGCCTTACAAAGGAAAAGGTGTTAAGTTTGTAGGCGAACAAATTAGAAGAAAAGCTGGTAAGTCTAGCGGTAAAAAATAATAGAAATGGCTTTAACTAAGGAAAACAGAAGGTTAAGGATCAAGAGAAGAATCCGCAAAGTAGTTTCTGGAACTACTGCCCGTCCAAGACTGGCAGTATTCAGAAGCAACAAGCAAATCTATGCCCAGTTGATCGATGACGTTAGCGGTAAGACAATTGTTTCGGCTTCTTCTTTGAAAGATGCAGCTGCACAATCTCTTAACGGTAAAGACCAGGCTACTCACGTTGGAAAAACTATCGCTGAAAAAGCGAAAGCTGCCGGGATCACCGCAGTGGTTTTTGACCGTGGAGGGTACCTGTATCACGGACGTGTTCAATCACTTGCTGAAGCAGCACGTGAGGCAGGGTTACAGTTCTAATCACAGAGGCACAAAATTGTTATGAAAAAAGTAAGATCTACCGATATTGAATTAAAAGACCGCCTGGTTGCAGTTAACCGTGTAACCAAAGTTACTAAAGGTGGTAGAACGTTCAGCTTCTCTGCCATCGTGGTAGTAGGAAATGAAAACGGAGTGGTAGGCCATGGACTTGGTAAATCTCTTGAGGTTACCGAATCTATCTCAAAAGCTATCGAAGATGCTAAGAAATCGTTGATCAAAGTTCCGTTGAAACACGGTACTCTGCCTCACGAGCAGTACGGCAAATTCGGTGGAGCAAGAGTATTCCTTAAGCCTGCTTCACACGGTACCGGGGTTATTGCCGGTGGTGCTATGCGTGCAGTACTTGAGAGCGTTGGTGTAACCGACGTACTGGCTAAGTCACAGGGGTCTTCCAACCCGCACAACGTGGTAAAAGCTACCATGGATGCACTTGGTAAATTGAGAGATGCCGGTACTATTGCCGAGCAAAGAGGTATTTCTCTTGACAAAGTATTTAACGGATAATATCACAGCAATGAGCAAAGTTGCAATTACCCTGGTTAGAAGTGCAATCAAAAGACCAAAAGTTCAAAAGGCGACTCTTGTTGCCCTTGGTCTGACTAAAATGCACAGAACCGTAGAGAAAGAATTGAACCCTGCTATCCAGGGGATGATCAATGTGGTAAGACACATGGTTAAAGTGGAGCAGAAATAATAACCAAATTTACAAGCTCGTAAAATGGACTTGAGTAATCTTAAACCTGCACAAGGTTCAGTAAAGAAAGAAAAGAGAATTGGTCGCGGCCAGGGTTCCGGTCACGGTGGTACATCTACCCGTGGACACAAAGGTGCGCAATCAAGATCTGGTTATAGCAAAAAACGTGGTTTTGAAGGTGGTCAGATGCCTCTTCAGAGACGTGTGCCTAAATTCGGTTTCAAAAACGTAAACCGCGTTGAGTACAAAGCTATCAACCTTGATGTGATCCAAACTCTTGCTGAAGAACTGAATCTTTCTGTAGTAACTGTTGACACCTTGATCGATAACGGTCTGATCAGCAAAAATGCTAAGGTAAAGATCCTTGGTCGCGGAGAAGTTAAAGCTAAGCTTGACATCACTGCTCACTCTTTCTCAGCAACTGCTAAAGAAGCAGTTGAAGCTAAAGGCGGTTCCGTTAGCACGCTTTAATACTCAGAACACCGGATAAATGAAGAACTTCATTACTACACTTAAGAATATCTGGAGTATTCAAGACCTTAAGTCAAGGATCATTACTACCCTCTCACTGTTGTTGATCTACAGAATAGGGTCGTATGTGGTTCTTCCGGGGGTAAACTCTGCAGCACTTGCCACTTCTTCTTCTAGCGGAGGTGGTATTGCTGACCTGTTATCCATGTTTACAGGAGGTGCGTTCAGTCGCGCCTCTATTTTCGCATTGGGTATCATGCCTTACATCTCAGCTTCGATTATTATCCAGCTGTTAGGTCTGGCGGTTCCAGCAGTTCAGAAGATGCAGAAAGAGGGTGAAAGCGGTCGTAAGAGACTGAATCAGTACACCCGTTTCCTGACCATCATCATCTGTATTTTCCAGGCACCAGGTTATATCTATTCTTCAATAGATGCAGCCGCCCGTCCAGACGGAAGTGCATGGTTGTTTACAGCAGTTACCATTCTTACAGCAGGTACATTATTCGTAATGTGGCTGGGTGAGAAGATCACCGACAAAGGACTTGGAAACGGTACATCTCTGATTATTATGATCGGGATCATCGCTAACCTTCCTGCAGCATTGCTACAGGAATTCATTTCAAGATCTGATTCAGGTGGGGTGGTTATCTTCCTTATCGAGATCGTATCACTGGTGC
>JAZKEZ010000109.1:26754-29113 GCA_040386675.1 Bacteroidota bacterium | reverse complement strand
CATCATGCTTATCCAGGGAACCCGTCGCGTTCAGGTTGAGTTTGCCAAAAAAGTGGCCGGTGCTGCTTCGTCTTCCCGCGGTACTTACCAGGGAGCACGCCAGTACATTCCGCTAAAAGTGAACTCAAGCGGTGTAATGCCGATCATCTTCGCCCAGGCGATCATGTTCGTTCCATTGTACATCGGACAGGCGGCACAGTCGAACAACTCGATTCTGATGGAGCTTTCAAACATTGGTGGTCTTTACTACAACCTGTTGTTTGCATCTCTGATCATCATCTTCACTTACTTCTACACAGCGATCATGGTGAATCCAAACCAGATGGCAGAAGACATGAAGAGAAACGGTGGTTTCATCCCGGGTTACAAACCAGGACAGGAAACTGCTAACTATCTCGACAGCCTGCTAAGCAAGCTCACTCTTCCGGGAGCGATCTTCCTTGCACTGATTGCTATCCTTCCTTCTCTTGCAATTGCAGTAGGTGTGAAGCAGCAGTTTGCGATCTTCTACGGTGGTACTTCACTACTGATCATGGTTGGGGTTGTTCTTGATACACTGCAACAAATTGAAAGCCACCTGCTAAGTCGTCATTACGATGGTCTGATGAAAACAGGTAAAGTAGTTGGTCGTCAGGGTGACACTGCCGCTTTTGGAATGGCAGGTTAATACCCGGTAAGATAATTTATGGCGAAGCAGTTAACTATTGAACAGGACGGAACTATCTCCGAAGCATTGTCAAACGCAATGTTTAAAGTAGAACTGGAAAATGGGCACATCATTATTGCGCACATCTCCGGAAAAATGAGAATGAACTATATAAAAATTCTTCCTGGTGACAGGGTTAAGGTAGAGATGTCTCCTTACGATCTTTCAAAGGGCAGAATTACATTTAGATATAAATAATAGCTGGACTAATGAAAGTAAGAGCATCGTTAAAGAAGCGTTCTGCAGAGTGCGTAATCGTTCGCAGAAAAGGCAGGCTTTATGTGATTAACAAAAAGAATCCAAAGTTTAAACAACGTCAAGGATAATTAAGGTATGGCAAGGATTTCCGGTATTGATTTACCAAAAAACAAACGTGGCGAAATAGGTTTAACCTATATCTTCGGAATAGGTCGTAGTACTGCACAGCACATTCTTAGAGAGGCTGGAATCAGCTTCGACAAGAAAGTATCTGAGTGGAATGACGACGAGCTGGGCAAGATCCGTAACCTGATCAATGAGAATTTCAAGGTAGAAGGTCAATTGCGTTCTGAGATCCAATTGAACATCAAGCGTTTGATGGACATTGGTTGCTATCGTGGAGTTCGCCACCGTGTTGGTTTACCTCTTCGTGGTCAGCATACTAAAAACAACTCACGTACCCGTAAAGGAAAACGTAAGACTGTTGCTAACAAAAAGAAAGCTACTAAATAATAGATAATATAAAGTAGAAATGGCAAAAGCTGTAACCAAAAAGAAGAAGAAAGTTAAAGTTGAAGCGGTGGGTCAGGCTCACATTCAGGCTACTTTCAACAATATTATCATATCTCTTACCAACGCTACCGGTCAGGTTATTTCCTGGTCAAGTGCAGGTAAGCACGGTTTCCGTGGCTCTAAGAAGAATACTCCGTTTGCTGCCCAGGTAGCTGCTGAGAACGCTTCAAAAGAAGCTTTCGAAAACGGTCTGAGAAAAGTTAAAGTTTTCGTTAAAGGCCCAGGTGCCGGACGTGAGTCTGCCATCCGTACCATTAACAACTCTGGTATCGAAGTTACTGAGATCGTGGACGTAACTCCAATGCCACACAACGGATGTCGTCCACCAAAACGTAGAAGAGTTTAATCTTTCCCAATAGGGATAATAGTAATTACAATGGCAAGATACAGAGGCCCAAAGTCGAAGATTGCAAGAAGATTCAAGGAGGCCATTTTCGGTCCGGATAAAGTACTTGAGAAAAAGAACTACGGTCCGGGTATGCACGGACCAAACAAAAGAAGGTCTAAGCAATCGGAATACGCTATCCAGCTAATGGAGAAGCAAAAAGCAAAGTATACCTACGGTATCCTTGAGAAGCAGTTCGAGAACCTTTTCAAAAAGGCTCACTCTGCAAAAGGTGTAACCGGTGAGGTTCTTTTGCAACTTTGCGAAGCAAGACTTGACAATACCGTATACCGTTTAGGTATTTCTCCAACCCGTCGTGGTGCACGTCAGCTGGTTACTCACGCACACATTACCGTTAACGGTGAAGTGCTGAACATACCATCTTACCACCTTCGTCCGGGAGATAAAGTTGGTGTAAGAGAGCGTTCTAAGTCTTTCGAGGCTATTACCAATTCTCTTGCGTCAAACCGTAAGAAATATGACTGGTTAGACTGGAA
>JAZKEZ010000109.1:0-26744 GCA_040386675.1 Bacteroidota bacterium | reverse complement strand
TGAGCGTACCCAGATCCCTGAGAATATCAAGGAACAACTAATCGTCGAGCTTTACTCTAAGTAATAAAAATAAGTAACACCCTTATGGCAATTTTAGATTTCCAGAAGCCAGATAAAGTAATTATGAATCATGCTGACCATATGTCTGGTCAGTTTGAATTCAGACCTCTTGAGCCTGGTTATGGTATTACCGTTGGTAATGCACTGCGCAGGATTCTTCTCTCTTCACTTGAAGGATTTGCCATCACCTCTTTCAGAATTGAAGGTGTTGATCACGAATTCAGCACTATCAAAGGGGTAGTTGAAGATGTTACCGAGATCGTTCTTAACCTGAAGCAGGTTCGCTTTAAGCGCCAGATCGATGCTACCGAAAACGAAACCGTTTCTTTCACCATTACCGGTAAAGACGGATTCACTGCAGGTGATATCGGCAAAAACACTTCTTCATTCCAGGTGTTGAACCCTGACCTTGTGATCTGCACAATGGAGCCAGGCGTGAAACTGAACGTGGAGATCGCAATCGGAAAAGGTCGCGGTTACCGTCCGGCTGAGGAAAATAAACAAGCCAACACTCCTTTCGGTACTATTGCTATCGACAGCATCTTTACTCCAATTAAGAATGTTAAGTATAGCATCGAAAACTTCAGGGTAGAACAAAAGACCGATTACGAAAAACTGATCCTTGACATCATCACTGATGGCTCGATCAACCCTAAAGATGCACTTCAGGAAGCGGCTAAGATCCTTATCTATCACTTCATGTTGTTCTCTGACGAAAGAATCACTCTTGAAGCACCTGAGAAGGCTGAAACCGAAGAATTCGATGAGTCTTCGCTTCACATGCGTCAATTGTTGAAGACCAAGCTTGTTGACATGGATCTTTCAGTGCGTGCACTGAACTGTCTTAAGGCAGCAGATATTGAGACACTTGGAGAACTGGTATCTTTCAATAAAAATGACCTGTTGAAGTTCAGAAACTTCGGAAAAAAATCGCTTACTGAGCTTGAAGACCTTGTTGAAGCAAAGGGATTGAGCTTCGGAATGAATGTGAGCAAGTACAAATTGGACAAAGATTAATTACAACACTGATTTGAAATGAGACACGGGAAGAAATTCAATCACCTGGGCCGTCAGGCAAGCCATAGAAAAGCCATGTTATCTAACATGTCTTGTTCTATTATTGAGCACAAAAGAATTACAACTACAGTTGCCAAAGCGAAAGCTTTGAAAAAATACCTTGAGCCGCTTTTGACCAAAGCGAAAACTGACTCAACTCACTCACGCAGGACTGTATTCAGCCACCTGAACAGCAAAGAAGCGGTTACTGAATTGTACCGCGAAGTTGCTCCAAAGATCGCTGACCGTCCGGGTGGATACCTTCGTATCCTTCGCACTGGAAACCGTCTTGGTGACAATGCTGAAATGTGTATGGTAGAGCTTGTTGACTTCAACACCGTTTACTCGAACAGTAAAGCTGGTGCTGCCAAGAAAACAAGAAGCAGAAGATCAACCACCGCTAAGAAAGCTGCTCCTGCTGCTGACGCTGCTCCGGTTGCTGAAACTGCTACTGATGCTCCTGAAGCTGCAGTTGAAGAAACTACAACTCCTGTTGCTGAAGCCCCTGCTACTGAGGCTCCTGCTACCGAGGAAGAAAACAACACTGACGAAACTTCGAAAGATAAAACTGAAGAGTAATCTTGAAGATTCATTAATTAATAATAAAAGGGATAGTGCTTTAGGCATTATCCCTTTTTTTTTACCTCTTTTTTAAAGTAATTTTGCACCCGATGGAACTAGCAGAGCAGAAGAAAGCAGTCCTTGTCCTGGAGGACGGAACCGTTTTTAACGGTAAAACGACAGGTTTTGAAGGAACCACAACAGGCGAGATCTGTTTTAATACCGGCATGACCGGCTACCAGGAGATCTTTACAGATCCTTCTTATTTCGGACAAATCATGGTTACAGCGACTTCGCACATAGGAAACTATGGTGTAGCCGATGAAGAAATCGAATCTGAAGGGTTGAAGATCGCGGGACTGGTGTGTAAGAAATTCTCTAAGACGTACAGCCGTGCGGCAGCCGCCGGATCACTGCAGTCGAACTTTACCAAGGATGGTATGGTTGGTATCTGCGATGTGGATACCCGTGCGCTGATCCGTTACATCCGCCACAAAGGTGCGATGAACGCGCTGATCTCTACAGAAGACAAATCTCACGATGAGTTCATGGAAATTCTGAAAGGGACTCCATCTATGGACGGCCTGGAATTGTCTTCGAAGGTAGCAACCAAAGAAGCCTACACCGTGGGAGATCCTGCTGCGGCTTACAAAGTGGCACTGCTCGACTACGGCGTGAAAAAGAATATTATCCGTTGTCTGACTGAGCGCGGTTGTTTCGTGAAGGTATTCCCGATGGATGCGACGACCGACCAGGTACTGAATTTCAATCCTGACGGAATCATGTTATCGAACGGGCCCGGCGATCCTTCCGTGATGCATCCGCAGATCGAGGAGATCAAAAGACTGATCGGTACCGGACTTCCGATCTTCGGGATTTGTCTGGGTCACCAGCTGCTGGCACTGAGCCAGGGACTGGAAACCATCAAGATGTTCAACGGGCACAGGGGAATTAACCACCCGGTTAAAAACCTGCTTACCGGTAAGTGCGAAGTAACCAGCCAGAACCACGGATTTGTAGTAAGCAACGATGCGATCAGCAAGAGTGCTGATGTTGAGCTTACCCACGTTCACCTGAACGACGGAACCGTTGCCGGTCTGAAACTGAAAGGCAAGCCGGTATTCTCGGTACAGTATCACCCGGAATCTTCTCCGGGACCTCATGATTCAAGGTACCTGTTCGACGACTTCATTGAAAACATAATATCACATAAGAAATGAGCTACATAGCCAAAGTGCATGCCCGCCAGATCCTTGATTCAAGAGGCAACCCAACTGTCGAAGTAGATGTATATACCTCAACCGGGGTACTTGGCCGTGCAGCGGTTCCTTCTGGAGCTTCTACCGGTGCTCATGAAGCTGTGGAATTGCGCGACAACGATACCAGCGTTTACATGGGCAAAGGCGTACTAAACGCCGTTGAGAATGTAAATACCATTATCAATGATGCACTGGCAGGTGCCGATGTGTTCGATCAGAACAACGTGGATGCACTGATGCTGGAGATCGATGGTACCGAGAACAAAGGGAACATCGGCGCGAATGCCATCCTTGGCGTATCTATGGCAGTGGCCAAAGCTGCCGCTGAAGAAGCCGGGCAGCCGCTTTACCGCTACGTAGGCGGGGTGAATGCCAATACGCTTCCGGTTCCGATGATGAACATCCTGAACGGAGGTTCTCATGCCGACAACAAGATCGATATCCAGGAATTTATGGTGATGCCTTTCGGGGCTTCAAGCTTTTCGGAAGCGCTTCGCATGGGTACCGAGATCTTTCATCACCTGAAAGCGGTACTGAAATCCAAAGGACACTCTACTAACGTGGGTGATGAAGGTGGTTTTGCGCCGAACCTGGGTTCTAATGAAGAAGCTATCGAGGTAGTACTCCAGGCGATTGAAAAAGCCGGTTACCGCCCCGGAGAGGACGTGTACATCGCACTCGACGCTGCGGCTTCTGAATTCTACAAGGAAGACAAAAAGAAATATGTGTTTGAAAGCACCGGGATGGAACTTTCAAGCGATGAAATGGTTGATTTCTGGAAAGGCTGGACCAGCAAGTACCCGATCATCTCGATCGAGGACGGTTTGTTTGAAGACGACTGGGCAGGCTGGAAAAAACTGACCGAGCAGGTTGGCAATAAGGTACAATTGGTAGGCGACGATCTGTTCGTTACGAACGTGAAGCGTCTTTCAAGAGGAATCGCTGAAGATACTGCCAATGCGATACTGGTTAAAGTAAACCAGATCGGTACGCTGACTGAAACTATCAATGCGGTTGACCTGGCGCACAGGAACCGGTATAATTCGGTAATGAGCCACCGAAGCGGTGAAACAGAAGACAGCATTATCGCTGATCTTGCGGTTGCACTTAATTGCGGACAGATCAAAACCGGATCTGCATCCAGAAGCGACCGGATGGCGAAATATAATCAGCTATTGAGAATCGAGGAGCAATTAGGCCCGAATGCCTATTTCCCGGGTAAAGCATTCCGTTACCTGTAAGCAATACGGACGATACGATTTTGAAAGGGCAACTCAGGTTGCCCTTTTTTATTGCTCATAATTAAGGTTTTGCGAAAGGGTTTTCCATTTAGACTATTGGAAAGCTATAATTAATATGTTAAGTTTACAGCATTCAAGCGTAAAAGCCGTAGATGAAGCCATCAACCGAATTGTTTCAATTGGTTAAATCACTGACCAAGTCAGAAAAGAGGTTTTTTAAACTCACATCTTCGTTACAGTCAGGCGAAAAGAATTACATCAAGATCTTTGATGCAATCGAAAAGCAGACGGAGTACAACGAAGAGGAGATTAAAGCCCTGTTTTCCGATGAGACATTTATTAAGCATTTTCCATCTGAAAAGAATCACTTGTACAAGCTGATTCTTAAAAGCCTACGTTCCTATCACGCAGACAACACGGCAGCTTCTATCCTGAAACAGGAGATCAAGAATATTGAGGTTTTGTTTAAGAAAACCCTGTTCAAGGAATGCGGTAAATTTCTTCAGCGTGCCAAGAAGATTGCCGAGGATAACGAGAAATTCTATTACAGCATTGACCTGATCGACTGGGAGAAAATTCTCCTGGAAGAGGCTTATGAAGCCGGTGAATTTACCCGCGAGCTGAATGAACTGATCTCGGAAGAGCAGAACGTGATCCTTTGCCTGAATAACCTCGCGGACTACCAGGTACTTTACTCGAAGATCAACTACATTTTCCGTCTCGGAGCTTTTGTAAAGAGCGAGGAAGAGCGGGTAATGGTAGAGGAGATTGCCAAAGACCCGCTGATCATGGACAGCAGCCAGGCGCTTTCGGTGCGGGCCAAATCCATTTGCTACTACGTCCGCGGATTCTGTTGCGTTGCGTTCAGGGACCTGACCGGCGCCATTAAGAATTTTGAGAAGGCAAAAGAGGCACTTGAGAGCAATCTCAACGTGATGAACGATCTTCCCAACCGTTACGTAAGGATCATCAATAACCTGGCACAGGTTTACATTTCAAATAAAGATTACGGTAAGGTGGATGGCTTGTTGAAGCTGTTCAAAGACCTTTCCACACGTCCGGCGTTCAGTACCGCGGATGTAGAGAACCTGCTGATGTTCTCGAAGAATACCACCGAATTGCTGGTGCTTAACCGCCAGGGAGATTACAAAGAAGGTGTTCGGAAGGCTGAAGATATCATCAAGCACTTCAGGGATCAGAATGTGATTATCAGCAAGGAAAAAGAGATCATACTGAATTACATTATTGCTTACCTGTACTTCGGTAACGGACAGTTCAAGGATGCGCTTCAGTGGATCAACAAAGTGCTGAACGACAATGAAAATACCCTTCGACAGGATATTTACAGTTATGCCCGGATCTTCAACCTGATCATTCACTTCGAACTGGGCAATTACGACCTGCTGGAATACATCATCAAGTCGACCAACCGCTACCTGAACAAGAAAAACCGCGATTATCAGGTGGAAACCACACTGGTGGATTACATCAAGAAACTGAGCAAGCAGCAAAATGCAGAAGAACGGAAACGTTTGTTCATTGAACTGAACAAGGAGCTGGAGACCATCTTCAACCTTGCTACCGACCGCGTGATCCTGGAGTACATAGATTTCAGAAGCTGGATCCACAGTAAGATCGAAGGCAAAACGTTTGCGGAGATGGTGCAGCTGCGCGGGGTGTTTAAAAAGTAACCCGACACTAGTTCATCGTAATCCTTAACTGCAGCTGCACTTGCGGCTTTGTGTTGCCGGCAATCTCATCGTTTCCTGAACCAATTTTCTCAACACCGGAATAGATCCAGTTGGAATACCGTAACCAATAATCCAGTTTGCGGGTTATTGAACCGTGCACCATCAGGTAGTAGCGGTAGCCGGTATTGAAATAGGCCGGTATGGAATAACTGTAAAGCACGTCGTTTTCGTAAGCGTAGATCCGGTCGTCATAAGATGCGGTCTGAAAGCGTGCCAGCCGGCCGCTCAACGCCGGGATCTTACTGAACGGTTTGTAAACGATGTCCTGGTAGACCAGCAATCCTTGGGTTTTGTTCATCGTGGTGGTGTATTCTGCACGTTGCTTGATCGTCAATGTTTTGGTTATGTTCCATTCCCAGTGAATGCGATAGTTGTATTTCATCCGGGAATAGCTTTTTTCGAGCTTATCTACCACACTGTCGCGTTGGGTAAGCTGCCACCTCCCTCGTCCGTAGACCAGCAACTTTCTTTTTTTTGAGTGGTTCCATTGCAGGATCATGTCGCGCTGGTCTGCAGGGAAAGCCGTATAGAAGCTCGGTCCGGGATAGCGATACTGGTCGAGGTAGGCCGAAATTTTGTTCCGGTGATCCAGCTGGTAATCCATACCTGCGAACCAACCCCGTTCATTCTGGAGTTTGCCTGAGTTGGAAAAAGCATTCCCAAAGCTGCTGGTGTATCCCGCAGCGTAATTCCGGTAGATCAGGATCGAACTTACCTTTTGGGAAAGCGTGAGTAGTATTCCGCCAACAGCTGCGGTTTGCTGTTCGTGGTTTACCGCAACCTCGCCAAACAGCATACCTGCTGAAAACTGGCGGTGCAGGCTAATGCCGGCATTGTATTCACCTTCCCCGGGTTTCGCAACCGGTGGCAGCAGTTGGCTGTGAAGGAAATTTGCCGTTATCCGGTTTCTACGGTCGCGATATTCCAGGCTCCCGCCGAACGATTGCCGGGTTGCAGCCTTTCGCCGCCTGAGTTCTGATTCAGTTCGGTGAAGTCCGGTGGAATAGATCGATGTGATTTCTCCGGTTTTGGGATCGAGGGTAGCGTCGATTTTGTTGGATGATAAGAGGAGAGTACCCGACAGTTTTTTCCTGCCGAATGTTGCCGCTGCGCCCCTGAAAAACCCGCTTTCGTTTACCGAGTTATAGGACCGGAGCCCGGGAAGTGGATGATACACCTGCGTGATCTGCACAGACTTGAACATTCCGAATCCCGGATTAAACACCAATCCCAGGCCGGAAGAAAAGAGATAATCTCCGATCACGATCCGGCTTACAGGCCCTTTTTTGGGATTGTACAACACACTTGCAACGGTGTGATCGGGGGAATACCGATGTCCGCTTCCGAACAGCGTTTCACCCGGATCTTTCTCGGTGACCAGATTTACGGAAAGCACGCCCGGAACGGAATATTTGGTGCGGGTAAACAACTTTACCGCACTTCCGGGGTAGGCAGCAAATAGCTTCCCGGGTTGCGGCTGATAGCCTTTGGAATCCGCCAGCACTTTTGAAAATCTGGTGATTTGCTCAAAGCGCCCACCCTTTATGTCTGACGATAAGGTTTTTCCAGGCATCCCGATGATCGCATACGGTTTTATGAGTTCAATTACTTCAGGTGTGAATTTCTCGATCCTGAGCAGTTCCTGCCAGTCGCTGAACGGCCCGTTACTGAGCCTGTAATCGAGCAGGTTTTTAACCAGCGTCTGGTCGAGCAGGATCAATCGACCAATTTCTTCGGTGCCTGCCGTATTGAGGTTCAACGGCTTTGTGCGCAGCTCCTCAAGTTCATCAAACCATTGCTGGAAATCGGTTCCTTCTTCATTTCCCTGTTGAAGGAATTCCAGCAGGTCTTCACGCGTATGCTGTGCAACAGCGGAATGGCCAAGCAGGATGCACAGTACGAATAGTATCCTCTTCATCGCCGGTCAGAAAAAACGGGTAAATGAAAGTGCCGGACTGTAGCCCACCAGAGACTGGTGCTGCACTGCGGTATCAAAGCGGAACTTTTCTCCTGCATAGCCGAATGCCACCGTATTCGTGAACGGAAAGCTGCTGATTGAATACCCGAAAACGATGCTTTTTACCGGCAGGTATTGAACAGCGAACCTCAAACAGGAACGCAGGTTTGAAGCAGTCTGCCATTCGGAGAGGACATGAACGGAAGAAGAAATCCGGTAAGCGCTGCCAAACCTGAGTGTTTGTTTATGCCCTGTTCCGTTTGCAGGTTGTATGCGCATCAGTTCGATGCCGACTGTGGCCTGTTCACCAATTGTGCCGGACAACCCGATACTGGCTGAAGTAGTGCTGCTGCCAACGGTGCTTTCGGGTATGCGGATGGAGTTATGCCCGATGGAAATTCCGGCAGAAAGGAATGAATTCATTCTCAGTCCGGCGGCAGCGAGGTACTGCTGCTTACGATACAGCTCAAACCCGGTTCCGGCAACTGAAAGCGCCATTCCGGAAGTTCTCCTTTTCAATCCACCCGACAACGCGAAAGCATTGAATTCCTTCATCCCGAAGCGGTTTTGGGCAGCCAGCGCAATGAAGCGACTTTCCATTGCCGGGAGTAAAGCCGGATTGCCAATTGCAGTGGATCGGGGTGGAACTACTGAAGTGATTCCACCAATAGCGGCGTTCCGGACTTCTGTAACCGGATCGTATTGTGCCTGTACAAAGACCGGCAAAAAGCAGATAATGAGTGCGAGGGTTTTCATGGACCCAATTTCAGACGATTTAAAGTTTATTTTTGCCAGGAATTACTATTGTGGTCAAACTGCACGACAAATACTTTGAAAGCTACATCGGTAGTTTTGACCTGCAACTGCGGGTAAAAGAGCTGGGTGCGCAGATCAATGATGAGTATGCTAACCAGGAGCTGTATTTATTGATTGTCCTTAGCGGGGCTTTTCGTTTTGCGGCAGATCTTTCCGCGCAGCTCCATCAGAACACCGAAATCGGTTTCATCAAACTTCATTCGTATTCAGGGACTGAATCTACAGGGCTGGTAACTGCACAGCTGCCGCCATCAGAAGACATTCGCGGGAAACACGTGTTGATTGTTGAAGACATTGTGGATACAGGCACCACCATTGAATATTTGATGGGACTGGAAGGAATTCAGGCGGCTAAGTCCGTAAAAATCGCATCTTTGCTCTTTAAACCGGAAGCCGATAAGAAGGATTTTCCGGTGCATTATATCGGTTTTGAGATACCCAATCTCTTTGTCGTTGGCTATGGTTTAGATTACAACGGACTTGGAAGAAATCTCAACGACATCTATCAACTAAAATAGGATTTCAGGATGTTAAACATCGTGCTATTTGGCCCTCCGGGCGCAGGAAAAGGAACCCAGGCAGCTAAGCTTATTGATAAGTACGGACTGGTTCACCTGTCGACCGGTGATATTTTCAGGGCGAACATTAAAAACGAAACCGACCTCGGTAAACTGGTGAAGAATTACATGGATCAGGGCAAACTTGTTCCGGATGAAGTCACTATAAAATTGCTGGAAAGCGAACTGGAAAGATATCCTTCTGCGAAGGGCTTTATTTTCGACGGTTTTCCAAGAACATCGGCCCAGGCCACTGCGCTTGATGAGATGCTTTCACGCAAGGAGACCGAAATCGGACTGATGCTTGCACTGGAAGTAGAGGAGGAGGAGCTGAAAAAGAGATTGCTGCTTCGTGGTAAAGACAGCGGCCGTGCCGACGACCAGAACCCGGACATCATCCAGAACCGCATCCACGTATACAATACCGAAACCAGCCCGGTGAAGGAATTTTATACCGACCAGGATAAGTACCACGGTGTTTACGGGATCGGGGAGATCGATGAGATCTTCGGTGAGCTTTGCTCAAGGATCGAAGCACACGTATAAATTATACTCATTTTTTCGGGTTGCAGTCTTCCGCCAGGTACGACTGCAATTCGTGTTTTAACTACTATCATCAGCAATGTCAGGTTCTAACTTCGTCGATTACGTAAAAATCCTCTGCCGTTCAGGAAATGGCGGACCAGGTTCGACCCACCTGCACCGGGATAAAATGACCGCGAAAGGTGGTCCCGACGGAGGAGACGGCGGTCGCGGCGGCCACATCATCATCCGTGGAAATACCCAAATGTGGACCCTGCTTCACCTGAAATATTCTAAGCACGTTTTTGCCCCGATGGGCGAATCGGGGAGTAGCAATAACAAAACAGGTGCTGAAGGCGATGACGTTATTCTTGAAGTTCCCATCGGAACGATTGCAAAAGATGCGGAGACCGGTGAAGTGGATTTTGAGATCACTTTTGACGGAGAAGAACGGATACTGGTAAAAGGCGGCCGTGGAGGAAGAGGGAACTCGCACTTCAAATCGCCGACCATGCAGACGCCTCGTTTCTCTCAACCCGGAGAAGAAGGCCAGGAACACTGGAAAGTACTCGAACTGAAAGTCCTTGCCGATGTCGGACTGGTTGGGTTCCCCAATGCCGGGAAATCTACCCTGCTATCTGTGGTAAGTGCTGCCAAACCGGAGATTGCGGATTACGCGTTCACTACGCTGGTGCCCAACCTTGGCATCGTGAAATACCGCGGCGATCGTTCATTTGTAATGGCTGATATTCCCGGGATCATTGAGAATGCCCACCAGGGTAAAGGTCTCGGATTGCGTTTCCTTCGACACATTGAGCGAAATTCCTGCCTGCTTTTCATGGTTCCCTGCGATGCATCCGGTATCAAAGAACAGTATGAGATCCTGCTGAATGAACTCCGCCAGTATAACCCAGAACTGCTGGATAAAAAGCGTGCACTGGCCATCACCAAATCTGATATGATCGACGAGGAGATGGAGAAACTGATGGTACAGGATATTCCGGAAGGCATTCCTTATGTATTCATTTCATCAGTCGCACAGAAAAATATTGAACAGCTGAAGGACATGCTCTGGACGCTAATGAACGACTAAAGCATGCTCGATTCGCTACTTCAACTCGACCGTGATCTTGCGCTGGCCATAAACGGGCATCATGCACCGTGGCTCGACAGTGTAATGATCTTTCTTTCGCTGAAGCATACGTATGTTTTCTACCTGCCGATCGCGTGGCTGATCATGCGTAAATCTTCGTGGAAAGAAGCGGGGATAGTGGTACTTGGTGCCATTGCCACCGTTGCGGTCGACGATCTTGTATCAACCCGCATTTTTAAGTACAACGTAGCCCGTTTGCGTCCCTGTCATGAACCTTCGCTACAGGGATTGCTTAACCTGCCCGACGGTTGCGGCGGACAGTTCGGATTTATTTCCAGTCATGCGGCAAACCATTTCGGACTGGCCATGTTTCTCGGCCTGATGTTCTGCAGGCATTACCCGGGCAAGCTTGCCTACTTCTTCATTTTCCCTGTACTGGTGATTTACAGCCGGGTTTATCTAGCTGCCCATTATCCCGGTGATGTGATCTGCGGTGGATTCCTCGGCGTGATCGTAGGTGGACTGTTCTACAAATTGTTTACCCGCTGGCTAAAGCCAATCTGAGATGAACTGGCTGCTGGTGTTTATTGGCGGAGGAATTGGCTCACTGCTGCGTTACGGAGTGGGGAGGCTAATTGCCAGTAACTACTCCGAAAGTTCATTCCCGCTGGCCACGCTGATCTCGAATGTCGCCAGCTGTGTGATCTTTGCCCTGGTTTTCACTTTTATACTCTCCAGGTCACAACAACCTGGCCTCCTTCAATTGTTGCTGATCACCGGGATTTGCGGCGGATTCAGTACGTTTTCAGCATTCAGTTTCGAGACTTTCCAACTGCTGCAGCGGCAGGAATACGGTTTTGCCTTAGCGAATGTGCTCATCAATGTCTTTTCCTGTCTGTTGATTTTTGTCCTGCTTGCCCGGAAATGACAATAGTTCCCGGCCGGAAGATTAATTAACGTTCATCATTACGCTAATCAGCAGGCAACTTATATCTTAGCGTTGCTAAAAGAATTAACGGATTCCCTCCATGCTAAAAAAACTTGGTTTCGCGGTTCTTATCCTGTTACATACAGGACTTACTGTAAAAAGTCAGAACCGGCCTAAACTAGTAGTAGGTATTGTAGTCGACCAGATGCGCTATGATTACCTGTATCGCTTTTCGCAGCGGTACAGCGAAGGAGGATTCAAACGAATGATGCGCGAGGGATTCACCTGTCACAACGCCCATTACAACTACATTCCAACGTATACTGCACCCGGTCACGCCACGATTTATACCGGAACCACTCCCGATGTGCACGGGATCATTGCAAACGACTGGTACAGCCGGGCGGAGCAGAAAATGGTATACTGCGCCGAGGATACGACTTATGTAACCCTGGGTTCTGAAACAGGCGCCGGAGAAATGTCGCCCTCAAGATTGCTTTGCGGTACACTTGGCGATGCCATGAAACTATTCAGCCAGGGACAATCAAAAGTTTACGGTGTGGCATTGAAAGACCGCGGATCGATACTTCCGGCCGGCCACAATGCCGACGGGGCATTCTGGTATGAAGGAGGCAGAGTTGGAAAATGGATTTCGAGTACGTACTATTTTCCTGATCTTCCAAACTGGGTAAACCGCTACAACCAAAGCAATTACCCGAAAAAACTGATGTCGCAGGACTGGAATACGCTTTATCCCTTAACCACTTACTCGAGCAGCGGACCTGACAACAATGCTTTTGAAGGCAAATTCAAGGGAGAAGAAAAGCCGGTTTTCCCGCACGAGATCAAGAACCTCGCGGTATTCAATAACGAATACGACATACTGAAGTACACGCCGTTCGGAAATACACTTACCACCGATTTCGCCAAGCAATTGCTGGTGAATGAGAATCTTGGTATGGATGAGATCCCCGATCTGCTTGCCATCAGTTATTCATCTACCGACTACATCGGTCATAAATTCGGATCGAATTCAGTAGAAATTGAAGACACTTATTTGCGACTGGACCAGGAATTGGCTTCATTGTTCAGTTTTTTTGATGAAAAAGTGGGCAAAGGCGAATGGGTGGTTTTCCTAACCGCCGATCATGCCGGTACCGAGCCGCCGTCGTTCCTGAGCAGCAAGCGGATCCCGGGCGGTTACTTCAGCGGCGATTCGCTGGAAGCCGCAGTAAAGGACTACGTTCAGAAAACCTTTAATGCAACCGGGGTGATTGAAAACATCTCCAACGAGCAGATCTTCTTCAATCCGGATTCACTCGATGCCTGCCAGATGGGCGAAGACGAGATCGAGCAGATCTCTGAATTTATCCAGAGTTTCCCGGGTATCGACAAAGTGGTATTGTCTGGTGAACTGGAGTTGTTTTACGGAAACGACATCTACGAAAAACTAAAGAAAGGCTATCACAACCGCTTGTCTGGTGATATTTTGTTTACCCTTTTGCCCGGCTGGGCAGAGTACAGTCATACGGGATCTACCCACGGAAGTGGTTACGAATACGATACCCATGTGCCAATCCTGATGATGGGATGGGGAGTGAAAATGGGGTCTGCTTACGAGCCCGTCGGGCCGGAAGACATTGCTCCGACACTTACTTCGATACTCAAAATTACCTGGCCGCAGGCGGCTACCGGGAAGCCTATTTTATCATTATTCAGGTGACGGTTTTTTAACCGCAAGGGTACAAAGGAAAGCACAAAGGGCGCTAAGAGGTTTACTTCTTAGCGCCCTTTGCGTAAAATCTTGGCATTCTTTGCGGTTAAACCACGAACTCCCGGATAGCAGCACTAACTAACTCCATCATTTCATCTGTAAAATCAAGATGAGTCACAAAACGGATGCTTTTCGGTCCGAAGGCCATCGCATGAATGTTTTTCGATTTCAGGTAATTCAGTACGCGGTCTCTTGCTGTGGTATGCTCCACGAAGAAAATCAGAATATTGGTTTCACAGGGAAGGACTTCAGTAACCCAACTCTGCTGTTTCAGCGTTTCGCCGATCAGTTTTGCGCGCTGGTGATCTTCTGTGAGCCTGTCTACGTGATGATCCAGTGCATAAATCCCGGCTGCAGCCAAGAAACCTGCCTGTCGCATGCCGCCGCCCATGATCTTGCGGAAACGGTGAGCTTTTTTAATAAAAGCTGTGCTCCCAATAAGCAAAGAACCCACCGGACAGCCCAATCCCTTGCTCAGGCACAGTGAAATGCTATCGAAAAGCGGTCCGTATTCCTTTGTGTTTTCTTTATTGGCAACAATGGCATTCATCAGCCGTGCGCCATCGAGGTGGAAACCCAGTCCGTGTTCGCGGCTGGTTTTGGAAAGCGCTTTTATTTCCTCGAAATCGTAAGTCGCACCGCCGCCCCGGTTCGTTGTGTTTTCTATCGCAACCAGGCTGGTGTGTGCATAATGACTGTCGCCCGGGTTGATGTTGGCGGCTACGTCGTGCGCTGAGAACCTGCCGTTGTTTCCGTCGATCAGTCGTACCTGTGCACCTGAATTCAGGGCAATACCGCCGCCTTCGTAACAATAAATGTGACTTTCGCGGTGACAGATCACCTCGTCGCCGGGTTGAGTGTGGACCTTAATGGCAAGTTGATTGGTCATGGTGCCGCTCGGACAAAAAAGTGCGGCTTCCATACCAAACATTTCGGCGGCTTTTTGCTCAAGGCGGTTGATGGTGGGGTCTTCGGCAAACACATCGTCGCCAACAGGTGCGCCGAGCATGGCTTCCATCATTTGTGGGGTCGGGCGGGTTACCGTATCCGATCTGAGATCTATGATCATCCGGGAAATAAGTTCAGGTTAAAAATTTACACCGATACCGTTGGTCAGCGTCGCCGAGCCGTTGCGTATGGAGTTGGAAGTGAGATCGGTCTCGAAGTTAACCGACGACATGTAGAACAGATCGCCGGTGAGCCTGATCTTTACTCCTGCGCGGAACGTGATCCCGAAAGATTCGCCGTCCAGGGTCTGTCTTGAAATGGTGTTGGTGCTCAGGTCGCGTTTCACCAGGTAGCTTTTGTCCATGAAGAAGCGGCCGAATACACCCACGGTTGAGATCATGGAAATCCGTCCCTCATTCAGATTGGCAACCAGCGATACATTCAAAGGAACCTGGAGTGTGGTAGCCTGGTAAAAATAATCAGTGAACGCATCCTTCATCCCGTTTGCACTGTACGAGCACCAGTTTACACCCGAGGATATCCAGAGATTTTTATCCGGCGACTTAGACAGGTTGTAGAAGGCTTCGAGTTTGGCATGGTTACTCAGCCCGTTGCTGAAAAAGTAATAGTCGTCGTAGTGGTTGTTGTCTTCGAATGATCCGGTAAGTGAAGTTCCGATCCCGTAACTCAGGATGTACCCGCCTCTTGCGGGGCGGTTGGAAGTGTCGGAAGATAAGTCGTCCTGTGCGTGTGCATTGCTCAAAGTCAGTACCAGCGCGATAAGGCCTAAGAGTTGTTTCATGTTATTCATCATCCGGTTTATTTTTTGCGGATCAGTGTAAGACCGTCGCGAATGGGAAGTAACACGTTCTCCACCCGATCATCGTCCTGCACAAATCGGTTAAATTTAAGCAACTCGATGGTATCCTTGTCTTTTGGGTTCACAGGTTCAACAACTTTTCCGCTCCAGAGCACATTGTCGGCAAGAATATAGCTTCCGGATTTCACGATCGGGATCAGTAACTCATAGTAGTTGAGGTAGTTAATTTTGTCTGCGTCCAGAAAAACGAGGTCTGGCGATCCGTCTAGTCCGGGAATGATCTCGAGGGCATTGCCGATCTTCATTTCCACCCGGTCAGAAAGTCCGGCTTTGCCTACGTATTTCATCACGATATCTTCCAGCTCCTCGTTTTTATCGATCGTAACCAGTTTCCCTCCCGGTTTCAGTCCTTCGGCCAGGCAGAGTGCGGAGTACCCGGTATATGTCCCGATCTCGAGAATGTACGAGGGCGAGATCATTTTCGAGATCATCGAGAGGAACCTGCCTTGGAATCTTCCTGAAAGCATTCTCGGCTGAAGCACTTTCTGGAAAGTTTCCCTGAACAGGTCGTGAAGCAGATCGCTTTCGGATCCGGAGTGATCGCGGCAGTAATGGTCGAGTTCGGGCGGAAGGAAGTTCATGGTTGCAATTTGGTAGTAGGGTCAGCAGGTTATCGCTGCGGCGCAAAGTTAATGGTTAGCAGCAGGTATTTTGTTTTTAGGGAAGGGATGAATTCATGAAAGCGTTTAAAGAAGAAAACCCCGGAAGACTATTCCGGGGTTTCTTTTTAAGCTCAATTGATTCTCAGTCCGATCCTCAATGCAGGTTTTAGCGGTTGACCGTTCTGATAGTAACTCACAAACTGGATCTTGAAGAAGCGGAAGATATTGTCGATCCCGGCATATACCTCTGTGTAATCCTTGTGATCTTCGGTATACAGGAAGTTTACACCGGCAACTTCTTTCCATTTCAGTTTACGGATCAACGGGATCTTGTTGAGCAGGAATCCGTAGAAGTGATGCTGGTAGTGGGCTTCGACGTACTTCCCATTGGTGCTGTAATCGTAGTACGGAAGGTTCTGGAACGAGTTTCTCCGCTCATTCAGTACTGCGGTCTGGTTGCCCAGGAAGTGGAAGTAATCCACGAAATTTTTTGGCTTTTCGCCCAGGAAAGCCCCGGCCTTCAGACTGTATTCGCCGGCTCCGATCATCCCAAGACTTTGATAATCGAAGATCTCAGCCTCTACACGGTTCCATTTGTTGGCAGTTACCGGGTTGGACGAAGGTACGATCCCGAATTGGTAATCCAGTTTCAGTTTAGGGTATTTCGAATCGTAGTTTACTTTGCGGTTCGGATAGGTGGCGTATTTCTGTTTGATGCGGATATCGGCGCCAATGTGGAATTTATAAGCCGAGCCCACGTCCCAGGTGTCAAATGGTCCGTAAGACACGGTTGGTCCCGCATCGAGGTTCCGTACATTCAGCAGCCTGCGTTCGTTGAAGTTGTATTTCTCGGCATTCGTGAGGTTCTGGCGATAAGAATATTCCACATCTCCCTGCAATACCAGTCCGTTGGTAACTTCCCCGCTGATCCCGGTTTTCAGGTAAGATTTCTGGTAGAACTGCGCGTAGTTCTTGCCGTCGATCAGGGTATACAATCCGTTCAGGAGGGGATCTATCGGTTCTTTTTCGTTGATCTGGTTGGTGTAATATCCTCCTTCGATGTAATGACGGAAATAGTTTTTCTGGTTGAACAGCTGGCTGTGTGTATACTTGATCCCCGGGCGGTTGCTGCTGAATCCGTACCGCACACCGATCTCATCGTTGATGAATCCTTTAGGTGTCTGTCTTCTCCGCGACGGACGAAGATCCAGCCCAACGCCGTCAATAGAGCTGTAAGTAAGCGCACTGAACAGACTGTTCATCCGGTAGGTGATACTGTCGTAACGGTTGATGTATGAGTAACCGGAAGTGACCAGGTCGAATACCCGGAATTTGTTGCTGGCTTTGTCGATGCTGTCGAGGTAAGCCTTGGAGTTGCGTATGGCTTTGATGCTGTCGCCTTCTGCATAATTGCCGGTTTCTTCGTTGCTGAGTATTACCGGTCGAACCTGGTTCCAGTAAGTAGAATCCTGTTTGTTTGCCGTATCCTGTACCACGAATACTTCGTTTTTGAAGAAGTTTTTCATGTACACTTTCCCGATCTCATATTCACTGATGTTCCCGATCGCATTGTAATCGGCCCGGAAACCGAATAGTCCGAAGTGATACGTCATTTGCAGCGAAAGCGGCATGTAAATGTCTTTCTCAATCTTCGTAAAGCTCTGGTGAATGTTGATCGAATCGACCCATTCGATCTGTGCGTCTTTGGTTACCCGCAGATCCATGGAGTGAATGTTCCACAGGTCTTCAGTAATGTAAATGGTACCGGTAAACACAGGATCGGCCTTTCGTTTCGGCATTACCTGGATCTGGTTGATGGTCTGTCCGTCTTCCTTAAACGTTCCAAGCAATTTATAGTCGTAAAACAACAATGCCTCGGGAGCGATGGGAGAAATAAAGCCACGCTCGTTGAGCACATCCATCCTTATCTTGTCCTCATAGAAATTCACCAGTACATCGGTGGCGCGGTTCCAGCTGAACGACTGCGAACTGCCGGAAACTTTCGACGCCAGCATTTCTTCTTTGTAACCGTCTTTCTTACTGTAATGCACGTTGGCAAACGACTCGGACAAAGCGATGAGTCCGAGTTTTAGCGAATCCAGTTCTTTCTCTGCATCTGCTCCCGCCGCCAGCTTGAATATCCCAGGCAGTTTATCGGGTTTCTGAACGAAACTCGTGGTTCCCTTCATGTAGATCTTGCAGCTGTAGCTGTCTACCTGGTTGAGGTAGTACTTTCTTTTTTTCTGCGCCTGTTTGATCACATAGTACGCAGGGTCTTTTTTGTAGGCAGCAACGGTAACCGCACCAAATTCCATGATCTGCTCGGTCATGACAATCCGCATCGGTTTGTCGTTCTGCTGGGTAGACAGGTCGATTCGTTTTTTCTCAAATCCAACGAACTGGAACATGAGGAACTTCTTCTCGGGTGATGGCTGATTCAGTGAAAACTCCCCCGAGTTATTGGTCGTGGTCCCGATCGAAGTTCCCTCAAAATATACATTGATAAATGGAAGTGCCGCTCCTTTTTTGTCGACCACTTTGCCGGTCCAGGTTTGAGCGAAAGAAGAAAGAGCGGTAATGAGAAGTAAAAATGAGGGAAGGAATTTTCTGATCATGGGATAGATACGCGGATTAGAGCGGAAAGTTACACCGCCATGCAGAAATACCGGGTGTAAATTCTACTTTAGTTGTAAGTGATTGTGTATGAGAAATTTGTGAATGACTTCAAATTTCTATTTTTGATCAGAATCTAATCCAAGTGAAAAAAATCTACCTCTCCCTGGCTGCACTGCTTTGTGCAGGCGCAATCTCAGCCCAGATCCACAACGACCTCTGCAAAGAAGGCAGTTACCCGGTTCCTCCATACATCCTGAAAAACAATACCACCGGTGCCAACCTACAGCTCAGTGAACAAAGTCCGGGCGCAGGGAATACACACTGGAACGTGGTGGTGACCAAACCGGGGAGAAGCATCAGCATTGCCGTAAGTCCGGATTATTGCACCAGCAATCCCAAAATCACAAAGCCTACTCTTCGTGTATACGACGACCTGAACGAGCAAAGCCTCGACTTCTATTACAACCAGTGTACGAAACCGCAGCCTGTCCTCGGACCCACAACCCAAAAGTTGAAATACTCCGGTACGCAATGCGGAACAGGTACCTCGGTTACCTTCCTGATGCCGCCTTTCGGAGGAAAAGAACCTAATGGAAATGCCTATTACGACATACAGATCGATGGGGCTGCGCCGGGAGCTTACGTGCTCAGTGTCGCACAGGAAGACCAGTTCGGTACGGTAAGCAATGATTTTGTGTGTGGCGCATTGATACTAACGGCCAACGGATCAGTTACAGGATCGAATTGTATGGCTACTGCGCTTTGCGATGAACCAATCGGTGCGCAGTGGAAAGACGCCAACAAAGACAATACCCGCTGGTATTACTTCGATGCTACATCAACCGGCAGCATCCTTACCCTGGGTTCGCTCACCTTCGACGGACAGATTGCGGTCTACGATCGCGGGCTTGCTTCTGCAGCCACCTGTCTTCCCGGCGGACAAGCCCACAATGCACTTGTACAGGTAGCGAGTTCAGACTGCAACAGCAATACTACCGATGAGATCGTATATGTGCCGACCATTGCGGGACACCGCTACAAAGTGCAGGTAGACGGAAACCAGTCTGCCGGTAATTTCAGCGTAAACCTGAATACTACCGACATACTTCACCCCAACGATGCAGTGGTGAATTCGGGAGATACCCTGCGGATCACGCAAAACTTCCCCGGTGTATATTCAACCTCGGCGCTGCCGGGCGGAGTTAGTGCAAAAACCATTACTTCCGGCAATAATGCGGAGCTGGTGGTTTCCAATATCAGCGGTTCAGATAAATCGTTCACCGTTTATTTCTCAGTGGGATGTCAGCGGGCAGACAGCATGACCGTAACGGTAAAAGGCGGACCAGCGTCGGTATCAGAACAGGGGAAATCATTTCAGCAGGCAACACTGAAAGGACGCACACTTTTCTTCCAATCCGGACATACCGTAACCGGTTTATCGGTGTATGAAACCACCGGCCGCCTGATTGAAAAGGTACAGATCAGCGGGAATGAATTCACGCTTCCTGTATCGGTGAAAGGAGTGGTGCTGATCAGCTTCGAAACCAATGAAGGCACAGTGAGTTCAAGATACTTGGTGGAGTGATTTTAACCGCCAAGAGCGCAAAGGTTTACGCAAAGGGCGCAAAGATTGAAAACCTCTTTGTGTCCTTTGCGAAAAAACTCAGCGCCCTTTGCGGTTAAATAACAAACCCCGGTCAGATAGCTCCGACCGGGGTTTTTCAATTATCCTTTCTTATAAATCAGAAACAGTACTGGTTGGCTTCAATCGCTTTTGCAGCAATGGTTCTTCTCAGTTCTTTGGTATTCACAGCATCAGTTTTGGTAAACCTGCGAAGTCCCATAAGCATCATTCTGTGCTCATCGCCTTCTGCAAATCCGTTCAGTGCATCCTTACCGTGTTTGTTGATACGGTCGGCGGCATCATAAACGAAGGTCTGAACCATTGCGATGGCATAGGCAGCTTCAGCTTCACCTTTGGTCGCAACGATCTTTTTTGCTCTCAGCCATGCGCTTTCCGCCTGGTAGGTCTGGATCGCCATATCGGCAATGTTCATCAGTACTTCCTGCTCTTTGGCCAGGTTCATCATCAGCTTCTGGGCAGCACTTCCGGCCACCATCAGGATCGCTTTCTTGAAACCTTCAATGCATTTTTCTTCTGCGGCAAGAGGAGTGTTATCCGGCTCGGCAAAATCAGGGATCTCCATCAGTTCACCGGCAACTTTCATTGCAGGGCCCATCAGGTCCAGTTCACCTTTCATAGCTTTCTTCAACAGCATATCAACGGTAAGCATACGGTTGATCTCGTTGGTTCCTTCGAAAATACGGTTGATACGGCTGTCGCGGTAAGCACGGGCAACCGGACTTTCTTCTGAGTAACCCATGCCGCCGTAGATCTGAACGGCCTCGTCCACTACGTAATCAAGCGTTTCAGAAGCAGCCACTTTAAGCATTGCAGCTTCTGCAGCATACTGCTCAACACCTTTCAATAATGCCTTTTCGTGAGAAAGACCGCTTGCCTCAAGTTCGGCAATGGCATCCTCCACGTTCTGACTGCAACGGTAAGTCGCACTTTCAATTACCCAGGTGCGGATGATCTGCTCGGCAATCTTATGACGGATAGCGCCGTATTTACTGATCGGGCGACCGAATTGCTCCCTTTCGTTTGCGTAGTTGATCGAGGTAGAGATCGCAACTTTAGCTCCGCCAAGTGCAGCACCGGCAAGCTTGATACGACCGAGGTTCAGAATGTTCAGCGCGATCTTGAATCCATTCTGGCGATCGCTCAACATGTTTTCAACCGGAACTTTCACATTGTTGAAGAACACCTGTACGGTTGATGAACCCTTGATCCCCATTTTCTTTTCTTCAGGGTTGGTGCTCAGTCCTTCCATACCGCGTTCAACGATAAAGGCACTCAGGTTTTCATCGTTATCGATCTTGGCAAAAACAGTATATACATCTGCAAAACCACCGTTGGTGATCCACATTTTCTGTCCGTTCAGAACGTAGTGCTTGCCGTCTTCGCTAAGTACAGCCCTGGTCTTGCCAGAGTTAGCATCAGAACCTGCACTAGGCTCGGTAAGGCAATACGCAGCCTTCCACTCGCCTGAAGCAAGTTTCGGGATGTACCGTGATTTCTGGTCTTCGTTCCCGTAATACAGGATCGGCATGGTACCGATTCCGGTGTGTGCAGCAAGGGCTACGGCAAATGCGTGACCAGCACCGCAAACCTCTGTGGTCAGCATTCCGGTTACAAAGTCTTTACCGAACCCGCCGTATTCTTCAGGAATGGAGATCCCAAGAATCCCCAGTTCACCGGCTTTCTCCATAAGAGAAGGAACCAGCTTCAGGTCTTTCTGGCTGTCGATCTCGTCCAGGCGCGGGTGAATTTCCTGCTCGATAAAATCCTTACAGGTCTGGGCCATCATCAGTTGCTCCTCATTCCATTCTTCAGGAATGAATACATCCATAGGATTGGTGTTCTTGATGATGAACTCTCCTCCTTTTAATGCTTGTTTGGTTGTTGTTTCCATGGTTAAAAAATCAATTTGAGGTGACTATTCTGTCGTTTTCAGTTAGTAAGGCTAATTAATTGAGCATCTCGAAGATACCTGCAGCACCCTGGCCGGTTCCTACACACATAGAGACCATACCGTATTTCAGTTTGCGGCGGTTCATTTCATTGAACAGCTGTACCGATAGCTTTGCACCGGTGCAACCCAGCGGGTGACCAAGGGCAATGGCTCCGCCGTTCACATTCACGATCTCAGGATTGATGCCGAGTTCGCGAACAATGGCCAGCGATTGTGAAGAGAACGCTTCGTTCAGTTCGATCATCTGGATATCGGCAAGGGTCATCCCCGCCATTTTCAATGCTTTCGGAATAGCGGCGATCGGTCCGATACCCATGATGCGTGGTTCCACACCGGCAACGGCATAGCTCACCATACGTGCAATCGGTTGAACACCCAGTTCATTCACCATTTTCTCACTCATCACCACAACAAATGCAGCCCCGTCAGAGGTTTGAGAAGAGTTACCTGCGGTTACGCAACCGTTTTGGGCAAACACCGGTTTCAGTTTGGCAAGGGCCTCAAGCGTCGTGTCTTTTCTCGGACCTTCGTCTTTGGTCACGGTATACTCACGGACCTGGCGTTTTTCATTCTCGTCCAGGTAGATTTCCTCTACCTTGATCGGGGTGATCTCGCCGTCAAACAGGTTCTGCTCCAGTGCTTTTACAGCTTTCTGGTGAGAATTGTAGGCGAAAAGATCCTGGTCTTCGCGTGAAATGTTGTAGTCTTTGGCTACCGCTTCGGCAGTAAGACCCATTCCCCAGTACCAGGTTGGGTTTTCTTTTGCAACGCGTGCATTCGGAACAATTCTCCATCCACCGAATGGAATCGGGCTCATGGTTTCCACTCCGCCGGCAATGATGCAGTCTGAAATACCGGCGCTGATCTTCGATGCCGCAATGGCAATGGTTTCAAGTCCTGAAGAACAGTAACGGTTCACGGTCATACCCGGAACTTTATAGGTGTCCATTCCCATTAAAGAGATCATACGGCCGACGTTAAGGCCCTGTTCTGCTTCGGGAGTTGCGTTTCCAACGATCACGTCGTCAACAATTTCGCGGTCAAATCCCGGTAAACCCGAAAGAAGATCCTGGATGACTGCTGCACCCAATTCATCAGGGCGCATGAAGCGAAATAGCCCGCGAGGTGCTTTTCCTACTGCTGTGCGTTTTGCAGCTACTATATATGCGTTCATTTTTTGATTGGATTGAGGTAATTAGTTGCGAAGGATTTTGCCATTCTTGATCAGGCTCTGCATACGTTCCAGTGTTTTGCGGGTCGTACACAATTCCAGGAATGCCTTTCTTTCGAGGTCGAGCAGGTACTGTTCAGAAACCTGTGTCGGGGCAGAAAGATCGCCGCCGCAAAGTACGGTTCCGAGTTTCTCAGACATCAGTTTCTCGTGTTCGGTGATGTATTCGCCGCTCCACATGGTATGTGCACCGATGTAAACGATCCCCAGTCCTTCCTTCCCGAGAACAGTAATGTCCTTGCGGGGAAGCGGTTGCGTATAGCCTGCATTTGCCATTTCAAGGGCAGCAGCTTTTGCACGCGCCAGCTGGTGGGCACGACTTACTTCAACTTCGTCGGTCTTGCGGAAATACCCAAGTTCATACGCTTCGTGTGCAGAGGTTGCCACCTTGGCCTGTCCCACGGTGAGGAAACGGTTTCTCAGGGTGTTGATGCGGATATCGCCTTCCTTCATCTCGTCGGATGCGCGAAGTGCAAATTCCTTGCTTCCGCCGCCGCCCGGGATAACTCCCACGCCGAATTCAACCAGTCCGATATAGGTTTCTGCATGCGCAATGATCTTATCGGAGTGCATCGACAGCTCGCATCCGCCGCCAAGGGTCAGGTTGTGCGGTGCAGAAATTACCGGGATCGATGAGTAGCGGAGTCTCATCATGCTTTTCTGGAAAGCTGCAATTGCGAAGTTCAATTCGTCGTAATCCTGCTCTGCAGCCATCATGAAGATCATCCCTACGTTGGCACCGGCAGAGAAATTCTCGCCTTCATTGTACACGACCAATCCTTTGTACTGCGTCTCGGCAAGGTCTATCGCCTTGTGGATTCCCGCAAGTACTTCACCTCCAATGGTGTTCATTTTGGTATGGAACTCCAGGCAAAGGATCCCGTCGCCAAGATCAATGATCGTGGTACCACTGTTTTTCCAGATGGTATTGGTAGGACGCAGGGTTTCCAGGGTCAACAGCTTGTCAGATCCGGGGATCATTTTGTAGCTGTTTGAAGTGGTGTCATAGTAGTATTTAATACCGTTTTCGATCTTGTAGAAGCTGCTTACTCCTGCGGCATGAAGATCTTTGATCCACCGTGCCGGCTCATGTCCCTGCTTCTGCATTTCGGTTATACCGGCTTCAATGCCAATGGCATCCCAGGCCTCGAAAGGTCCCATCTGCCAGCCAAATCCGGCCTTCAGTGCTTCGTCGATCTTGTAGATCTCATCGGCGATCTCCGGAACACGGTTGGCTACATAAGAAAACAATGCACTCCAGGTGGCACGGTAGAACTCACCGGCCTTATCGTTGAAGTTGAACAGGAATTTGGTTCTTTCCTTCAGGTCTTCGATCAGCTTCGCAGCTTCCAACGCCTTGAATTTTGGCTTGGCCTGCTCTTCGTATTCAAGGGTGTCGAGATTCAGCGCAAGAATCTTTCCTGCATTCGGACCAGATCGCTCTTTCTTGAAAAAACCTTGTCCGGATTTGCTGCCGAGCCAGTTGTTGTCCGCCATTTTCTGGATGTAATCCGGAATGTTGAACAGTTCTTTAGCCTCATCATTCGGGGCATTTTGCTGCAAGCCCTTTGCAACGTGCATCAGCGTATCCAAACCAACCACATCAGTAGTTCTGAATGTCGCGGATTTCGGACGACCCAGCACCGGACCGGTCAGGCGGTCTACTTCGGTAATGTTCAGTCCGAGTTCTTTTACTTTATTGAACAGCGCCATGATCGAGAATACCCCGACACGGTTCGCGATAAAGGCCGGAGTGTCTTTACACAGTACGGTGATTTTCCCGAGGTTACGGCTTCCGTATTCCATCAGGAATTCGGTGATCTCAGGATCGGTGTGCGGAGTAGGGATGATCTCCAGCAATTTCAGGTAACGCGGCGGATTGAAGAAGTGGGTTCCGAGGAAATGCTTTTTGAAATCCTCGCTGCGGCCTTCAGCCATCAGGTGGATGGGAATACCAGACGTGTTGGAAGTGATCAGTGTTCCGGGTTTGCGGTATTGCTCCACCTGCTCAAATACCTGTTGTTTGATGTCCAGGCGCTCTACAACCACTTCGATGATCCAGTCGCAATCGCTGATCTTCGACATGTCGTCGGTAAAATTCCCGGTCTGGATGCGGCTTACAAAGCTTTTGGAGTAGATCGGTGAAGGATTGCTTTTCAATGCGAACTGCAGGGCGTCGTTCACAATGCGGTTGCGTACCGCTTTACTTTCAAGCGTCAGTTTTTTTGCTTCTTCGGCGGGAGCCAGTTCTCTTGGGACAATATCAAGAAGAAGTACCTGAACGCCAATATTGGCGAAGTGACAGGCGATCCTTGATCCCATGACTCCTGAGCCAAGAACGGCAACCTTTTTAATGGTTTTTTTCATTTCAGTAGTGAGGTGAGTGTTTATTAAGTTATCCCGCGTATTGCAGGTCAGAGAAAAATTCCTGGTTATCCAGTGCCTGGTTCAGTTCGTCAAGCACTTCGAAAAAGACGGTCAGCTTTTCCGGATCTATGTTTTGCTGTATTTTTTTGTTGAGGTAAACCACAGCGGCCTTACTTACTTCACGTTTCTCAATTCCAAACGGAGTGAGGTGAATGCGGACCATGCGTTTATCAAGCGGGTCAGGTTTCCTGAGTATCAATCCCTTTTCCTCCATTGCCGAAAGCGTACGCACCAGGCTTCTCGGTTCCAGCCCGAGCATCGGACCCAGTTTGGTCGAAGGTGTTCCTTCGTTTCTGTCGATATTCAGCAGGATGAAACCGGTTGCCATCGTTGTCCCGTATTTCGCAGCTTCACCATTATACAGTCTGGAAATCTTTGTCCACACCAGGCGAATGGGATATTCAATGGTTTCGAATGGCTTCATTTTTTGTTTTACGTGCTTTAAAGGTAATTAAAATTGTATGCAAGCATACTATGTTGTGTTTTTTTCTGAGGATATTACTCAGGTGCTCATGCAGCCAGTTTGACGCTTAGTTTGTTGCTGTCCTTTCTTTTGGAAAGAAAGTACCAAAGAAACTGTCGCTTCTTTTACTTCACTTCGCGTCACTCACAACATTGCGACCCGTTCGGCGATCTGGTCGTTCCTCCCAGCTTCCTCCGGGTGCCCGCATGTTGTTTCGCTCCGCTTGTTCCGTAAAAGAGGCGACCCGCCTGCCGTATTTGCGAGTGGTCTAGCTTTGGTGTTTTTTGGTTCGTGTTGTTTTTTCCAACCCAATTACCCCGAACTAAATTATTTGCACAACCATCCATACGGAGGGGTGTCGCCTCTTTTCCCGATCGAACGTAGCGAACCGGAACGCGGGCACCTT
>JAZKEZ010000108.1:0-3477 GCA_040386675.1 Bacteroidota bacterium | reverse complement strand
TGGTACGAGTAGCCAAGAACCGATGAGAACAGGCTGTCGCCGCTCTGGGTCACCGAAGGAGTAGCTGGTTTAGGAACAAAACTTACGGTTACCGGTTCTGAGAAAGCAACGCAAACGCCGTTCTGTACATTCTTCACGCGGTAAGTTCCGCCGGTGGTAATGCGCAGGGTGTCGTTTTTGGTTTGTGCAGCGTCGTTCCAGGTGTTACCGAATTCAAGACTGGAAACCAGCAGGGCAGTGGTTCCTTCGCAGAAGGTTCCGCTTACGGTAATTACCGGCGTAGGCTGGTACTGAGTAAATTCAACACGAATCGAATCAGAGAATACCTGGCAGCCTTCTGCATTCACAAACTTCGCAAAGTAGAATCCGTTGGTATACACTACCAGCGATTTATCGGCGGTGGCAGCAGCATCGTTCCAGGTAGGGGTACCCGGCGTATTTACGGTTAGTTTCACTGAATCGCCGATACAGGTATTCAGTTTACCGCTAATGGTAACGGCAGGTTTTACAGGAGCTGCACGGAAAGCCTTGCTAATGGTGTCAGAGTACGATCTGCAACCGTTCCCGTCGGTGTAGCTTACATAGAAACTTCCGCTTTTCCGGATGGTGATCGAGTTGGTGGTTGCACCGGTATTCCAAAGGTTACCGTTTCCGCCGTAGCTCGACGACAGGATTACCGGCTCGCCTTCACAAGGATTCGCAGGACCGGAAACACTGATCACCGGGCGATCAGGAATAGCATTGATGATCACGTTTACCGTATCAGAAGTACGGCTGCATCCGAATGCGTTGGTAACGGTCACATAGTATTTACCTGATACCGCAGGACTGATGTCGCGGGTAGTTGCGCCATTGCTCCATAGTACTGTCTCTCCGGCTTGAATGGTGGTGTAGAGTACCGGGGTTTCGTCGGCACAGGTGGTGAGGTTGCCCACATATTCCAGTTTTGCTTCAGGAATGTAACCTACGGTAATGGCGACCGATGCTGAAGAAGTACAGGCAACACCAACATAAGTTACGGTGTAGTTTCCGGTAGCATTCACCACCAGGGTATCATTTTGGGTAGCAGCCGCATCATTCCAGATCAGGTTGCTGTTGTAGTTGGTTACGCGAAGAAGGACCGTTTGTCCGGCGCAAACCGTATCGTTCCCGGTAACGGCAATCACAGGAAGCGCAGGCGATGCGATAACCACCACACTGTCTATATTGGTACTGTAATCCGAGCAATTCGTCCCGGAAGCCAGTGTGCGGATGTAGATCTTGCCAAGTTTGCTTTCGGTCACTTCAAAAACACTGTCGTTGATCACGGTGTAAGGGATGTTGTTCCATACTCCGCCGGCAGTCGAATCTTCAATGGCCAGGCTTCCCGCAAGTCCTGAAACCTGTAGACGGAAAGGTGTATTGGCACAGGCCGTATCCGGACCGATTTTCACTACTCCTCCGTTGGCTTCACTGATCACATGAATCACCAGGCTGTCGGTTCCTTTGCAATTATTGGTATCGGTTACGGTGTATTTCAGTTTGTAGGTTCCTACCGCTGTTCCGTTGAATACCGGGTTAACCACGGTACCGCTGTTCAGGTAAGTCAGACCGGTTCCGGTCCAGGCGTGTTTGTATGGGGTGGTTCCCAATGTCGGCGTACCGTTCAGTCCGAAAGGCGTATTGCGGCAGGCTTCAATGGTATCGCCGGAAGGCACAACAGATGCTCTTGGGTCAAGATTTCCAGAGGTGGTGAATTCTACGCTGCTGCAGCCCAGTGCATCACCGTTGGTTCCCGAAGGGGTTACCAGGTAAGTGTAAGATTTACCGGGCATAAGTAGTGCACTCGCGTCGTAAGAAGTAGCGGTGAGAACAGTATTTACAAGGGTTGCTCCGCCGGTTTCTTTCAGTGAGAACTTGTAAGAAGTTGCGCGGGTAGTTGTTGCCCAAGAGATCACGGTATTCATACACACATTTTTCGCTGCATTGGCAGGAGAAAATCCGGTGGCGCAATCAGGAATTGGTCTGAGCGGGTTAGTAAACAACACAGTATAATCTTCCACTTCCCCGTAGGAGCTTTCTCCACAGCTCAGTACTACCGGGATCGATCCGATAGGTGAATCAAGCACCTGGAAAACAGGATCCCACATCCGTACACGCATTCTTTTGAAACCGGGTAGTGCAGTTGCCGGTGGAACCACGGTGGCTACACCGATGCCCGCTGCATTTACACCCAGGTAAGATTCTGAACCAGCATCGAAATTACCGTCGTTGTTCCAGTCAATGTATACGTCGGTAAGCTCATAAAGTCCGTTGTTTTCAACGGTTACTATTGATGGCGTTCCGGCACTCATGGTGAATACAGAGTCGATGTAAGAGCTGTACGCCTTAAAACTGCCAGTGTCGTTGTTACACACGTTGTTGGTATACGTAGTGCCGTCCACATCAACCGAAAGAATGTAGAAGTTTGCAGGCTTGCTGCAACTCGGACCTGAAGCGGTACAATAAGTTGGAGCGGTTGGGGCGGGAAGGAGTGCACCGGTGGTCCAGTAGGCTTTGAAGCCCTTGGCTACGCCGCCGCCGTCTGAGGTAAACCGCACGGTGATGGTACCGGTGGTTGAGGTAAGCACCGGGGGAATGGTGTTTCCGCAATACCTCGAAGCAGACGCTAAGGTTGCCGGGCCGTCAAAAATTTCGATGTAATCGTAAATACAAAGCGTTGATAGGGAAAGCTCGTTGGTTTCCAGGTTCGATTCCAGGAACTGCAGTTTCAGGGCTTTTCCCGCACCTACAGCAATGGTGAACGTAAGGCTTTGGTCATTGGTGTAGTCGGCAAACGGCCCACCGTTGTCGTAAAGAAATCCGGCGGTGTCGGTTACCGTCCTGGTTTCCATATTGTATGACGGCTGTGCGTACAAGTCCATAGCAAGGACAAGGCACACTGCTGCCAATAAAAAGTTGAATACACGCATATCAGGATAATTTTGGATGCAAATATAGTTGAAACATGAAACTTCTGACTGTTGGTCAGCAGGATGTAGAAGTTATGGTGCGGAAAAACCCTTAGTCTGCATACTGAATTCCGCTCTGTTCTGATGATCATTCTGATCAATTCCTGGTTTGACGCTTTGTTTGTTGCTGTCCTTTCTTTAGGAAAGAAGGTACCAAAGAAACTGTCGCTTCTTTTACTTCACTGCGCGTCACTCACAACCTTGCGACCCGTTCGGCGATCTGGTCGTTCCTCCCAGCTTCCTCCGGGTGCCCGCATGTTGTTTCGCTCCGCTTGTTCCGTAAAAGAGGCGACTCACCTGCCGTATTTGGGATTTATCTGGCTTGAGGCTTTTGTGGTTCGTAATGCTTCATCACCCCCCAATGACCCTGAACTAAATTATTTGCACAACCAATTATACGAAGGGGTGTCGCCTCTTTTCCCGATCGAACGCAGCGAACCGGAACGCGGGCACCTTGACGGAAGCCGCGGAGGTACGGAGCGGATCG
>JAZKEZ010000107.1:0-2101 GCA_040386675.1 Bacteroidota bacterium | reverse complement strand
TTGTTTTGTGTCTGACCCAGATGCTCGAGTGAAACCGTGATCGCCATGATCTCACCTAAAGAATCCCAGCGCAGGTGATTTTCGTCGATGAACTGTTCCACGTGTTTCGGGGCAGAACCACCGGCACCGGTTTCAAACAATCCGCCGCCATTCATCAACGGAACAATAGAAAGCATTTTTGCCGAAGTCCCCAGCTCAAGGATCGGGAATAGATCCGTAAGGTAATCACGGAGTACGTTTCCGGTAACCGAAATGGTGTTCTCACCTTTCACGATTCTTTCCATGGAAAGGATACAGGCATCCACCTGGTTAAGTATGCGGATATCAAGACCTGAAGTATCGTGGTCTTTCAGGTAAGTATTTACCTTTTTGATCAGTTCGGCGTCGTGAGAACGATCGGCATCCAGCCAGAAAACTGTAGTCCAGCCGCTCAGTCTTGCGCGATTCACGGCAAGTTTCACCCAGTCCTGCACCGGTGCATCTTTTACTGCACACATTCTCCAGATGTCACCCTGCTCAACGCTGTGCTGAATCAGTACGGTGCCTTTTTCGTCCACTACTTCTACAGTACCGCTGGCCTCAATTTCGAAGGTCTTATCGTGCGATCCGTATTCTTCCGCCTGCTGCGCCATCAGACCTACGTTTGGTACGGTGCCCATGGTACGTGGATCGAATGCGCCGTTTTTCTTACAAAAATCGATTACGGCCTGGTAAAGCGGTGCATAACTGCCATCCGGAACAACTGCTTTGGTGTCTTTTTGCTTACCTGCGCGATCGTACATCTGACCCGAAGTACGGATCATAGCCGGAAGCGAAGCATCAATGATCACATCCGAAGGAACGTGAAGGTTGGTGATTCCTTTGTCAGAATTCACCATCGCCACCTCCGGCTGATTCCCGAACACTGCCTGGATATCAGCCAGTATCGCTGCTTTCTCATCTGCAGGAAGCGTTTCGATCTTGCTGGTCAGGTCGCCGAAACCGTTGCGGGTATTCACGCCTAGTTTTTGAAAGGTTTCAGCATGCTTGCTGATCACATCCTTAAAGAATACGTCTACCGCATGACCGAAAATGATCGGATCCGAGATCTTCATCATGGTCGCTTTCAGGTGCAGCGAGAACAAAACGCCTTGCTTTTTGGCATCCGCGATCTCGTCCTGTAAAAAGCTCATCAGCGCTTTCTTGCTCATGAACGTACCGTCGATGATCTCACCTTTTTGTACGGCAACTTCTTTTAATGTTTTGGTAGTTCCGCCGCTGGTGAAATTGATCTTCACCTTGCCGGCTTCCTGGATGGTAACCGATTTTTCGTTCGAACGGAAATCGCTGTTTTTCATGTAAGCGATGTGCGTCTTCGAATCTGCCGACCAGGCGCCCATGCTGTGCGGGTGCTTTTTCGCGTAATTCTTCACCGCTTTCGGAGCACGTCTGTCGGAGTTACCTTCACGGATCACCGGGTTTACGGCACTCCCTTTTATCTTATCGTATTTTGCTCTTATGGTTTTCTCAGCATCAGTTGCCGCATTCGCCGGGTAATCCGGAAGTGCATACCCTTTGTCCTGAAGTTCCTTGATTGCCGCCAGTAACTGCGGAACAGAAGCCGAAATATTCGGAAGTTTGATCACGTTCGCATCAGCAGTCGTAACAATCTTCGCCAGCTCTGCAAGCGCATCGTCCTGTTTCTGCGAATCGGTAAGTACTTCAGGGAAAACAGACAGTATCCTGCCGGCCAGTGAAATGTCTTTCAGTTCAACCTCGATACCTGCCGAGGCTGCAAATGCCCTGATGATCGGCAATAATGAATAGGTAGCTAAAGCAGGTGCTTCGTCAGTTTTGGTGTAGATGATCTTTGATGTCGACATTTCTTTTGGATATGTATGGTAGCTGAAAAATTGCGTTTGTTCACCCGGAGATTGAAAGTGAAGGTCACAAATTTAATGGACTGCGTTCCAAATGCAAATTTTAAGCGCATAGTACTTAGAATTCAACGTCTTTATAATTTGTTGTTGATGATTTGTTTGTCGATTTGTTTGTCGATTTGTTTGTCGCTTAGTTTGTTGCTGTCCTTTCTTTTGGAAAGAAAGAACGAAAGAAACTGTCG
>JAZKEZ010000106.1:0-8181 GCA_040386675.1 Bacteroidota bacterium | reverse complement strand
ATTCCTTCTTGGTGAGCGTAACCGGTTTATCGCGGACATACAGCGATTTGGCAAGCAAATCCATCTTCATCTCTTTGAAGGCGATCATGTTGTTGTTCTGGAACTGTCTCCGCCTGATAATGGAGTAGATCCTTGCTGAAAGTTCGGAGAGGTGAAACGGCCTGGCCATGTAGTCGTCGGCCCCAATCCGCAGCCACAGGATCTTGTCATCAAGCAAATCTTCAGTGCTGATGACGATCAGGCCGGCAGAGAGCTGGCGTTCCCTGAGGTAGGTAAGCAGCCGGATGCCGTCGCCGCCGGGCAACATCGGGTTGAGTAAAATGCAGTCGTACTGGTAAAATGAAAGTTTATCCAGGGCTGATTCGTAAGTGTCGGCCTGTTCGCACCGGTATTCCTCGCCTTCAAGATAAGTCCTGATCTGCCTGGAGAATTCAGCATCGTCTTCTATGATCAGGATTTTCATGCGCGCGAATATAACCTTCAATTCTGAAGAAATTCTGAAGATATATCACAAATTCATTGTTTTTGATTGGCGTGCGGGCGCTGTCCGGGTAATTTCAAACGCCGTAAAAGATAGTGTTGTCAATAGCTTTGAGGGCTAATACCCTATTTTCACGAGTAGCTTTTGATTAAAAGAATAATCGTGTAAAATACTGCTTTCAGGGTATATTGAAAACGTTAATTGTATCTGATCTAAATAGAGATAATCTTTGCAGCCTTAAAAACAACTAACCTTTATATGTTTACTAAAACAAGTTCACCTATTCTGCTTGCAGGATTCCTTGCGGTAGCGCTTTCATCCTGTAAAAAAGACGAAACCACGCCAATCGAAACTCCTGCTCCTTCTATCGGGAAATTCAGAACTGCGGTTTCTTACACCAGCTTCAACGACTCAACGCCTTATAAAGCTGCATTTGTAGTTGCAGGCGATACCACTGTTGATCTTGCAGAAGGTCAGGACCGTTACAATATGTTCCGCGCACTTGCTGCTTATAATTCTTCTGCCAACGCTGCTACTTCTACTGTAGTGCTTGACGAGAATATCCTTAAAAATATGTTTGTTGCTGCAAATGCACCATTTACCGGTACCTATGCTTACCTGAACGGTTCAACAGTTCAGTTGAAGAATAAAACTGCAAGCTCTGTTTCTTATGCTGAGGCAGTAAGAACGACCATGGAAAGCAACTTCAAAAAGATCGCTGTAAGCAGCCAGTCTTTTGATAAAGTGGCTTCAGAAGGCCAGGCAGGAAAGATCAAGAATGCCAGCGGTTCTTCTTACCTTATCGATGAGCACGGTGTAGAGTGGGGCCAGGTAATTGCAAAATCATTTATCGGTGCTTACCAGCTTGACTATATCTGTAACGTACTTCTTGCAGAGCCTTCACTTAGCGCAAACAACACCAAACTGGTAGACGGTAAAAAATACAGCCAGCTGGAATACAACTGGGATCAGGCTTTTGCCAACCTTACAATAAGACCTTACCTGTACAGCAACCTGGTTGCTCTTCCACAGCCATCAAGCGGTGAGTCTCAACTGGCTTCTTACGTTTGGGAGTACAACAAGGCAGGTTTCCCTAAAATGCACGCGGCATTCCTTAAAGGTCGTGCAGCGATCGTAAACGGAGACAAGGCAGTGCTTACCGAGCAGGCTACTTTCATCAGAAAGCAGTGTGAGTATGCGATTGCAGCTTCAGCACTGGGTTACCTGAAGAAAGTAAAAGACGGAGCTACCGATCCTGGTGCACGTGCACACGCTTACGGCGAAGGACTTGGATTCATCTATTCCCTTCGTTTCTGTAAACTGAATGGTGCAGATGCAGCATTTTCTGATGCAATCCTGAACGACATCGACTTTAACACCACCGGTATCTGGCAACTGACCAACGCTAAAGTTGACGTTGCAATGACTAAGATCAAAGCAAAATTCAATATCTAATTCAAAGCAGAGTACTTTTGCAAAAAAATAAGCAGAGCGGTAATTTATCGCTCTGCTTTTTCTATAGATAACGATTCGTATGAAGAAGATGAGCTGGAAATTTATCGGGATACTGTCAGTTGCAGTGATCGCGCTGGTTGCATGCAGCAAGAAGACCGATGAGGTGCTGAACGACGAGCCTGCAGGGATCAGCAAAAACCGCCAGGAAATGCTCACCAACCTCGCCGATAACATCATCATCCCGTCGTACGCGCGATTCAAAACCCGTCTGGATGCCATGGTGACTGCTTCCGAAGGTTTTGCAGCAGCGCCGTCAGTATCTGCGCTTCAGGATTTCCGGTCGGCTTGGGTAACCGCTTACACTGAATGGCAGAAAGTAGAGCTGTTCGACGTGGGTCCCGGAGAAAAATACACCATCCGTTATTTCTTTAACATCTATCCCGCAAGCGTTGATGGGATCAATGCAAATATCCAGAACCCAAATGCCAACCTCGAGTTGCCGAGTAATTTTCCGTGCCAGGGTTTTCCGGCGCTTGATTACCTGCTGAACGGACTGGCTTCCACCGATGCAGAGATACTCACGTATTATACTACCGATGCGAATGCGGCCAAACGACTGGCTTACATCAAACGGATCAATGCCCACATGACCGACCTGATAAGCAAGGTATCTGCAGAATGGAACGGTAGTTTCAAGAGTTCATTCACTGGCCGGACCGGTACCGATATCAGTTCATCTACCTCGATCTGGGTAAACGCGCTTACCCTTCATTACGAGCGCTACCTCCGCTCAGCCAAATTCGGTATCCCTTCAGGCGCAATGCTGAACGGGATCGTAGCGGCCAACAAAGTAGAAGCATTCTACAAAAAAGACATTTCAGGCATCCTTGCCAAAACCGCTCACCAAGCCTTTATCGATATGTTCAACGGCCGTCATGCAGTGACCGGATCCGAAGGTCCGTCGATCAGTTCTTACCTCGATGCGCTCGACGCGAAAGATCCTTCCAGCGGAGTGCTGTTGTCGGATTTCATCAATACCCAGCTTTCGGTTTGCCAGACCCAGATCGAAAGCCTGGATCCCAATTTCTACAACCTGGTGCAAACCAACAACCAGGCAATGAAAAACACCTATAATGAGTTACAGAAAACCGTGAAATACATCAAGGTTGATATGACCTCGGCCATGAGTGTAACTATTACGTATACTGATAACGACGGAGATTAAGCACCGGCTCACAACGGCACATCACGTACATTTTCCAGGCTACCGGTCGACCCATGAGAGTGAAGTTTTTATGCAGTGTACTGCTGCTTTTTGTTTGTACAGCCTTACATGCCCAGTTTACCTTGTCGGGCACAGTAGTTTCGGTCACCGGTGAAGAGCCTGTGACAGATGGTTTTGTGATCCTGGATCATAAAAAGACGGTTCAAACCAGTGCCAACGGTACCTTCCGTTTCACCGGACTGCCTGCCGGAAAATATGTGCTGGTAATCAAATCACACGATTTCAAAACACAAAAAGATACGGTTGAGCTTACCGGCGATACCGAGCTCAGTTTTCGCCTGCACCCGCGCAACGAAAGCCTGAAGGAAGTTGTGGTAGACGACAGTCGCTCCGATTTTAGCCGCACCCGGATGCGCGGCGTAGAAAACATGGGGATCTACGAAGGTAAAAAGTCGGAAGTTATTGTCGTTGACCAGCTTACAGCGAATCTTTCCACCAACAATGCGCGCCAGATATACTCCCGCGTACCGGGCCTAAACATCTGGGAAAACGAAGGGATAGGCCTGCAGCTCAGTATCGGCGGGCGCGGCCTCGATCCCAACCGGAGTTCCAATTTTAATGTGCGGCAGAACGGTTACGACATCAGTGCCGATGCACTCGGATATCCGGAGAGTTACTACACACCCTCTATCGAGACTGTAAACCGGATACAGATCGTACGGGGAGCGGCCTCGCTGCAATTCGGTTCGCAATTCGGCGGACTGGTTAATTTCATTCTCAAAGCACCGAATCCTAACCGGAAGCTCGAGGTCACCGCGCGGCAGACCGTTGGTTCGTTCAATTTTTACAATGCCTTTACCAGCGTTAGCGGAACGGTGGGCAAAGTGAGTTACTACACCTTTTTCCAGTACAAGAAAAGCGACGGCTGGCGACAAAATTCGCACGCCGAGAATTACAACGCGTACGCGAACGTGAATTACCAGGTCACGGAGAAAACGTCGGTAGGAATAGATCTTACCGTGACCAATTACCTGGCGCAGCAACCCGGCGGACTGAGTTACACGATGTTCAAGGAAGATCCGCGACAGAGCATCCGTGAGCGCAACTGGTTCCAGGTAAACTGGAACCTGGCGGCTGTGCATTTGGATCACAAATTCAGTGAAAGCAGCGAGTTCAATCTCCGGGTTTTCGGTTTGTACGCCAACAGGTATTCGCTGGGTTTCCGTCCAAACCGGGTTTCCACTATAGATTTTGGTGTGCAGCCCCGCGATCTCATCAAGGGTCAGTTTACCAATTTCGGGACCGAAGCCAGGTTCCTGCACCGGTACGAATTGTTCGGCCGGCGTTCGGTATTGCTGCTGGGAAGCCGGTATTACTACGGGTTTAACCACAGTCAGCAGGGTGAGGGAAGCACCGGCAGCGATGCGAATTTCAGTTTTGTGAACCCCGAGCAGTTCATGACCTACGATTACCGCTTTCCGAACCAGAACGTGGCGCTGTTTGCAGAAAACATTCTTTACCTCAACGACCGGCTGTCGATCACACCCGGCATCCGCTCGGAATTCATCGACACCAAAGCACAGGGAACTTATTTCTTCATCACCCGAGACATTGCCGGAAACATCGATCCGATCGTCCGCATCAATGAGAAAAGAACGGATGTGCGCAGGTTTCTGCTGGGCGGAGTAGGAGTGAGCTACAAGCCGCTGGAGAAGATCGAGCTGTATGCAAACATCAGCCAGAATTACCGTTCCATCACGTTCAGCGATATGCGCGTCAATAACCCGTCGGCGGTGATCGACCAGAACCTGAAAGATGAAAAGGGGTATTCTGCAGACCTCGGGATCCGCAGCAACAATACCTCTGTACTGAACTATGATCTGGGTGTGTTCTACCTGAATTACAACAACCGTATTGGAGAGATCCAGGCATCCAAAGGCTTCCAGGTTTACCGGCTGCGCACAAATATCGGCCAGGCGATCATCATGGGAGTAGAGTCGTACGGTGAACTCGATGTGATCCGCGCGCTGCGGCCCAACCAGGAAACCTGGAGCGGACTGGTATTCGGGAACATCGCCGCGATAAAATCTGAGTACACCAGAAGCCTGGCAACCGGAGTAACCGGAAACCAGGTAGAGTTTGTGCCCGACTGGAACATTAAAACCGGCGTAAGACTGGCGTATAAAAAGATCAAGGTCTCGTTCCAGCTCACTTACCTCAGTGACCAGTTTACCGACGCGACCAATGCGGTTTACGAAGATCCGTCGTCCATCATCGGAGTGATCCCTGCCTACCAGGTCATGGATGTCAGCATGAGTTACGAATGGCGCCGCTACAGGCTGGAAGGAAGCCTGAACAACCTAGCCAACCAGTATTACTTCACCCGCAGGGCCACCGGTTATCCCGGTCCGGGAATACTACCTTCCGACGGCAGGAGTTTGTATGTGACGTTCCAGGTGAAGATTTGAATCACTATACTTGATCCCACCTAATCTCATTCCCCATGATCAATAAAAGCCTGCTGATCTGTCTGCTCGGACTCCTCTCCCTGTTTGGCATTTACCGCTCTGATGTTCCCGTTGAAGAATACCTGGCGCTGGGTAAAAAGCCCGAATTCGATTGTGTGGGTGTGATATATGATTTTGAGAAATCGGGTTACACCGGTTCTTTCGTGATGATAGACAGCCTGCACCTGATCAGCTGTGCACATTGTTTCATCCATGAGGATTACAAAGACAGCACGATGGTAATGAACGGGGCTACCTACACTTTCAAAGTGGTAACCGGATCACGGCCTGCCGCGCTTGAGAATTTTGAATTTGAGGTGAAGGGAAAACGATATACCGGTAAAACGCTGACCATCCACCCGACGTATTGGAACAAAGGCGCCGACCTGGCCATCATTGAACTCAGTGAGCCGGTAAAGAAGATCAGCTTCCCGGTGCTGTCGTTTGAAACCGATGAGCTTGGCGATACGGTAACTGGCGTTGGTTTCGGCGTGTCCGGTCCGGCCAACCGTGCGGAGCTGGTGAACAGCTACCACCTGAAAATTGCAGGGATGAATGTTGTCGACAGTGTTGATCAGAAAAATCATCACCTGGTTACCGATTTCGATTCGCCGGTAAAGGCTGACAATTGTAATAAACTCGGTTCTCCTGAGCCTCTTCCGCTCGAATATGGTATTGGCGGTGGCGACAGCGGCGGCGGATTGTTCCGGACCAGGAACGGTAAGGTTCAACTCATCGGCATCAGTTCGCAATCACTCGGACTGAACATCGAGAACCTGCGGACTTCAAGAGGATATTACGGTATTCTTGGCGGCTACGCTCGCGTTTCATCCCATAAAGAATGGATCAGGAACATCAGCCGCGGAACCGGCAGGCGGTAAACAAAAAATCCCGTCAACCAATGGCTGACGGGATCTCATGTAATTTCCTTCACCGAAGTGAGGCAAAAATTGCCCCTTAACGCGGATCAATAAAAATGGTGATGATTTCAGTATTCATCTGCTTGGTGCGTGTTCCGTCAGGAGAGTAGAACGTGGCGTTGATCTCTGCTTTGATCTTTGCACCCGGTTTGCTGAACTCAGATTTACTTACCACATCGGTAATGGTAAAGGTTCCGGTGCTCTGGAAACCGTCGTTAGAACGCCAGATCTCACCAGACTTGTCTACGAAAGTCATTGCAATTCCATCGCTGTAATCATCAGAACCCGGAGACAGGTAAGGATAAGATCCTTTTCTGAAATAGGTCATCACGGTTGATGCAGGCAGGCCACTCGCTTTCAGAAATTCAAGTGTTCCTTTTTCGATAATGAGCTGCTCACGGCCGGTATTGCTGCTCATGCTCATCTGGTAAGTCCTTGATGAAGTGTCGGCATTGATCACGCGGTCGTTCGATCCGTGCTGGATAGATGCGCCCTGTGCTCCGGCAACTACCATATTCACGCTGTCTGTTCCGAAAGTACCGGTAAGACGGTAGTTCATGTCAATCAATGTCGGTGCCGGTGTTGCAACTATCGGTTCGTCTTTGTCTTTTTTACAACCTGAGATCAGGGAACCCAGCATAGTCAGTGCTGCCAGGGAAAGTAGAAGGGGTTTTTTCATGTTTGTTTGTTTTTAATGGTTAACGATGAGGGAAAGCTGATCCCGGTAATAACCGGGACCCGCAAACCTACCAATTATCGTTCCGTAACGGAATAACGGGAGCTTAATCTACAATTTTGAATTCAGTTCTCCGGTTGGCCTGGTGCGAGGATTCATCGCAAACCGAGCGTTTTTTTCCTTCGCAGGCACACGAATTCACCAAATGACTTTCGCCGTATCCTTTACCGTTGATTCTCCCTGGTTTGCTGCTGCGTTTGCGCAGGTAAGTCACCACCGCATTGGCACGCTTGTCCGACAATACCTGGTTGTATTGTTCTGATTCCCTGCAATCGGTATAGGCACTGAGTTCTATTGCGGTATTCGGGTTCTGCTCCAGGAAGGTCACCACTTTATTCAGGCCTGGTTTTGCATCTTTCCTGATGTTGAATTTGTCCACATCAAAATAGATCGGGTTAAGGCCGGTTGCGGCTTCAAGTTCCAGGTCTTTCGCTGTGGGTACATATACCGGTTTGAGTATGATCTCCACGTTTACGTTCACCTTATCGGTCATCGTGTTGGCCGTTGTGGTGCCGTCAACATAACCTGCTTTTTGTGCGGTTAAGCTGAAGTTTTTATTGGCTTCTGCCAGAAACACGAAGTTACCGGCCGCATCGCTGGTCGTGGTATCTGCCAGGTTTGAATTTTCATCGCGCAAACTCACCAGGGCCGAAGCGATACCGGTGTGCGTGCTGTCGTTTACCCTGCCCAGCAATCTCTTACCCATAGGCAGTGGTTTCAGTACTTCGAAACTGTAAATGTCATCGCCGCCCGCGCCGGTTGTCCGGTTGGAGGTAAAATAACCGCTGCGCATCGCATTGTCCGATATGGCTGCGAAATCATCATACTGCGTATTTACGGGGTAACCCAGGTTATAG
>JAZKEZ010000105.1:22764-22990 GCA_040386675.1 Bacteroidota bacterium | reverse complement strand
ACACCGGTTCTCATCTCGGGAATACCACCGACCTGATCAACGTGTTCAGCGCAAGCGAACAGCCGCAGGGAACAGCGTTCAGTTACAAGGTCGGCAGGCCGATGCAGCAACTCGGGCACGAATTGCTGAAGTTCAGGACCACGTATACCCTGAAAAACTTCAACACACTATCGCTGGTGTATTCGCGGCAGTTCAACAAGCGCTTCGAATTCGATCGGCACGGTCC
>JAZKEZ010000105.1:18180-22754 GCA_040386675.1 Bacteroidota bacterium | reverse complement strand
ATGCTGGAACTGGAATACCAGCTGCACCACCACAACAATTTTGAGGGCGCAGTAGGAGCGAGCGGGATGATGCAGTCCAATACCTACAACGGCCGCTTGTTCATTCCTAATTTTAAGAACCAGGGCGTTGGCGCATACTGGATCGAGCGTTTTCACAAAGGCCGCTGGCAGATCGAAGCCGGTGCACGTCTCGATCACCGATACCTGCAAGTGTACAAACCTGAGAATGGTGTGGTGCTCAATCCAACGTTCCGCTACACCAATCCGTCGGTAAGTCTCGGCGCAGGCTATCGCGTAAATAACGCGCTGATCATCAGCGCATTCAGTGGAACGGCATGGAGACCGCCCGCGGTAAACGAGTTGTTCAGCAACGGACTGCATCACGGATCGGCAACGGTAGAAGTCGGCGATTCCGGTCTGAGGCCCGAAAGCAACTGGAACAACAGCATCAGCGCAGAATACAGGTCTTCGAAGTTCAGCGGTGAAGTCTCGCTGTACCACAATGTACTCACCGGTTTTATCAACCTCGTGCCTTCCGGGCAAACCTCGCTGACCATCCGCGGTGCTTTCCCTACCTATGTATATGTACAGCAAAATGCCATCTTCAAAGGGATCGATGCTTCCGGGAAATGGCAAACCACTGCAAGCACAGCGGTTTTGGGACAGTTGAGTGTGGTGCGCGCCACACAGCGCGGAACCCGGAACTACCTGTCGCAAATTCCTCCTGACCGGTTGAAAACAGGTGTGGAAAAGCAATTCGGTACCAAACGTATCGTAACGTTTACGCTAAGTGGAACATATGTTGCCCGGCAGACGCGCTATGCAAAACAGATCGTGATAGCGCAGGACAATGGCGAGCAGACTACGCTTACTGATTTTGCTCCTCCGCCTGCTGATTATTTTTTGCTCGAAGCAGAGATCAATACCACGATCAGGCTGGGTAAACAACCGCTTTTTATCTCACTTTCCGGGACCAACCTACTGAACCTCAGGTACCGGAGTTACCTCAACAGGTTCCGTTATTTCTCTGACGAAACAGGGAGAAACCTTTTACTTAAGATCAATGTTCCACTCACTATCAAAAAACAATAACATGAAAGTCAATTCATTTTTAGCTGCCGCGCTGATGGCCGTATTTTTTACCTCTTGCCAAAAAGATGAGAACGATGTTACCCAACCTGTGGTGACCAACGAAGAAGAACTCATTACTACATTAAAGGTGAATTTATCAGCCGATTCGGCTACGCGCATCTTCCAGTTCAGGGATCCCGATGGAGAAGGCGGAGCCAACGGAACCACTGATACCATTTACATGCAGGCCGGTAAAGTGTACCAGTGTTCGCTGCAATTCCTGAACGAATCGAACCCGGCTAAAGTGATCGACATCACTACTGAGATCAGAGAAGAGGCCGACGATCACCTGGTGTGTTTTGATGCCAGCGATGCCGTGATTACCAGGACTGACAAGGATTCTAAAGGATTGGGAGTAGGACTGGCATCCGAATGGGTATCTTCTGCAACAGGAAGGGGAACGATCACCATTCGCCTTCGTCACCAGCCGGGTCTAAAAGACGGCAGTTGCGGAATAGGGGAAACCGATATTGAAGTGGTGTTCCCGGTTGTCGTTCAATAACTTAATCAGATCCCGCCAGGTGCGGGATCTTTTTTTTGAGGAAAATTATCCACTCCGGGAATGATGTTTGATCGCGGTTGCCTACATTAGTAAGCCAGACGCAGGCACTCTCATCAACTAATTAGATTGTATGACCTGGACTATTTCCCCTCTCGAAACGATCAATGAGATCGATCAGGATACTTTCCTGAAAAATTACCTATCCAGCGCCAAACCGGTAGTCATCAAAAACTACACGAAAGAATGGCCGGCCTACAGCAAATGGAACTACGATTACTTCAAGGAAAAAGCGGGTGGAATTACTGTTCCGCTTTACGACAGCAGTAAAGTAACCGGAGATAAGAAAGTAAATGAACCGGCTACTCACATGAAGTTTGCCGATTATCTCGACCTGATCAAAGAACAGCCGTCCGACCTCAGGATCTTCCTGTTCAATATCTTTAAAGAGATCCCGTCGCTGACCCAGGATTATTCGATGCCGAAGTTTTTGAACGGCTACCTGGATAAGTTCCCGATGATGTTTTTTGGTGGACGCGGCTCTAAAGTGTTCCCGCATTTCGACCTCGACCTGAGCCACGTATTCCTGGCGCATTTCGGCGGACGTAAAAAATGCCTGCTGTTTTCTCCCGAATGCTCAGACCGCCTGTACAAAATACCTTTTGCGGTACACAACCTGGAAGAGATTGATTTCGATAATCCCGATTACGAAACCTACCCGGCTCTCCGCGGGCTCCAGGGACAGGAAGTAACGCTCGAACACGGTGATATCCTGTTCATTCCGAGCGGTTGGTGGCACTACATGTATTACACCGACGACAGCTTCTCACTCAGTCTCCGTGCCCTGGATTCGAGTGTGAGCCGCAAGATCCACGGAGCGTACAACATCTTCATCATGCGTACCATCGATAACCTTTGTCGTAAAATGTTTGGCGGAACCTGGATCGAATATAAAAATCAACTGGCCATCAGGCGGGCAACACGCGCCAGCCGGGCAATGGCTTCTTAAAAAAACTGTTCATGGAAATTTACCAGGTAGACCTTCTCGGTCGACCTGGTGATTGCCGTGTATAACCACCGGTAAAACTCGGTATTCACCATTTCCTCGGTCATGTATCCCTGGTCCACGAACACCGCAGGCCACTGTCCGCCCTGCGATTTGTGACAGGTAACGGCATACGCAAACTTCACGTGAAGTGCGTTGTAATACTCGTCCTGCTTGATCTTGTCAAACATTTTCCTGCGATTGCTTTCGCCTGCGTAGGCGATCTTCAGTTCTTCAAACAGCTGTGTCGATTTTTCTGACGGAAGTCCTGCACCTTCACTGGTGATAGTGTCGAGGCACAATTTGCATTCGAGTTCAAGATCGAAATCCACGAGACGTACGCGGGCATTGGCAAACCGCAGTCCGTATTCTTCTTCGTAACCACGGATCTTACGGATCTGGATGATGTCGCCGTTGGCAATAAAGTTGGTCTGGTTCTCGCCTTCCAGCCAGTGGTAATTGTTTTTCACCACCATCATAAAGTCTCCTTCCACGAGTTCTTCCTCGTAAAAAAGTAACCTTGCCCGTACTTGTCGGTTGAATTCGTTTGCCCGTTTGTTGCTGCGGGTGATCAGCATTACGTTCTCTTTTCCGTATTCATCGAAACACTTCTCCAGTTCTTCCTGGAGTTCGAGTGCGGTGATCGGCATCATGTCAGGGAACGGCAGCGTAAAGCGGAATCCCTGCGTATGGGTCTCTATAAAAGTTCTGAGAGATGTGGCATTGAACAAAATCCCCGAATCGCTGGTTTGACGCATCACTTCCGTAAGTTCCACCTCGGCGGCGGTAAGGTGATGCATCAGCCTCAGCCAGTCGCGATCGAGCGCATAGCTTTTTTCACTGCCAACCGGCGGCAGCTGTGCCACATCCCCGGCCAGGATCAACTTGCTGTTGCTCGCCGAAAACACGAACTGGAATAGGTCGGTAAGCAAGCTGCCGGTTACCGAATAGCCGTTGTTGTCTTCTTCAGCCTGGATCATCGACGATTCATCCACAATGAAAACCGTATTGGTAAACAGGTTCTGCTTCAGGCTGATCTTCGCGGTACCTTCCTTATCTGCCGATCGCTGGTAGATCATTTTGTGGATGGTAAAGGCCTGCTGATGCGAGTATCCGGAGATCACTTTTGCTGCCCGACCCGTTGGTGCAAGTACCACACAGGTCACATTGCTTTGCTTCAGGTAATTGATCACCGATGAGATCAGCGTGGTCTTTCCCGTTCCTGCATATCCTTTCAGTAACAGGGTACACTTGGGTTTTGTACTTGCCAGGAACGCATCAAAATAAGTAAAGAACTTTTCCTGCCTGCTGGTAGGGGCAAAGCTGAACTGCTTGCGGAAAAAAGTTTCTAATGCCATACTGGAAATTGGTGATCGTACAAATTTAACCGCAAAGCGCTCAAAGAATACACAAAGTGAACAAAGGCTTCGCGGGCTTTGCGCATCCTTTGCGCCCTTTGCGGTTAAAACAGTGCAAATAATCGTAATTTCGTCACTATTAATTGGCTTAAATGACAGGAGTTTTAGAGGAAAACAGGGCCATTCACCAACCGTTCACTTACGGCAAGGTAGATGAGTTTACTGCCCAGTCCAGTACATTGTCGATGCTGTTTTACCCAACCAAAGTGGTATACAGCATAGAAAGTCTCCAGGGCGATATTCTTGCCTACGGACTTTGTCCGTTTAATTCCGTTGAACTTACCAATCACTCCGCGGCCCAGCTTGCCGCAGCTTTACCGGCGTTTGGATTCAAATACCGTAAAGTATGGGTGGCAGTAAGTAACAACCAATACAGCCTCATTCCAACCGAAGTCCAGAAACGCCAGCACAACGATTTGTACCTGTCGTTTACCCTGGGCCAGGATGCCTCTACATTCTCACTCATCCGCCAGGATAACCT
>JAZKEZ010000105.1:17728-18170 GCA_040386675.1 Bacteroidota bacterium | reverse complement strand
AACCTGTTCATGCTTGGACTGGTAATGGTGTACAACCTGCAGGCGAGGCTGGAAACGCTGCTCAACAGCCAGCACCAGGGCGTAAGCATCCGCCACGAAAAATCGGTGATCGCGGCACGCGCATTAAGCATGGCCGAAGAGCTGAACGACATTATGCTCGTAAACCTGTGCGACGGACATTTTGACCTGCTGCTCGTTTGCGACAAAAAACTGGTGTTCCTCAACAGCTTCCCGATGACCAATACCGAGGAAATGCTGTATTACATTTTTGATGTACTGAAGCAGCTGGGCTTTACCGCCGACCAGTTCACGCCAAGGATCATCGGACTTAAACCGCTGTTCTTCAATCGAGCACTGGTAAAAAAATACCTTCCGTCAATTAAGGAAATTCAATTTAAGGAGGGTGATGTGTACAACGATCCCGGACTTTATTTCACTCCAC
>JAZKEZ010000105.1:15915-17718 GCA_040386675.1 Bacteroidota bacterium | reverse complement strand
CATTATTTAACCAGGTGAGGATCATCTCAGGATCCCTTCGCGGCAGAAAAATCGTTCCGCCAAAGGGTATAAAAGCGCGTCCCACTACAGATATCGCCAAAGAAGGGCTGTTCAACATTCTCGAACACCGGCTCGATCTCGACGGAATGATCGCTTACGACCTGTTCTCGGGAACCGGCAACATTACTTTCGAACTTGTATCGCGCGGCGTGGAAATGGTGTACAGCATCGACATCAGTCCGCTGAGCCAGGATTTTATCCGCAGAACGGCCAAAGAATTTGGCGTGGAAGACCGCGTAAAAGTAGTACGTGCAGACGTGTGGCGACTGGCCAAGAACCTTGAGGTAAAAGCCGACCTGATCTTTGCCGATCCGCCGTTTACATTGAAGGATTACCACAAACTCCACGAACTGGTTTTTGAGCACGAATTGCTCAATCCCGGCGGAATGCTGGTGATCGAACACCCTGATAAAGCTGATTTTGAAGGCATGCGCGGTTTCGATGTGACCAAGAATTACGGAAACCTGAATTTTAGTTTCTTTATCAATTCACCCCAGCTCAAAGTTGTTGAATAATGGAACGTATTGCGATCTTCCCGGGTTCTTTCGACCCGATCACCAAAGGACACGAAGACATTCTGAGACGCGCGCTGCCGCTGTTCGATAAGATCATTGTGGCGATCGGTGTGAACTCGACCAAGAAGTATATGTTCACACTCGACGAGCGCAAAGAATCCATAAAAAAGGTTTTCGCCGGTGAACCCAAAATTGCGGTTGAGGTCTACCAGAAACTTACCGTTGCGTATTGCCGTGAAACAGGCGCTAATTACATTATCCGCGGACTAAGAAACTCGATGGATTTCAACTACGAGAAAAGCATTGCACAGATGAACCGCGAACTCGATAAAACCATCGAGACTGTTTTTTACATTACTGCCCCAGAGCTATCGGCTATCAATTCTACGATTGTTCGCGAGATCTACCTCAACGGCGGTGATATCTCAGCCTTTGTTCCGGCGGGAATGAATGTTCCTCCACACATCCCTCAACAATAAGCAGTTTCAGAATGAGTTTTTCCAATATGCGTGCATTATCGGTTCTGATCGCCTGCTTCTGTTCAGGCACACTCTGGTCACAGACCACTATTCTCACAGGTTCCGTACACCAGGATTACATCGGTAAGCCAGCGTACCTTTATGTAATTTCCGATGCGGTGTCCGGCCTGAAAGTCCTGAAAGACAGTGCTACGATCGGGCAGGACGGGATGTTCAGGTTCAAACTCAATGAAACGGCGGTGGTAGAAGCCAACCTCAGCATAGACCGGGTAAATGCTACTTTTTTTTCCGCCCCGGGAGCGAACTACGAGGTCTATTTCCCTCAGTTTCCTACCGACCAGGCGCGGAGTTTTAACAACACCAATGCGGTAAACCTCGTGTTCAATAACCTGCCGGCCAAAGACATCAACAGTCAGGTAAGCCTCTTTAACCGCGATTTCGATAATTTTTTTGATCAGAACGTGTCCAATGTGTTCGATCAGCAATTTCGCGGGGCGATGAACAAGTTTCGCGAGTACTGCGATTCCACCTACAAAAAAGCCGGATCAGCCTTCCTTGACGAGTACATCAATTTTGCTTTTGCCAATTTCGACCTCAGCATCGGAACGTCGCGAAAGCTGATCACCGATCAGTACCTTAAATACACTGGCAATACCGCAGATCCTGAGTTTGCTGCTTTCGTGCTGAAATTCTTCGGAGACTACATCGGGAAATTCGAAACCTACAGTAAGAACAAACCGCTGACTGCC
>JAZKEZ010000105.1:0-15905 GCA_040386675.1 Bacteroidota bacterium | reverse complement strand
AAATGTCACCGAGTTTCTTGAGCAATTGAAAAACGACGATGCGCTGAAAAGCCGTACCCGCTTGCGTGAAGTGGTAGTAGCAGTAAACCTGGACCAGGAATTGAACCGCAAAGGAGCCAACCGCAGCAACTTGCTGAAAATGCTCAACGACCTGGCCAAACAGGCTACAGATATTCAGGCGAAGCAGCTGGCGCAGAATTTTATAAAGACGAGTACCCAGTTTGAAAAAGGAAGTCCGGCGTATCACTTTAAACTGAAAGACGGAGCAGGCGATAAGATCTCGCTGGAATCACTGAAGGGAAAACCCGCTGCACTGATCTTCGCCGCGGGTTGGAGCCGCGAATCACTCAACCAGCTGAAACTGGTGAACGACCTGTATGTGAAATTCGGGAAAGACATCAACTTCGTGCTCGTTGACCTGGATGATAATGAAGACGATATGGAATACCTGATCACCGGTACTCAAACCCAGATCCCGACTAAGGTCAGCTACTCAGCCGATAAATACATGATTGAAGCGATGAACATTCTCTATGTTCCGCAGATCGTCCTCATCGACCGCGCGGGCAATTACTTCCGTCACAACGCCAAAGACCCGATGCACGGGCTGGAAGCGGAGTTGACTGAACTGATTAGATAATTGGATGATTGATGATTAGATGATTGATGATTAGATAATTAGATGATTGATGATTAGATAATTAGAATGCCTGTTAAAGGAGTTTTGATCTCCGGATTTAGATTGAACCAACCAAATCAACAAATCAACAAATCATCTCATCATCTGATCGTCTTCTCATCCCGCAAACTGATCCAGCAAATCCGTTATCGACTTAAACGTATTGTTCCTTACTTCCTTTAACTGCGTTGGCTTGATCCACCGGATCTCAGTAATGTCCTCTTCCAGCTGCGGAACCAGTTTCTGACCGTTCGGAACCGTCATTTCGTACCAGTGCGACTGCTTCAGGATCTTTTTGTTTCCCTGGGTATACGTATGATAAGTGGTGGTAAGCAATTTACCCAGTTCGACTTGAGTAAGTCCGCATTCCTCTTTCACCTCGCGTACCGCGCCGTCGGCAATGGTTTCTCCAATCTCGATCTTTCCTTTCGGGAGATCCCATTTCCCTTTCCGGAATATGAACAGCAACTCACCTTTCTGGTTCCTGATGATTCCGCCGCCGGCATCGATCACCATGAAAAGAGAAGTAAATGCCATCCACAATTCGTTCAGGTCGAAGCTGTAAATGATGTATTCTTCAACCGTCTTTCCGACGCGGATCTTTTTGATGAGCCGGCCGAGATCTTCAGCGTTGGTAAATACCGACTTATGGTTGTGCGGTATATTTTGAAAGTACGACAGGTCGTTCGTAAGGTAGACCGGCTTTCCGTATACGAAAACTTTATACATTTGCGGCTATGAGTTCTAACACTGATTCCGCGCTAAAAGTAGCAGAATTTTTGCTTAACATCAAAGCTATTAAATTACAGCCCAATGCACCATTTACCTGGGCCTCCGGCTGGAAATCCCCAATCTACTGCGATAACAGAAAAACGCTGAGTTTCCCGGTTGTTCGCACTTACCTGCGCCAGGAATTTGTGCGGGTGATCAGCGAAAACTTCCCGAAACCTGACGTGATTGCCGGTGTTGCAACCGGTGGTATTGCCCTCGGCGCTCTTGTGGCGCAGGAAATGGGACTTCCTTTCGTGTACGTTCGCCCCTCGGCTAAAGGTCACGGTCTGCAAAACCAGGTGGAAGGTCACCTCGAAGAAGGACAGAGTGTAGTGGTGATCGAAGATCTGATCTCTACCGGTTCAAGCAGTCTGAAAGCTGTAGAAGCATTGAAGGAAGCAAAATGCAATGTAAAAGGCCTGGTTGCCATCTTCAATTACGGATTTGAAGAAGCTGCAAGCAATTTCAAAAACAACAGCTGCCCTTTCTTTTCGCTAACTACCTACGATTCACTGATCGCACAGGGACTAAAGTCGAAATACATTACTGAAAATGACATCGAAACACTGAAGGATTGGAGAGCCAACCCGGCAGAGTGGAGAACAAATTCATAACGCCTTAACTGCGCGTAAAGCATCTCTTATTATGACAAGAATTGAAAGTAAGCACCTGGTAATTCCTAAAACCGCCGGGGAAGTTTTTGATTATCTTATTGATTTGAAGAACGTGGAGAACCTTCTTCCAAAAGATAAGATTTCCAACTTTACTGCCGACGACAAGAAGTTCGGTTTCAAAATTACCGGAGCCATTCCAGTTGAACTGGCGCTTGTTGAAGCCAAACCGGGCGAACTGATCCAGTTCAAGACCACTCCGGGAAACAGCTTCCAGTTTACACTCGACATCTACATCACCGACCAGGGCGCAAACTGCGAAGTTTACCAGATCTGTAATGCTGATATCAATGCCTTCATGAAAATGATGGTGGAAAAACCGCTTTCAGCTCTTTTCGATTATATGGTGGACAGGTTGTTGAAGGTGAACCAAGAGTAAGAACCTCAATAAAGAAACTCCACCTCTTTATTCTCAAACTCCATTACCCGGCCGGTAGAAAATTCAATTTCTAACCGGCCGTTTTCTTTTATACCCGTGATCTTCCCCTTGTCGATCCCGCCGCTGTGGCGAAACAGCCCATCCTCCCGGTATCCGAACAGCTTCTCAAGGTACAGTTCATCGATCTTCGCCGTATTTCCGCGCTGCAACACCATATAGTAATAGTTGAGCAGCGAGAATAATTGCTGCATCACCTGTTCCTTGTCAAATGCTTTACCGGCCTCAACAGCAAGCGACGAAGCACGGGGAAGTCCCTCGAAATTCTGCTGGTTCACATTCAGTCCCATGCCTATAATGGCCTGTGAAAGATTCATTCCGCTCACCGCACTTTCAATGAGTATACCGGCTACTTTCTTGTTGTTCAGCAAGATGTCGTTCGGCCATTTGATCCGGCTGGAAAGTCCGCTTACCTCATCTACAGCATCGGCCAGTGCTACGGCTACCATTTTGCTCAGGATGAACTGCGACGAAGCCGGGATCTTTTTGGGATAAAGAATGACTGAAAGGGTAAGATTTGCTCCTGGTTCTGCCTGCCATACCGCTCCCCGCTGACCTTTTCCACCAAACTGGTTGTATGCCAATATGGCCGTTCCTTCGGGGGGGAGTGTCGTGTTTAGAAGATTGGCAGCGAAATTGTTAGTAGAGTCAACGTCCTGAAGTCTTATTACCTGGTTACCGATAATCTGCATGGACCGAAAATAACTCAAAAACAAAGCTATTTAAGCTAAATTTGGACACATTATTATTGAATGAGGGAACTACCATCTAATACACCCGATGTTGTGCTGGCCGCAATCAAGGGAATTCAGGAAGTGAAGGGGAAAGACATCACCTGTCTTGATTTAAGGAAGATTCACAATCGCGTAACCGATTTTTTTATAATATGCCACGGAGACAGCTCCACGCAGGTAAACGCTATTGCTGATTCTGTAGAAGAATTCACCTGGAAACTGGCGAAGGAAGATGCACGCCACAAAGAAGGCCGCAATAACGCGGAGTGGGTGCTGCTTGATTACTTCGATGTGGTAGTACACATTTTCCACCGTGACAAACGTGAGCACTTCAACCTTGAATACTTATGGGCAGATGCCCCGGTATATGAAATTGAAGAAACTGAAGCTATTTAACAAGCATTTCTAATGACCGAAAACGAAGAAAAAAAACAAGAACAGGAAGATAAGAACCAGTTCAATAAAGTAAAAGGACGTTTCCCCAAACAACCCGGAAACCGGAAAAACCCCGGTAATGGAAAAGGAGAAGGCGACGGACAAGGCGGGAACGGATTCAACTTCTACTGGATCTATGCCATTGTGGCGGTTCTGTTGTTGTCGCAGGTGTTCTTTAACATGGACGGTAACCTGCACAAGATCAATTACGGCGAGTTCCAGGAAATGGTGGCTGCCGGAGAGGTGAAAAAAGTGATCATTTACGACGAAAAAGCCGCTGATGTAACCCTTAAGGACTCTGTTGTAAAAAGCAACAAATACGATAAATACCTGTCTAAACCCTGGATCGGTGGCGCTACACCAGGACCACATTTCACCTTCAACCTTCCAACAGGAAAAGAGAGCTTTTCTCAATACCTGGATAAGGTGCGTGTGGAACAAGGAATCTCTATCGATTACCAGACCCGCAGTACCTGGGCCAAAGAGATCTTCGTATGGATGATCTTTATCGGTGCAACACTTGCCGTTTGGATGTTCATTATGCGCCGCGTAGGTGGCAGTAGCGGTCCCGGCGGACAGATCTTTAACATTGGCCGGTCGAAAGCCCAGATCATTGAAAAAGGAAAAGGAACCAACGTGACCTTCAACGATGTTGCAGGACTTGAAGGAGCAAAAGAAGAAATCCAGGAAATCGTAGACTTCCTGAAAAATCCGAAAAAATATACCGAACTCGGAGCGAAAATCCCTAAAGGAGCACTGCTTGTCGGACCTCCGGGAACCGGTAAAACCTTGCTGGCCAAAGCCGTAGCCGGAGAAGCGAAAGTGCCTTTCTTCTCGCTTTCAGGATCTGATTTCGTAGAAATGTTTGTCGGAGTAGGAGCCTCCCGTGTACGTGATCTCTTCCGTCAGGCAAAAGAGAAAGCACCTTGTATCATCTTTATCGATGAGATTGATGCCGTAGGTCGTGCGAGAAGCAAGAACCTGAACTACGGTTCGAACGACGAACGCGAAAACACACTCAACCAGCTACTTACAGAAATGGATGGTTTTGGTACCAATAGCGGGGTAATTATTCTTGCAGCGACCAACCGTGCCGATATTCTTGACCGCGCACTGCTTCGTGCCGGGCGTTTCGACCGCCAGATCTACGTAGATATGCCGGATGTGAAAGAACGTAAGGAGATTTTCAAAGTGCATTTGAAGCCGTTGAAACTCGAAGAAAACCTAGACATCGATTTCCTTGCACGCCAGACACCCGGTTTCAGTGGAGCCGATATTGCGAACATTTGTAACGAGGCCGCACTGATCGCTGCCCGTAAAAAGAAAAACGCAGTGGGCAAGCAGGATTTCCTTGATGCGGTAGATCGTATCATTGGCGGATTGGAAAAGAAAAACCGCATCATTACTCCGAAAGAAAAAGAAACCATTGCTTACCACGAAGCCGGTCACGCAACCATTAGCTGGCTGGTGGAACACGCATCGCCACTGGTAAAAGTGACCATCGTTCCCCGCGGACAATCGCTTGGAGCAGCCTGGTACCTTCCTGAAGAAAGACAGATCACTACTACTGAGCAGATACTGGATGAAATGTGTGCCGCTCTTGGCGGACGTGCAGCTGAAGTCTCTGTGTTCGGACAGATTTCTACCGGGGCTTTGAGCGATCTTGAGAAAGTGACCAAGCAGGCGTATGCAATGGTGAAGATCTACGGACTGAACGAGAAGATTGGTAACCTTAGTTTTTACGACAGCCGCGGACAGGAATCGTTCCAGAATCCTTACAGCGAGGAGCTGGCTAAAACCATGGATGCTGAAGTAAGCAAGATCATTGAAACGCAATACCAGCGTGCAGTGGCGATCCTTACTGAGAACCGTGCGAAACTGGATCTGCTGGCTAAGAAACTGTTGGAGAAAGAAGTGATTTTCAAGGAAGACCTTGAGGAGATCTTTGGCAAACGTGCATTCGACAAGGACGATATTCAACTGATCCACCAGTCACCCGAAGCAGCTGCTGCTGAGGCAAAACTGATTTCAGAAGAGATTTCAACCGCTGAAAACACCGCTCAGCATTCGGGAGAAAATCCACTTTCTTAAGCATGGAAAAAAATTGGGTAGTGGTCTTTACTGATACGTTCCTGCCAAAAGTGGAGCTGGTAAAGGCCATGTTACTCGAGCATGAAATACCGACTATCATATTCAATCAGCAGGATTCTGCACACCGCACATTCGGAGAGATCCAGTTAATGGTGGACCGGGACAACGTCCTGAAGGCCCTGCATTTAATCCAATCCTGAAGTGAGTAATTTCTGGCAACGGTTGATTACCGGGGTACTTTTTATAACCGTTTTACTTGGCGCAATGCTATGGAGCAAATACTCCATAGCATTGTTGCTTTTCCCCACAGCCCTCATTGGCCTGAACGAATTTTACACCATTACACGGAGTAATAAGACGCAGATCCCCAAAACACTGGCTATGGTAATCGGCGGATTGACGTATCTGCTGATCACCGCTGTTCGCGTGTTCGATCTGCCGGGAGCCCTGTTGTCATTGTGTATAGTACTGGTGAGCATATTGCTGGTTACGGAGTTGTTCAGGGCGCAAAAACGGCCCATCACCAACATCGCCTATGGGATTTTCGGCATTTTATACATCGTGGTTCCGTTTGCCCTGTTGAATTACATCCCGCTGGATAGTCACGGCGTTCCAAAATCGGGCTTGCTGCTGGTGGCATTCTTTGCTTCCCTTTGGGCCAATGATACCGGTGCATATTGCAGCGGCAGGCTGTTCGGAAAGCACAAGTTATTTGTACGCATTTCGCCGAATAAGACTTGGGAAGGATTTTACGGAGGATTGTTCTTCTGTGTACTTACCGGTTATATTTTCTCTCGGTTCGACAGCTTTCTCACTCCGGTGCAATGGATCGGTTTCAGCCTCATCATTGGTGTTTTCGGGACATTGGGTGACCTCGTGGAATCCATGCTGAAACGCAATTACAACATCAAAGACAGCGGGAAACTACTTCCCGGTCACGGTGGTGTACTTGATCGTTTCGACGGCATCTTCCTGGCCTGTCCGCTGGTAATTGCCTATCTGGAGCTGGTGGCGATGGTGAACTGATCTTCGCACGCTTTGCGAAAATCTCCAGGCCTTTGTGCTTAAAAAAGAGCCGCCTGTATCACCATTGTCCTAAAAAGCTATTTTTGCGCAAAACACAGCGAATGACCCTGCACCGCGAAGGCACTTCGATCATCATCGGAACACTTATCATTGTTGGTATTCTTACCTATCTCAACTTAACGTTTGTTACGATCCCGGTCATCAAATGGTTGCTGATGGCAATATTCCTGGTGTTTACTTACCTGATCGTACAGTTTTTCCGTCTTCCTTTCCGTAAGGTGAGCGCCGAAGAACAGATAGTGATCAGTCCTTGCGACGGTAAGGTGGTAGTGATTGAAGAGGTATTCGAACCAGAATTCCTGAAAGAAAAAGTACTGCAGGTATCGGTGTTTATGTCTCCGGTAAATGTTCACGCCAACTGGTTCCCGATCTCAGGGAAAGTGGTGTACGACAAGTATCATCCGGGGAAATTCCTCGTGGCCTGGCATCCTAAATCATCTACCGAAAACGAGCGTACCACCATCTGCGTAGAGAACAGCAAAGGTCAGAAAGTACTTTTCCGCCAGGTAGCCGGCGCATTGGCCAAGCGGATTAAATATTACACCAAAGCAGGAGAAGCCGCTGAACAGGGTTCAGAATTCGGATTTATCAAATTCGGTTCACGTGTCGATCTCTATTTGCCACTCGATAGCGAGATCATCGTGAAGATCGGCGATAAGGTGAGCGGGATCACTTCGCAGATCGCCCGACTTAGCTAATACACAAGAATTTACCGACGTTCCATTGCCACAGGCTTTGCTGACCATAAGTTCAGCTGATTCCGTATGAGCACATACAGCCAGTGAATGATAAAGGAAACGATCAGCAGCAGGATGGTGATGATGAATAATTGATTGTCCTGTGCATGTATCCGTGGGTCAAATCCTGCTATCAAAGGAGCTGCCAGATCGCTCGACAACAATGCTACGAATAAATACACCAGCATTCCGGTCAGGAATACAGAAAGAGAATTGATATATACTTTGCGGGAAGGATTCATGGTAATTCATTTATCTGACTTCTCTGCGAAGCCCGGGGTTCCCTTCACTGAAGCAAAGCCCGTTCCATCGTTATTCCCGCTTATTATTTGATCCGATTATTCATTGCTGCGTAAGCAACTTTTCCCTCAACTTGTTTTTACATTCCTCCACCGACGAACTTTTCACTTTCCTCTCTCCTCTCTCCACTTTCCATTCTCCATTCTCAATTGCTATAGTACCTCACCACAAACGGATACGCCACTACCGAAGCAAAGAACAAAAAGATAAAAAGATTAGTAATGATCCTTCCGATAAGCAGCTGACCCTTAAAACTCCATGGAATAGGGAATAAAGAGATGATCATTTTGACGAACAGGTTGTTAGTCAATGAATCAAAACGGTAAGGCCGGAAGGTGAAGATTTCCTCGCAGTACATCATGAAGAAATTGGAAAATACGGTGGCTATGTAGCTCACAAAGAAGACGCAAATATCTGCTACGAGTAGAATCCTCATAACCAAGAAATTAAATTAATGTGGTGTAACTAACCAATAGGGCGAGAGCCTGTATGGTTACTGGTTGAACAAAAGTATCGTATTCTTACAGCTGTATAAAATGGGAAGAAATTCCACGGTTGTGCTAAATAGCTTACTATCAGTTATTTAATCAAAATCGAATTGTATTAATCAACCCTTTAGTGTTGTAAAAAACAACCAAAAGGGGGATCACAAATCGTAATACAACAGAATCCTTTCGCTGTCAAAACAGCACGACACAAAAGAGCAGGAATTTTAAATCCGCTCATTATCAAGACTATGTGCTAAAAACAGATCATAAGAATTAAAGGGCAGTATCTCTACGCTTTTGTTGCGAAAAGTTCCCATGCAGAAATACAATACACCACAAAAGAAGATCGCTTTGCGACCGCCCCTTATGCGTCAGTCTATATACTTAATTGAACCGTCTTATTGGCACAATGCCAGGTTTGGCGGGCTGTTGGGGAGAGGAAGGGATATTACCTACATATAGGGGAAGGCGGTCGTAGGGAAGTTTTATAGTTGGTTTTTTAGATGAATTTTCCATATCCTTCAGTGTTAGAGCTGGATAGGATTCAAAATTCATTCCGGTCGGCAGCGCAGGCGTATTCTCAGATCAGGTGTATCCCGGTTTTTGTATATACTGCTACAAGGTTTTGTGCCACATTCGGAGCTGTAATTATAATTCATGTCCGGCAGACGTTGCTCCGTCGATTGCTCACTGCGGTCGTTTAGCGCCGGGAAGAAATTTATGCCTGTTATGGCTTCAAGCTGATCGATACTGACAGCCATCGATCTGACTTCGGGATTGTCCACGTCGCGATTGGGAACCACAAAACCTATAGTTAACGCGGTGTCAGCAACAGCATCATAAAAACAGATGGCTTTAAAAAAGTAAGCGGGCACGAATACTTTCATCGAATCATGAATGCAAAGCGTGTCCAGGAACAACGACCCGGCAGACAACGGATTTAATACCGGTCCGGTAACAATGTAAGTAGTGGTCTTTGCATGTTCAAGGGTCCATTCGCGGCAAAGGGTCTCCAGCATACACCATCCCTTTTGATTGAAGCAGCCGTGTTGCGGCGACATATTGGTCATGGTGTTGCTCTCGACATACTGGGCTTCCACATGCTTAAAATCGCGGGCCGGTGCCAGGTGACCGTGATCATAACCCGACCCGCGGTATAAGTCCGATTTTAAGACCGGGTAAGCCGGATCTTTCGGATAATTATCCGCCCGACTGAATTTCCCGGGATGTTCCAGATGCTCCTTGTTCATGCTGTAACTGACCCAGGCAGGGAGGTTGTAGGCGCGGTGCATATAAGAAGTAAATCCATCATGCTTTACGGCGGTGAGTTCTGCGGCTGTAAAAACAGGTTTTGCCTTACGCTTCACACCAACACTGCGATCGAGCAGCGGACGTATATCTGCCGAAACAATGGCTGGCAGGAATAGATCGGTTTTCGCCAAAGCGTCTGTCTTATCCTTTTCAGGAATAACCTGCATTAGGTCTTTGTCCGACTGTGCAAAAACCGGTACATGCACTATAAACAACAGCGCGGAGGACAGGAGGATTCTAAGCATGTTCTGGTATTTCTTTAGCGAGTATACAGGTAATCCGCTCGGCATTTAACAGGGGTAAATAAAAAGCCCTGTTCCGTATGTACGGGACAGGGCTTCGGTAATTCATTCAATGGGTCTTAGTGAATAACCTCAACAGGAGTCACCAACGTATTGGTTTCGGTCCGGATCAGGAGCTGGTAAATTCCTTTAGGCAGGTTGCCCAGGTCGATCTGCTGCTGTACAACCGACTTTCCAGGTAAGGTCATCACCGTTTGTCCGATGGCATTGATCACGTTGATCTCCTCGATGTGCATCGTCTCCGCTCCTTCGATTGTGATCGTTCCGGAAGTTGGGTTCGGGAATACTTTGATACCCGCTTTTGATGCATTCATGGTAATTCCCACATCGCCAAGTGCAACATCTTTGGTATTGATACATCCATTGTTGTCCTTCACATAGAACCTTACATAAGAATAAGGAATACCTGTTATCTTGTTGCTGGTCGGGAAATTCGATCCGTCTTTACTGTAATAGTATTGAGGAACTCCACCGAAACCGCTCAGGGTTACATCCGAAGTACGGGTTACCGGGTCGTTTCTGTCGATAGTAACCGTCACCCCAAGACTATCAGGTGCTTTGAAAACGTACTGGGTAGCCACCGATTCACATCCTTTTCCATCTTTCGAACGGATCATGTAGGTTCCTCCCGGAAGGTTCGGGAACTGGTTGCTGAACTGGTAAGTTGCTCCGTTATTGATACTGAACCGGTACGTTCCCGGTGTTCCTCCTTTAGGAGACACGCGGATGGTTCCGTTTTTAGAATTCCAGCAGGTAGGTGTGATCGCCTGTGTAACGGTATCGGAATAAGATGCAGGATTGGTCAGTGTAACCGTCACCATGTCGAATTTACCGCACTTATTGTCTACCACGTTGAAGATGTATTCGCCTGGCCCGAGACCGGTAAATTCGGTTTGAGAATACGTTACTCCATTAAACACGATCGAATAGTTTCCTGATCCGCCGCTCACGTTGATCTTCACTTTACCGTCGTTGCCATTGTAGCAGGTAACGGGATTTGTTGAAGAAATATCAGCATCAAACGGGATGTTGTTATCCAAAATGGTGAAGTTCATGGAACGCACACAGTTGGCCGCAGTCTTGGCGTATATAGTATAGGTACCCGGATTCAGTCCGCTGAATTCCGTGGTATTGTCGTAACTGGTACCGTCGATACTGTACTTGGTGCCGCTTACATTGCCCGGTTGGGTGATCTTGATCACTCCTTTGCTGAAGCAATCTGCATCTTTGATCTTCTCTGCCTTGAACGTAAGCTCAATACCTTGTTCTACAGTGTCTTTGTTATTGGCAATACAACCCTGGAAGTCGATCACACGGATCACATATACTCCTTGCTGAAGACCGTTTGCAGTGGTTGAAGGGGTAAATGAAGATAAGTTTTGTACATAGGCGCCGCGGGTTACCGAAGCGGTATACGGAGCCGTTCCGCCGGCAGGTTCAATGGTAAGACTTCCGTTGGCGGTCCCGTCGCAATTCACATCGCGTGCAGTACTGTTGATGATCAGTGAATCCGGCTGCCCGATCACAATAGAATCCAGTGGAATGATACAACCGGTAATGCTGTCGGTAATGCGTGCCGCGTATTTCCCTGCGGGTTGGTTAAAGAATCGGAACGTGCCGGAAGCAGTAAGGTTTCGGTAATGGGTCACCAGTTTACCTGATCCGCCGGAAGTCTGGATTTCCACATTACCGTTTGAATACCCGTAACAGGTTGGGTTTTTAACGATAACGGAATGTAGAACCTGTGCAGGTTGGGTGATAGTTACCGAACGTGTGGCCTCGCAACCTACGCTATTCTTGATTTTTACTGTGTAAGGACCGGCTGTAAGATTGAATTTGTAGTTGTTGGTCAGGAGTCCGTTATCAGCCACGGTATTGAGCAGCGCCTCAGACCAGTCTGGTCTTCCAACCTGGTCGGTGATAAAGATATTACCGTCATTGTACCCAAAACAGGTTGCATCACCTTTAGTCAGGTTGAAGTTCACCGGCTTGTAAGTAATGATCACTTCAAGGGTTCCTTTTTTCACCATCTCACATCCGCCGTTGTCGTTCAGCACCGAAGAAATACGGAAGACATTGTCTCCATATTCGAGGTTAGATACCACAAGTTCACGTTTGGTGCCCTGGTAATTTACGGTAGAGGTGCTGTTGTGCGCTACGTCTTCAATATAAAACGTCAGGTTCTCAGTATTGAAATAATCCAGTACCAGTACGCCGGTGTTTGAATTACACAGCACATTGTTTTTAGCAGAGAATCCTGTGGTTACCGGAAGAAGGTTGGTTCCTCGGCGTGGAATGATGATGTCGTTGTTTTTAAAGCTGGCGTTGCAATTCGAGCCGTCCCTGAAATTTCGTACGGTAAAGGTTACCACGCTTGCGCCTTTGGTAGCTCCTTTGTCTGTGTAGAAGTAATAGTTGTTGGATGTGGTTACGGTTTCGGTACCGTAGGTAGAAACAATGTCAAAGGTGTACGGAGGGAAACCTCTTGGAATATCTACACCAAAATCAATGGAATCGTTGATACCGCAATACAGGCTGTCGATGTATTTCAGCGATACTTCCGTAGCCGGGTTAAAGTTCACGATCACATCTGCAGCGCTTACCGAGCAGGTAGGACCGTTGTCTTCCGACCAGCGCAGTAGGTAGGTTCCTTCTTTCGAAGCAGTGGCAGCGGTATTCGGATTGTTGGTCCCGGATTCGTAAGTAATGGTCCCAGGACCGCTTACTGTGGTCCACAATCCTGTTCCAACAGATGGTTTGGCTTTTAACTGGGCGATCCTTCCGCAGGTATCAATTCGCGGACCTGCATCGGCAACCGGTTGGGTTTTGAAGAGGATGGTTACAAAATCGGTAGAGAGCGGACAGTTTCCGTTGCTTTCTACCCATTTGAATACATAAGTTCCGATTTTATTCACACTAACCGGGCTGGTGGCCTGGTGGGTATTGGCAAACACTGCCGATCCCGGACCGCTTTGCAGCGACCATGTTCCGGTACCAAAGCTTGGGAATGCTTTCATGTTGGTGGTCAGCGAGCAGGCCATTGTGTCTACACCGGCATTTGCCACCGATTGGTTGAAGAAGGTCACTACCACATCTTTCGAATTGGCAGGACACGGACCATTGGTTTCAGTCCAGGTCAGGGTATACGGTCCGAAGTTCGGAACGGTTACCTGCGTGTTTGGAAGGGTGTTATTTACAAAACTTACTCCCGCCGGACCCGACCAGATCCCGCTTCCGCTCGAAGGAACAGCAGCCAGGGTGGCGGTCTTTCCGCAGCTCGATACCGGAGGTCCGGCATTGGCTACTGAAGGTCTGAAGAAAGTGATTTTAACGTCGGCGAATGTCGAACAGTCCTCTCCGCTTAGGGTCCAGCGAAACGTATAGGTTCCCTGGAGGTTCACGTTCACCTGCGAACTGCTCGAAGTAGCACTCGTAAATACCGAAGATCCGCCCGAAGGACCGGCTACCTGTGTCCATAATCCGGTGCGCTGGAAGCCAAGGGCTTTGGCAGAAAGAACATAAGCAAAACCGCAAATCTGGTCATCGGGTCCTACACTTGTAGTACACGGTTCGCAAACCACGGTACTTTCCAGTGCGCCCATGTCAAGTTTCGGGGATCCATTGAAATCGTTGTCGAAATAACGCGGGTTACCGAGCAAATCAAACAGATCGGTAGTAGCCGTTGCCAGCAACATACTGTCGGCAGCTTCCACGCCAAGACCACATTTCTTCAATGCGAAGTTGTTGTTGGTGGTATCCATGAAAATGGAATCCGCAAGGCTTACGGGTCTCAGGTTACCGCGTTTGTTCCTCAACAGGATATTAGGAGCGATGTTGTTGCGCGTATGCAGGGAATCAGGATCTGTAAATGATCCGTTAAAGTTGTACGCAAACTCGTTGTTCCAGATCACGTTGTTGAAATAGCTTACCGAACCGGAGTTGATCTTGTAGGCTATTCCTTTGATGCCTCCGCGGTTGTTGGCTACCGTATTGTTGATCACGAAAGCATCGTACCCGTTCTGGAAGGCGTAGATACCGCCGCCAAGTCCGCCGAAATTCTTGTAGATCAGGTTGTTGTAGATGTTCGCCTGTCCTTCAATGTAGATACCGCCGCCTTTTCCGTCGTCATTCAGGTTCCTGGCGGTGTTGAAGCGGATCGTGTTCTTGAAGATACGGGTGGAAACCGGCAGGAAACTCACGTTGTAGATCCCGGCACCGTCTTCTGCGATGTTATTTTCAATGATATTGTTGGAGATCGTCGCCTCAGTGTTCAGGATAATGATACCCGCACCCTGTGCTCCCGAGTTTTCCCCGCCTGAAATGGTGAAACCATCGATAACGACTGCATTGGCAAGACCGTTAAGGGTTACGACCGTATACGCATCAACCCCGTTCTCAGGAGTTGAGTTGCGGTTCAGGTCACCACTTAGCACGGTTACATTCGTCTTTGGTTTTCTCAGCCCGAATGCAGTTCCGCCGGCAGGGAAACCGCCATACAGCTGATGTCCGCTTTTTAAACTGAAGGTTGCGTTCGGATTGGCTGTTGCACTGGGGTAATAGGTTCCCTGCGCAACAAGAAATACCTTATCGGCGGCCTGCGTACTGATTGCCGTTTGCAGGTTTGTGTATGCATTCGCCCAGCTGGTCCCGTTGTTGGTGCCGGTTGCCGACTGGTCTACATAGACCGTGTCAGCCGGTGCCGCGGAAGCAGGGGTGAGATGGATGAGGGAACAAAATACAAGGGAAAGAACAGCGGGATAAAGTCTTCTCAACATATAACAGATTTCTTCAAATGCCTATAATCAGGTAAAGATAGCCAATGAATTGGCTTATGTGACATTACCGACGTGAATTTAAAGAAAAGGCAGCCTGCCCGCTGGTCTGATCCTTAAGAGTTTATCCCCGGACGGTTCAATCTCAGGTTACAAACAATGTCGATCTCCTCACCAAGTGCATAGGTATCGGCCATGTAAGGAACATTCCATTTCAGGTTGTAATCCATCCGGTTGATGGTTCCTGATAGTTTGAAACCAACCTTGGTGAGCGCTTCGATCGGATCGGCAACTGAACCTGCATATTTCACTTCGAAATTTTCTACCCTGCTTATTCCGTTGATAGTGAGGACTCCGGTTAGCTTCAGTTTCGATTCAGAAACCCATTTGAAGTTGGTGCCTTCAAAAGTGATGTACGGATATTTGCTGACGTTGAAGAACTCGCGTGAAAGCAGGGCCTTATCGCGCTGGGCCATTCCGGTAGTGATGCTGTTCACGTCTATTTTCAGTGAGATCTTTGCGTCCGAAAAGTCGTCTTTGGTTGCAGCAACTTTCAGATCATAGTTTTTAAACTCACCGGCAACTTCAGAGATCAGCAGGTGAGAGGCCGAGAAACCGATGTGGGAATGACCGCGGTCGTTTTTCCATTCGGTAGATGTAGTGGATGAGGTCATGAGGACCAGGGAGCAAATTCCTAAAAGAGCGAAGAATGTAGTTTTCATGGGTGATAGTATTTGGGGTTTGTGTTCGACAAAGCTATTGGAAACCCGCTTTTTACATTTTCCGCAGAATTACTGGTGATACAGAATTGTTACAGGCAAAGTGAAATTTTTTTCAATTTTATTTCATTGATAATCAGTTAATTAAGTCGATGTTTATTTAGGTTAATGGCTCCCTAAAAGAATGTTAAACGGGAGGAGTGGCGCTAACGCGGTGATAAGTGGTTTGATAGGATGTTGAAAAGGATGTTCTATTTCTTCAAATTTGATAATACCTGTTTGTCGCTGTTACTTTTTTATAAAAAGTAACGCAAAAATCGTCGCTGCTTTTCCCTCACTTCACTCCACTCCCGGAACGCGACCTTGGCGGCGA
>JAZKEZ010000104.1:3937-10449 GCA_040386675.1 Bacteroidota bacterium | reverse complement strand
TGGACCGACAATGCTGCGGTAACAACTGCTTCAAGAAGCAATTTGCCGCAGGGAACCTATACCGCCATTGTAACCGATGCATTGGGCTGTCAGCTCCAGGTTTCCGGAACGATCTCTCAACCCGCACCACTGGTGATCGGTGCAACTACCTTTACCAACGACAGCTGTTTCCAGGCCGGGAAAGGAAACGTGATCGTACCTGCTTCAGGTGGAACGCCTCTTTCAACAGGCGGATACACCTACTCGATCTCCCCGGTTGCGGGACAATTGAACGCTACAGGGAATGGATTTAACGGACTCAGGGCCGGTTCGTATACCGTAACGGTGACCGATGCCAATAACTGCCAGCTCACCCAAACCGCTACCATCACTGAACCTGCACTATTACAGGTAGTTGCCAACGGGAAAGCAGATCATTGCACACAGTCTATCGGTGAGGCAAAAGTTGTGAATACTACCGGCGGAACACTTCCTTACAGCTACCGCTGGAACACCGGATCAACGGCAACCTTCATCACCGGTCGCCCGCAGGGAACCGATACCGTTTATGTTACCGATGCGCTGAACTGCCGGGCCAGCGACACCGCGCTGATAGCTCATGTGGCTGCACCAGTCATTTCAGTAATTCCTGGGCCGGTGACCTGCTTTGGTGGCAGCGACGGAAGTGCGCTTGCTACAGTTTCAGGAGGTTCGGGCGCACTCACTACCAGCTGGAGTGATGCACAATTGCCGAATACACTGCAGCGAAATAACTTTATACAGGGAAATTACTCGGCAATGGTACGCGATACGGCAGGTTGCAGCAATACCAGCACTTTTACGGTTACCGAGCCGCAACGCGTTAAAATGGACCCCATCCCTCCGCACATCAATTGCTACCTGGCGGCTTATACCGGAACTTTTAACGCCACACTTGGAAATGGCGCGAGATACCGGTATTACCTCGACAATCTCCTTCAACCTGATTCGGCATTCAGCATTACCAATGCCGGGACCTACTACGTACACGCCACCGATAACCGCGGTTGTCTGTCTGATACCGTGAATTTTAACGTAAGCTACAGTCAGCCGATCATAGCCTCAGTGAGCGCAGACGTGACCGTTTGCCGGTACGACCCGGCCACCTTCTCGGGAGCGGCATCCGGAGGGAATGGGAATTTCAGCTATTCGTGGGATGGAAATGCTGCCTCAACATCCACCAATACTTACCAGACCAACAGCGCAACCGTTAGTCCGACACAGGTACTGTTGGTGGTTTCCGACGGGTGTTCAAAACCGGACAGTGTATACGCCAACTACCTGTTGCACCCTGATCCGACAGCTGCACTTGCCTACTCACCCTTAAGCGGATGTCTGCCTGTAACGGTAAATTACTCGCTGACCGGGAACCTGAGTCAGTACACGATTGATGCAGGAGACGGAACACTGTTTACCGGGAACCCTGCATTCAGCAACGTTTTCGCGGATAAAGGCGGATACATCCCTGCCATTTCCGGGGTAACCGCAGAAGGCTGTACGCTGAATCTCAATGCCGGCGATACCATCCGTGTATTCGGTTACCCGGTCGCCGACTTCGACTGGGAGCCACAGTTCCCCACCATTCTCGACAATGTGGTTCGGATGTACAACTACAGCACCGGGGCCAGCAGTTACGAGTGGACCGGTACCGACAGCGTTGGTGCCGTGTATTATTCAGGTGAAGCGTTTGCACCGATCGTGGAAATGCCTGCAGAAGCCGGATCGTATGTTATGAGGCTCGTGGCCAGCTCGGGGTTTGGTTGTACAGATACGGTAACCAAGACCATCGTGGTAAAAGATGAGTTACTGGCGTATGTCCCAACCGGTTTCTCTCCAAACGGAGACGGTGTGAACGATGTGTTCCGCCCGGTGTTCAGCATGAAGGAAGTAAGCCGTTACGAGCTCCTCATTTTCAACCGCTGGGGCGAATTACTCTGGAGAAGCACCGACAGCACAGAAGGCTGGAATGGAAAATACAGCGGTGAGTTGTGCAAGCAGGATGCGTACGTTTTCACGTTGAAATACGGCGTACCGGGCAATGCCAAGCGGGTTACGGTGTATGGAAAAGTTACGTTGACCAATTAAGACTTTTTTTTAACCGCAAAGGGCACAAAGGAAAAGCACAAAGCGTTAAACCTTCGCGGTCTTTGCGGTTAAAAAACTCAAACCATCTTAATATACACCACTTTCTTCGTCTCGAAAAACTCTTCTTCGAAGTAATCACTCAGCTTATATTCTGCCGCCTTAACATTGGCTTCACGCATTTCCTGCTCAAGATCGCCGCCTTTCAGATAGAGTATCCCGTTTGGAAACGGATTGATCTGCTCCTTTTTGAATTTGTTACGCGTCCACGGAAGGAAGTCTTTCAGGGCCGCCACTGCACGACTCACAATGAAATCAAACTTCTGGGGAACCTGCTCGGCGCGGGTATTGATCGCGGTTACGTTGGTAAGGCCAAGCGCATCCTTCACCCCGTTTACCACGCTGATCTTCTTACCGATACTGTCTACGAGGGTGAATTGCACTTCGGGAAACAGGATGGCCAGCGGGATGCCCGGAAATCCGCCGCCGGTACCGATATCCATTACCGTTGATCCGGCTTTGAACTTCATCACCTTTGCTATTCCCAGCGAATGCAGCAGGTGGTGTACCGGGAACTGCTCCATATCTTTTCTCGAGATCACATTGATCCTGGAATTCCAGTCTTCGTACAAGGCAGGAAGAGCCATGAATTTATCGAGCTGATCGGTGGTCAGTTCGGGGAAGTAATTGAGTAAAAACTGGCGATTCACAGTTGGTCCTTTTTATTTTTTAAGATCTGGTTCAATAAGTCTTTGGCCCTGAACAGCTGGGCCTTTACCGTACCGAGCGGAAGGCTCAGCTCCTTACCGATCTCCTCGTAAGAAAGTTCTTCGAAGTAGCGCAGTTCGATCAGTCGGCGGTAGCGCGGTTTGAGCAGGTTCACCAGTACGTGGATGCTGTTGTTCAGTTCTGATGCGAGCATTTCTTCTTCCGGATCAGGATCGGGTTCCTCTACCTGCAGGATCGCCCGGCCGGGTCTCGATTCCAGACTTTCATCAATCGAAATATTGTCGGGCTGCTTTTTCCGGAGGAAATCGTAGGTGTGGTTCTTGGCTACCGTGGTAAGCCAGCTGATGAAGGTATTCGTAGGCTGGTAGTGATCAAGGCTTTTAAAGGCCTTTGCAAACACTTCCATGGTAAGGTCTTCGGCAAGCTCCACGTTCCTTACCATCTGGTAGATCGTGGTGTACACACTCTGACGGTACCTGCCGAATAACAGCGCATAGGCTTTTTCGTCGCCTTTCAGCGCGAGTTCGATGAGTGTCCAGTCGTCGCTGTCTTTCTTATTTTTTGCGCTTAACGCCATCCGGGCTGCCTGTTGTACAATTGGGCAAAGTAGATGATCGGGTTAAGTACCAGCAATACGATCTCCAGGAAAGGACTGAGTAATGCCGCGTCTTTGTGACCGAGCTTAATCGCAGCGCGGTAATTAAAGAAGATCTGCAACAGCCACTTGGCCAGTACCAGAGACAACGCAGTGAGCTGGTAGCCTTTGAAAAACATCAGGAAGATCGCCGAGATGTAGAAGAATACGCTGAAAATGTGGGGTATGGCCAGCAAGGTGCGGTGCGAAGCCTTATAGTATTTCACCGTGGTATAGTGACGCTGCTTCTGTCTGAACCATGCCTTGAACGTATTCTTTCCAACCGTTTCAATGATACTGTCGGGGTTAAGTACCGATACGGTCCTTGCCCGGCCGGCGATTTCGTTCACAAAAAGATCATCATCACCCGAAACAATGCTGTAATGTTTTTTGAATCCGCCTACATCAAAAAATAGCTGCTTGCTGTACGCAAGGTTCCGTCCGACTCCCATATAGGTAACGCGGGCCAGTGAAAACGAATGGTAACTCAGGGCAGTGATAAGGTTGTCGAAACGGATCAGCAGGTTGAGGAAACCGGCTTCTTTCTTTACAGGACTGTGGCCCAGAACCAGCGTACTTCCATTAGAGAACGGTGCCGCCATGCGGTTGATCCAGTTGTTGGAAACCGGTTCACAATCAGCATCGGTAAGCAATACATGATCGTATTTCGCTCCTTTTATCCCCAGGGTAAGCGCAAGCTTTTTACCCATGCGGTGGTGATCGTTTTCTTCTATATTGATGGTATGCAGGTTGGAATAGCGCTTCTGGAACGCCTCCAGGATTTCCTTGGTATCGTCCCATGAGCCATCGTTTACTACAATCACCTGGAATTCAGGGTAGTTCTGCTCAAAGATCTTCGGAAGGTTCCTGATCAGGTTCTCATCCTCATTTTTTGCACAGATGATAACAGTTACCGGAACTTTTTTCCCGGTATTCACGGTCTCATCAGATACTTTCAGGAAGGAAAGACGACTGTAGAATGCAACACAGTAAACAAAAAATATGATAAAGCTTACGGTAAGCACCACCAGCGCAATCAATGGGATATTAAACACAGTTGTCTTTTGAGATTAATGATACGATTGGCAAAAATAGCATTCTACTTTAGTTAAGGGAGAAGAATTTCAGCGGGAGTTGTACACAGCGGACTGAGGAAATCGGGGCTGGACTTCGACAGGCTCAGTCACCAGGCCTGCCGAAACTAAGGACTGAGCTTGTCGAAGTCCGGCGACTGAGCTTGTCGAAGTCCGACTTTCCTTACCTTTGCCCCCCATTCCAGCAGAAATTCATGCAATTCACCCTTCAACATACCGACCCGAAAAGCAATGCCCGGGCAGGAACCGTTACCACCGATCACGGTGTAATCGAAACCCCGATCTTCATGCCGGTGGGAACAGCCGGAGCCGTAAAGGCGGTGCACCAGACCGAACTGAAAAACGAGATCAAAGCCGAGATCATCCTCGGGAATACCTATCACCTGTATCTCAGGCCCGGACTGGATGTATTGAAAGGTGCCGGCGGATTGCACAAATTCAACAGCTGGGACGGCCCGATCCTTACCGACAGCGGCGGATACCAGGTGTATTCGCTTTCGGCCAACCGGAAACTCACCGAAGAAGGTGTAACCTTCAAATCACACATCGACGGATCGAAACACTTTTTCAGTCCCGAAGGCTGCATGGACATCCAGCGGATCATCGGTGCCGACATCATCATGGCACTCGATGAATGCACGCCGTACCCCTGCGAATACAACTACGCCAAACGCTCACTCGGGATGACACACCGCTGGTTGCAGCGCTGTTGTACGCATTTCGACAACACCGAACCGGTATACGGCTACAACCAGACGCTGTTCCCGATTGTACAGGGAAGCGTATATCACGACCTGAGAAAAGAATCGGCAGAATTCATTGCATCGATGAACCGCGAAGGGAACGCCATCGGCGGACTTTCTGTCGGCGAACCGGCTGAAGAAATGTACGCCATGAGCGACATTGTGTGCCAGATCCTTCCGAAAGACAAGCCAAGATACCTGATGGGTGTGGGCACTCCTGCAAACATCCTCGAAAACATTGCACTCGGAATAGACATGTTCGATTGTGTGATGCCGACCCGGAATGCCAGGAACGGCATGTTGTTCACCAGCGAAGGCTTCATCAACATCAGGAATAAGAAATGGGAGAAAGATTACAGTCCGATTGATTCCAACGGCACGAGTTTCGTGGATTCGCTGTACACCAAGGCCTACCTGCGTCACCTAATGGTCTCTACGGAAATGCTCGGGGCACAGATCGCCAGTATCCATAACCTGGCTTTTTACATCTGGCTGGTAAAAGAGGCACGCCGCGAGATCATAAACGGAACATTCGCGGGTTGGAAAAACCAAATGGTTATTAAATTAGCCACCAGACTATAATCCCGTGAGAAAGAAACTCGACCTGTACATCATTAAGAAATTCCTGGGGACGTTTTTCTTTATCCTGGCCCTGCTCATGGCCATTTCAGTGATCTTCGACATTTCTGAAAAGATCGATGATTTCATGGAATCGGATGCGAAGCTCACCGAGATCGTAGTTAATTATTACGTGAATTTTATTGTGTACTACAGCAACCTCTTCAGTTCGCTGCTGGTATTCATATCCGTGATCTTGTTTACAAGTCGCATGGCGCTGCTTACCGAGATCGTAGCCATTCTTTCCAGCGGGGTGAGTTTCAACCGGATGCTGCGGCCGTTTATGATCAGTGCGACCATCATCACCGCCATGTCCCTTATGTTGAATCACTTTGTGGTTCCCTACTCCAACAAAACGCTGAACGAGTTCAAATATACGTATCTGTCTGACCGTGATGATTTTAAGACCAACAACATCCGCCGGGAATTTGAAAAGGGATCAATCGTTTACGTAGAGTCGGTTGCACCGGCAGAACACATTGCCTTCAAATTCTCGATCGAGCGCTGGAAAGACCGGAAGCTCACTTATAAACTGCTTTCCGACCGCGCCATTTACGATTCACTGACCGGGAAATGGACCATTCACAATTACTA
>JAZKEZ010000104.1:1063-3927 GCA_040386675.1 Bacteroidota bacterium | reverse complement strand
AAGACACTTCAGATCTCATCAATCGCGGGGTGATGAAGGACACCACCATCAATCTTACCTTGAAAGATTTCGCCCTCGACGTGACCTCAGTGGTGGAAATGAACTCGATCGACCTCTACAAATACATCCAGAGCGAACGACAAAAAGGTTCGGAAAAAGTGCAGTTCTACGAAGTGGAGTTTCACCAGCGTACCTCGCTTCCGCTGGCCACTTACCTGCTCACATTACTGGGAGCCTCGATCGCATCAAGAAAGGTGCGCGGAGGAATTGGAATGCACATTGCCGCCGGTTTCTCGCTGGCGTTGCTGTACATCTTCTTTATGCGTGTAACCGTGGTTGCCGCTACCCACGCCGGTTTCAATCCGCTGCTTGCCGTTTGGCTGCCGAATATCGTGTTTGGGATACTTACGGTGTACGTGTATCTGAGGGCACCGAAGTAATGGGGTAATTTGGGGAATTAGAAAATGGGGAAATGAGGTCGTTCTCCGCAGGCCATCATCTCATTCTCACATAATCACATCATCTCATCATCACATCATCTCATCATCACATCATCTAATCATCTAATCAACCCATCCAGCCTCTCCAGCATACCTTATCTCCAAGTGACTTCAACGCTCCCGGATCTTCTTTAAACAACCCGTACACACAGCTTCCGGTTCCGGTTAAGCTCGCATACACGGCCCCTGCAGCATACAGATTGTTTTTAATTTCCCTTAGGGCCGGATGTTTTGCAAATACTACCGGTTCGAAATCGTTTTTCACCAGTTTTTTCCAGTTCTCCGGAGCTTCGTTCATGATCTCCCAGAGGTATTGTCCTGATCTTTTGGGACTTATTCCTGAATAGGCTTCTTTCGTGCTGATGTGCAGGTCGCCGTACACCAACACCAGGTAGTACCCTGAAAGAAACGGAGTTACCGGTTGCAGAAGCTCTCCCCTTCCCGAGACGTATGATGGCAGGTTCCGGATAAAGAACGGACAATCGCTGCCCAGTTTTCCGGCAATATGCTCGCGTTCTTCAACAGTAAGTTGAAGGTCAAACGTTTCGTTGACGAGGTTGATGAAAAAACCGCAATCTGCTGATCCGCCGCCGATTCCGCCACCCATCGGGATATTTTTTACCAGTTGAATGCTGATCTCAGGAAGTGAATAGCGCTCACGAAGGATGTTCCAGGCTTTCAGGATGAGGTTATCTTCGGCATTCCCGGGAATCGTCCTTCCATGAAAAGATATGGAAGTCTGTTCTTGTGCAGGATTGATCTCCAGCGCATCAGAAATTCCGATCGGATAGAAAATACTCTCAATTTCATGATAACCGTCCTCTCTACGGGAAACGATGTTCAGTCCGAAATTGATTTTGGCAGTGGGAAAGACAACCATGTCAGCGTGTTTTGGCAAATGTGATCCAAAATTTGAAATTAACCAGAATTTGTATCTTGCGCGGCTAAATTCAAATACCCCGCATGGCTACATTGCTTGATTTTGAAACACCTATTGGAGATATTCTGGACCAGATTGAGAAGGCGAAACAGATAGGTGAAAAAAACAACATTGATGTTTCAGACACCATTGCCGCTCTTGAAACCAAACTCGAAGAAGTGCAGAAGGATGTATACGGAAACCTGAGTGCCTGGCAACGGGTCCAGTTATCAAGACATCCGGACAGACCGTATTCACTGGCTTACATCAATTCCATTACCGACAATACCTGGATCGAACTGCACGGAGACCGTGGCGTTCGCGACGACAAGGCGATTGTTGGCGGATTCGGTTTGCTGGATGGAAAATCGGTGATGTTTATCGGTCATCAGAAAGGGATCAACACCAAAATGCGCCAGTACCGTAATTTCGGTATGGCCAATCCTGAAGGATACCGCAAGGCACTCCGCCTGATGAAACTGGCTGAGAAATTCAACAAACCCATCGTTACCCTGATTGATACTCCGGGTGCATATCCTGGCCTTGAAGCCGAAGAACGCGGACAAGGGGAAGCCATAGCCCGTAATCTTTTCGAAATGCTACAGCTGAAAGTTCCGGTGATCTGCATCATTATTGGTGAAGGTGCCTCTGGCGGTGCATTGGGAATTGGCCTTGGAGATAAAGTACTGATGCTTGAAAACACCTGGTACTCAGTAATTTCACCTGAAAGCTGCTCATCCATTCTGTGGAGAAGCTGGGATTTTAAGGAAAGAGCTGCAGAAGCGCTGAAACTTACCCCGCACGACATGTTCGGCAACAAACTCATCGACGGGATCATTAAAGAACCACTTGGCGGAGCACACCAGCACCAGCAGGAAACCTTTAAGATCGTTAAGAAAGAGATCAAGAAACACCTGAAAAAACTGGAATCCCAGACGCCGGAGGAGCGAATCGAAGAACGAATCGATAAGTTCACGGCAATGGGAGTTACTGCCTGACCTTCGGCCCTCACTGAATCATAATCATTCAGAACAGCCTCCCCGGACTTCCTGGCGAGGCTGTTTCTTTTTGCAGTACCATCCCACCGGTTACTGCGTTTAAGCAATACTGTCCGGGGCAAACATACCCTCACTGCACGCCAGACATATGAACAATTGTTCATAACTCCGTTCGATAACTTTAACCTGCGTTTTACGGGCCGCCAACGCCTGTAGCGATTACCTTTGTTTTCTATGGATGAGTCCAAACCAGCATTGAGAGACAGCCGCATGATCAAGCGGATCACCGATAAAACACCTTTTGTCGAAGCGGGCAAACTACCGCCCCAGGCTGTTGATCTTGAAGAAGCAGTTCTCGGTGCGCTGATGCTGGAAAAGACCGCGATGTCTGAGGTTGCCGACTTTATCAAGGCGGAGTGCTTCTACAAGGAGGTCCACCAGGTGATC
>JAZKEZ010000104.1:0-1053 GCA_040386675.1 Bacteroidota bacterium | reverse complement strand
TCTTCAACGCGATAAGCAACCTGGAAAACAAGTCACAACCTGTTGACATACTTACGGTTACGCAGGAGTTGCGTTTAATGGGACAGCTTGATTTTGTAGGCGGACCGTTTTACATCTCACAGCTCACCAGCCGGGTGGCATCTGCAGCCAACATTACCTTTCACGCCAGGATCATTGTGCAGAAATTCATCCAGCGCGAACTGATCCGCATTTCCAGCAACACCATCCGCAAGGCCTACGAGGATACTACCGACGTTTTCGACTTGCTGGATTATGCTGAAAAAGAGCTTTTCCAGGTTTCAGAAGGAAACATCAAAAAAGAATACGAGAAGATGGACTCGCTGCTTCAGCAGGCCATCGACCAGATCGAACAGGCAAAAAACAACAAAGACGGGATCAGCGGTGTACCTACCGGTTTTACCGATCTCGACCGTATTACCGCGGGTTGGCAGCCTTCCGATCTGATCATTGTCGCAGCCCGTCCCGCGATGGGAAAGACGGCGTTTGTACTCTCGATGGCCCGAAACATGGCCGTCGATTTCAAAATGCCGGTAGCGATCTTCTCACTGGAGATGTCGTCGATACAGCTCGTAAATCGTCTCATCTCATCCGAAACTGGTATCCAGTCAGACAAACTGAGAAAAGGTACACTTGCCGATCACGAATACCAGCAACTGCACTCCCGCATTAATAAACTGGCCGAAGCGCCGCTATTTATCGACGATACCCCTGCCCTTTCGATCTTCGAACTCCGCGCAAAATGCCGCCGTCTGGTTTCGCAGCATGGCGTACGTATCATCATCATCGATTACCTTCAGCTGATGACCGCAGGAAATTCTGACGGGGGAAACCGGGTACAGGAAATCTCGGCCATCTCACGATCGCTGAAGATCATCGCCAAAGAACTCGGCGTTCCGATCATCTGGGTGCTGCACGCCAACACGCATCACGAGGGGCGCAGCGACTGGGAGGTGTTCTTCAATCACGTGGTCGCCGACGAGGTGAGGCAACGGACCATCGACAGCCTGGCGCCGGGCAAGCAGCAGGTCTGGG
>JAZKEZ010000103.1:20102-47654 GCA_040386675.1 Bacteroidota bacterium | reverse complement strand
TTCTAAAATGGACCTTCTTAGCTCTTACAAATTTAAGACCTATCAAGGTCACTGTAAGTATTTAAAACCCAAAAAAGGTTATGGCGTTAACCCCGGTTTTCAAATTCAATGTGGCGATACAGCTTACAAAATGAAATTCGGTGAAGAAATTTATGGTGGCCCTTTTAATACCCGCATTTATCGCGCCTTAGGTTACGTGGCTCCGCATATTAATTACGCTCCTTCACTTACAGTGGATTACGATCGTAAGCTGTTAGTTGAATTTAATGATCGATTAGTTGAGTATTTTAATATTAGCTTTGCAGCTATCCCTATTGCTAAAGCAAACAACAAAAAATTTCTAAATCCTTTTACCTATGTTAAAGGTTTCATTATGAAAGACGGATCATTTGTTGATACAATAACTGGCCAGCAACGTCTTTTAAAGCAACCTATTGAAAAAAGTTTGACCAATGAAATGTTTGATTCAAATTTTGAATCGCAAATCGCCCAATTTCAGTTTGGCCCTTCATCTCTAACATTAAAAGATGATCCCTACGTCGGCGATCAAGTCGGCCCATGGAGCCCAGAAGATCTTAATTACCGTGATCTTTCCTTTCAGCTGATCACTGTCAAGCGTATCGCCCGAAAGCGTTACTGCCCGAAAGTGGGGAAGAGGAGTACCTTTTTTGGAACAGCCGGTGATCATCAGAATGAATAAAAGCAGGAAAAAACAGGTAGTGCGCATGGGTTCAAAGATAGTCGAGTAAATTGTCGCCATGAACAGTGACAAAAGACAACGCCTGATCGAAGCAGAAAAAAAAGCCTGGGAATTGTTTGCCGGAATAGAGCAGCAGGGATTGATCTGTGCGGGGAAAACCGAGAAGGAACTCAACAAAGAAGTGTTCCAGCTGGCAGATCAGTTGTTCGGGATCAAAAAATTCTGGCACAAAAGGATCATCAGGGCAGGCGCGAATACATTAGAACCTTACAACCAGAATCCACCTGACCTTACCATACAGGTCGACGATATTCTGTTTCTCGATTTCGGGCCCGTTTTTGAAGACTGGGAGGCTGATATCGGGAAAACCTATGTCCTCGGAACCGACCCGGATAAACTACGGTTGCGTGATGATACGGAATGGGCCTGGCAAATGGGAAAAGCCCGGTTTGATTCAGAACCTGAAATTAAAGGAAGCGAACTTTACGCGTATCTCAGGGAACTCGCCGCAGAAAAAGGTTGGGAACTTGGCGGGAAGATCGGTGGACACCTGATCGGGAATTTTCCGCACAGTAAGATCTTCGGAAGGAACATCTACAATTATATCCATCCCTCAAATCGCGCAAGGATGCGCAAGCCGTACAAAAACGAAATTGAGAAAGACTGGATACTCGAAATCCATTTTATAGACAGGGAAAAACAGATCGGTGGTTTTTTTGAACAGCTGCTCTGAAACAAAAAATCCCGCAAGCGCCGGCCTGCGGGATATGTTCGTCTAAAAACTTTTTGGGGTATAAAATTACCCGTTACCTTTTTTACCTGCAAAGATCAATACAATCCCACCGAGCAAAAGAACGCCTCCGGCATACGGAGACCAGTTTACATGTTCTGTCTCATTTTTGTTGATCTCGAGTTTCCCAAGGTCGACAACTTTTTTCTTTTTAGTAAAGGAAAAGCCAGTCCAGATCAGCATGATAAGACCAACTATACTTAAAATAATTCCTACTGTTTTCATGATCGAGAGGTTTAATGAACGATCGGGTGTTCGTTCAGTTTTGCCGGGAGAAAGACAAAAGGCATACCAATTGACTATCTTTCCCGAAATCTTCAGACATAAAAATGAAAAACAATAAAAAGGGTGGGCTGTTCGACAGATTCTCAACCCAGGTGACAAAAATTTCCGGTAGTCCGGCAACCTTTATTACAGCGTGTTCTCTGATCCTGGTATGGGGAATTTCCGGTCCGATCTTCCAATTTTCGGATACGTGGCAGCTCATCATCAACACCAGCACAACCATTATTACCTTCCTGATGGTTTTTGTGATCCAGCAGACGCAGAACAAGGATACGATGGCTGTCCACCTTAAACTTAACGAATTAATAAAGTCTAACGATGACGCCAGCAACCGCCTGATCGACATCGAAGATCTTACCGAAGAGGAACTCAGAGTACTCAAGAGTTTTTACGTAAAGCTGGCCGTATTGGCTAAGAAAGACACTCGCCTGGTAGGTACACATTCTATTGAAGAAGCGCTTGAAAACCACGAGGAGAAACTAAAGGGCGAACCGCGAAGTGCACGTACCAACAACCGCATTGAGTATACCGACGAAGGAGAACGCAAATCGAATCCGAACAAAAGAAGGAGAAATAATAACCGTAAGCCAGCAGGAAGCAATACGGATGCGGTAAAACCGGCTGATGAAGCGGCTCCGAGAGCGAAGCAGGAACCAAGGGCAAAGCAGGAGCCGAGAGAGAAACAGGCTCCAAGAGAGAAATCGGCCCAGACCGGCGATGGAGAAACGAAAAAAGAAGGCGAACCGCGGAAAGACAGACCCGCACAGAATCGTGGACCGCGTCGTGAAAGACCGTCAGGACCAAGAGAAAAAACCGGTGAACAGGGTGAGAAACCAGCTTCATCCACCCCCCGCAACAAGCCGGCTGAAAATCCTGAGTAACGATTTTCCCTACATTTCGCAGTCAAAAAAGCAAAGCAATGAAACTTATTTCCTGGAACTTAAACGGAATCAGGGCAGTAGCCGGTAAAGGACTTACTGATATTTTAACCGGTATGAATGCGGACGTGATCTGTCTGCAGGAAACAAAAGCCAGTCCTGAACAGGTGCGCGAAGCCTTATTCGGTTTTACTGGCTACGAGATCTACGCCAATATCGGCGAGAAAAAAGGCTACTCAGGTACCGCGATCCTAAGCCGTACGGCACCAATCATGGTCCGCAATGGAATTGGAATGCCGGAACACGACGACCAGGGAAGGGTGATCACCGCTGAATTTGAAAAGTTTTTCGTGGTCAATACCTATGTGCCCAACAGCGGCAGCGAACTGGCAAGATTGCCGTACCGCCAGACCTGGGATTCGGCACTGCTGAGTTATTTTAAGGAACTGGAACAAACCAAGCCGGTGATCTGGTGCGGCGACATGAACGTGGCCCACAAACCGATCGACCTTAAGAACGACAAGGCCAATTACAATAAAACTGCGGGCTATATGCAGCAGGAAATTGATGGTATGAACAACTACCACGCTGCCGACCTGGTAGACACCTTCAGGCATTTTTATCCTGAGGTTGAAAAATATTCCTGGTGGAGTTACCGCGCCGGTGCACGGGAAAAGAACGTGGGGTGGAGAATTGATTACTTCATGGTGAGCAAAAGCTTTATCCCCGCGGTTAAGGATGCATTTATCCTGAACGACGTTCACGGCTCCGATCATTGTCCGGTAGGCATCGATTTATTCTAACTATACCCCTTTATGGTGGGTGATCCTCGTGTCACCCACCCTTTTAGGGGAATTCAAAATGCAGCCTTTCGGGCTATTTCAAAACACGGAAAATGGAAGCACCTTAGCAACTGGTTCACAGCTGTGGATCAGCATGCTAATTTTAAAACCAAACCGTGATGAAGATCAAACACCCTCATTTCTTATTTATTCTGCTTGCTGTTGTTGTAGCTATTTATTGTTACACAGAAGTAATTTCGGAGCAATTCACTAAACAAGTCCCCGATCATCCGGACTTGTTCACCGGTGGGTTGGCAAATGAATGCATCAGTCCCTTTAAGCGCCCCGGTGCTGAACTGGAGAAACCCAGGCGGCTGGATGATATCATATGCCCGGTGAGTTTACGGCAATCGACGACCGCTTTTCAAAATATTAACAGGCACCTAGTTGAAAAATAACTCATTGCCTGCCATCCCACTGAATGATTGAAGTAATTTTGGTGGATTGCAGTCTCATTGACTGTTCCGAAATATGCCGAAGTTATTTGCTGATAAAAGTGGCTATGCCAGATTGATACTTTGCCTGATACTTGTCGCATTTCCATGTACACCGTCGCTCCTGGCGCAAACGATATCGAAGACCGACAGCCTCCTTCAGTTGCTGCCGGAAACCAGTAAAGAGCAACGTGTTGATGTGTTGAATGCGCTGTGCAAGGTCTACATCGGTAACGATACGGCGAAGGCACTCGACTACCACACCCAGGCGAGGGCGCTGGCAGAACAACTCAACTACGGGAAAGGACAGGCCGTTTCGTTTAACCACCTGGGAACCATCTATTACTTTTCCAGTAACTACACCGCCGATACCAGTTACCAGTTCAGGGCATTGCGCCTTTTTGAGCAGACCGGCGACAAGGAAGGTATAGCCAGGTCGTATGCAAACATCGGTCTGGCGCTATATGCCCAGAGCCAGTATGCAGATGCACTGGAATACCACCAGAAGGCACTAATGCTCAGGTTGCAGCTTGGAGACCGCGAAACCATTGCCGATTCCTATACTTCGATCGGTATTGTATATGCCAACCAGGGAGATTATACCAGTGCACTCGATTATCAGCTGGAATCGTTGAAGATCAGGGAACTGATGAAGGATAAGCGTGCGATCGCCCTTTCGAACAACTACCTGGGAAATATTTACAAAGCGTTAAAATACTACGATAAGGCCCTTGAGTGCTACATCAGAGCATTGTCGCTGTACGAGCAGATCGGGGAAAAACTGGGTACGGCCATCGCATCCAACAACGTCGGTGGGATTTACGCGCTTCGTGGCGAAAACCAACGCGCACTGAAGTATTACAACAAGTCGCTTGAAGTGTGCAACAGCCTTGGAAACCGTTATAACCGTGTGGTGACCTACAATTACCTTGGCCAGGTGCACCAGAATATGGGAGAAGATGTAATGGCCCGCGATTATTTCTCAAAAGCACTGATCGAGAGTATCCAGATCGGGAACAAACAGAGTACGGCAGCATCTTACAACAACCTTGGAGAGCTGGATTACAAGGAAAAGCGCTATGCCGCATCGATTTCCAACCTGCTGAACGCAAAGCGGATTGCCGAAACGGCGAAACTGAAAGATGAACTCAGTTCTGCATTCCTGAACCTGGCTAAAGCATATGCTGCGACCGGAAATTATCAGAATGCCTACGACTACCACAACAAGTATTCGCATTTACAGGATACTTTGAGGAATGTCGACCTGAAGCGGATCAGTACGCTGACCACCCGCGCACTGGAAAACAAAAAGAATAAGGAGCTGGAGATCGCCGCAGAACGTGAGAAAAAGGTAGAAGCAGAAGTGAAGAAGCAGATCACGATCAAGTATTCCTTTATCGGCGGGTCGGTGTTGCTGCTGGTTTTCCTGGTGGTGTTGTTCAACCGCTTCCGGGTGATAAACCGCCAGAAAAAGATCATTGAAAGCGAGCAGGAACGTTCGAACAGCCTGTTGCTCAACATTCTTCCTGCAGATGTGGCGGAAGAACTCAAGCAGAACGGTAAGGCAAGGGCCAGGAGTTATGATACCGTAACGGTTTTGTTTGCCGACATTCAGAACTTCACTAAGATCGGTGAGAGCCTGAGTCCGGAACGACTGGTAAGTGAGATCGATTTTTATTTCAAAGCCTTCGACGACATCATTACCCGTTACGGGATCGAAAAGATAAAGACTATTGGTGATGCTTACATGTGTGCAACGGGTCTTCACAACAACGGCGTTGGAAGTGCAACGGATATGGTACATGCTGCGCTGGACCTGCAAAGCTTCATGAACAATACCCGTCGTGAGCGGATCGGTCAAAAGGAAATTTTCTTCGAGATCAGGATCGGTATCCATACCGGTCCAGTGGTAGCGGGAATTGTAGGCTTGAAGAAGTTTGCCTACGACATTTGGGGTGATGCCGTAAACACGGCTGCCCGGATGGAAACCGCGGGAGAAACCAACCGGATCAACATTTCGGAGGCAACGCACGAACTTGTGAAAGAGCATTTCGACTGTACGTACCGCGGCAAAATGGATGTAAAGAACAAGGGACTAATGGACATGTACTTTGTTGACAGTGTAAAAACCAATACTCCAAAAGGGTATGGCGATTTCACCGGGATGAGGGAATACGTGCTGAAGGAACTGAGCGAGAAGTTACCGCCGAACCTTTATTACCACGGCGTACATCACACCATAGATGTACTGAATGTGGCGGAGCTCTTGTCTATTCAGGAACAATTGAGTGCAAGCGAAACCGAACTGATTAGGGCAGCTGCTCTTTTCCACGATTCAGGGTTCTTAACTGCTTATCACCAGCATGAAGAAGCCAGCTGTACCATGACCCGTGCAACCATGCCTTTGTTTGGATATTCGCAGGGAATTATTGACGAGGTGTGTACACTGATCCTGGCTACAAAGATGCCGCAGACACCCAAAAACCACCTCGAAAGAATTTTGTGCGATGCGGATTTGGATTATCTTGGCCGCGATGACTATGACCATATTTCAGACAACCTCTTCCGGGAACTGAAAGAGTACGGTTATTCCGGAGACGATGATTCATGGCGGGAAAAGCAAATGGAATTCCTTGGGAATCACCGGTATTTCCTCATTAATACCGAAGCCCGGAAGGCCGCAAAAGAGAAGAACCTAACTAAACTACAATATCCTCAAGCAAATATCTAAATCATTATGTCGAAGTCTAATTTGTATCTGGTTCCAACCGATTTTTCTGAAGTGGCGGATTGTGCAGTAAATCATGCTGCCGCGTGTGCAAAAGTTACCGGGAACGAAGTCAGGTTACTTCATATCGTAAACAAGGATACCGAGAAGAAACTGGGTCTTGACCTGGAAGCCGTTAACGAACGTCTTACTCAACAAGCCAGGGAACTTGAGCAATCTCACGGTATCAAAGTGAGCTTCCTAGCTGAGGAAGGTTCTATTTTTGACACCATTGGAGAGATCGCACAAAACGAAGGCGCGCAGCTGGTGTTTATGGGAACCCATGGTGTAGTTGGTTTTCAGCAAAAACTACTCGGGGCATTTGCCCTTAAAGTGATCAGTTCGTCACCAGTTCCGGTGATCGTGGTCCAGAAGAAAAACATTGAGAAAAGCGGTTATGATACCGTGATCTGCCCGGTTGACAGTACAAAGGAGATCAAGCAGAAATTGTCGGATACACTTGCAGTAGCCAAAGTGTTCAACTCAGAAGTTCACTTGTATGAATATCCGGAATCAGACGAATTCCTGAACAATGCGCTGAAAAGGAACACTTCTTATGCCCGTAAGTTTCTTGCCGAAGGCGGGATTAAAACCGTTGTAGCCGAAGCAGATGCGAAAGAAGGCGACTACTACAAACAGATGATCCGCTATGCCAGCCAGATAAGCGCCGACCTGATGGTGATCATGTCTGAAAGTGCAAAAGGCATCAAAGAATATATTATCGGACCAGAGCAGGAAAAGATCATCAACAACGATCTGCAGATCGCGGTAATGTGCGTGAACCCACGCGAAGTGACCCAAATTACAGACGCCATCGTGTATTGATCGTTTTTACGTTAACTTTAAAGGCAACCGCAGTGCGCTGGTTGCCTTTTTTTTGCCTCAACGGTCCAAACCCTAAACCGTCTCAACCGTCTAAACTGTCTCCACCGTCTAAACCGTCTAACCTCTCCACCCATTCATGAAGTACGTAACCATCGGCGGTGTCCCCGAACATTTTAATCTTCCCTGGCACCTTTTAATTGAAGAACTCAACAGTGGCAACGCATCTGCACGTCTCGACTGGCAGGATTTCCCGGGAGGAACGGGTGAAATGTGTGCGGCGTTGCGTTCAGAATCGATAGAGATGGCGGTACTGCTTACCGAAGGGATTATCAAGGACATTGATGCCGGGAACCGTTCGGAGATCGTTGAGGTATATATCAGCTCCCCGCTGATCTGGGGTGTGCATGTCGCTGCCGGCAGTAAATTCAACACCCTCGACGACCTTAAAGGTGCCAAAGCCGCGATCAGCCGCGTGGGTTCGGGTTCAGATCTGATGACCAAAGTGCTGGCAGATACCGGCGGCTGGTCTAAGGAAAATATACCGGTGGAAATTGTCGGCGGACTGGATGGCGGACGGAAAGCACTCGCCGACGGGACCGCAGATTACTTCATGTGGGAAAAGTACATGACCAAACCATATGTAGACAACGGAGAGTTCAGGAGGATAGGAGAGTGCCCCACACCCTGGCCGGCGTTCGTGATCGCGGTAGGCAGGAGATTTATGAGTGAGAACGCGGACCTTGTCCATTCGATCATTGAGCTGATCCGTGAAAAAGCTACCTGGGTGAAGGAGTCGCCGGAAGCGATCCAGGTCTTTGCCGATAATTACGGTCTGCGCCCCACCGACATTGCCGATTGGCGGCTGCAGACCCTATGGATGCAGGATTCATGGACTCCCGAACTTGAGGCAGACATCCGTTCTAAAATGAAGAAATTCGGGATTATTTAAGATTTAACCGCAAAGGTCACGAAGGCTCTTGGCGTTCTTTGCGTAAACCTTTGCGCCCTTTGCGGTTAAACTACAACAACCCTCCAACTTTATCCCTGATCTTCTCTGCCGGGTAAGCATTAAAAGTCCCCATTGCTTTTGCAAGTAATTCGCCACGGCTGTCTCTTATCTCGCCGCTGGAAACCAGGATCCGTTGTCCGCGGGAATCTACTTTCCCCGTGCCGGTTATGGTCTCTCCCAGTTTCACCGGTCGCAGGTAGTTGATCTTGAACTCTACGGTCGATACCAGGTTCCCTTCTTCCACTGCCAGGCTGAGTGCAGCTACACCAAGTACCGCATCCATAAAACCCGCTATGATGCCACCGTGGGCCACACCAGGTCCGCTCAGGTGCCGCTCCTCAATAGTCATGCGATAAGTCACCATTCCAGGTTCAACCACTTCATAGGTCATATTGTGGTCGTTTCCGAAGTGGTTGATGTGGTTGTAGAGCTGAAGTATCGGGTTCATTTGATTTAAGTTGGTCGGTCAAAAGTAACGCGGTCTGTTCGTTTTCTGGTCTGAAAGCCACCTGAAAGTCCAATTTTTGACATACCACATTGAGGTGCAGGAAGAACGAACCGCCATTTTTTTGATAATTAATGTTATGGTCTGCCGGGAAAGTTGTTTTTTTGCGGCTTAAATTTTTGCGCAATTGTCATTACGGAAACCTTATAAAACGGATGTCTTTGGTAACGCTTACTTCATCAAGCGTTTAGTGATCTTTACCCTGGGTCTGGCAACAAGGCCGAGGTATGTACGGATCAACAAGACCAAGATTGAAGGATGGGAAAACCTCAAAAATTTACCAGATAAGCAGGTACTCTTCGTATCGAATCACCAGACTTATTTTGCAGAGGTGGTACTGATGTATCACGTATTTGCTGCACTCCGGGCAAATCGCACTGACATCGACAAGAACTGGTTTTATCTGTTTTCCCCAAAATTGAACGTATACTTCGTGGCTGCTATAGAGACCATGAAAGCAGGAATACTCCCAAAACTTTTTGCTTACGCAGGTTCCATTTCGATAAAGCGTACCTGGAGAGATGCCGGACAAAACGTAAACCGCAAGGTTGATCTCCGCGACATTTCTAAAATAGGGGATGCTTTGGACAATGGATGGGTAATTACTTTCCCGCAGGGAACCACAAAACCTTTTGTTAAAGGAAGAAGAGGAACCTCGCACATTGTAAAAAAGTTTGAACCGACTGTAGTACCAATCGTTGTAGACGGATTCCGTCGTGCTTTCGATAAGAAAGGTCTGCGCATCAAGAAAAGAAGATCGAACTTAAGCATCCGCTTCAAAGCCCCTCTGACCATAGATTACTCACAGGATTCAGACGCGATCCTGAACCAGTTGATGGATGCCATAGAGCAAAGCGAACGATTCGCAGGAAGACCCCTCGAAGATCCCGAAAGGCAAATTGAAAATTGATAATTGAAAATGGAGAATTGTCGAACACACATTTTCAATTCTCCATTCTCCATTTTCAATTAAAGATACCTTCCTGCTCTGGTAAAGGTCTGAGGTAGATTGCTTTGCAGGTTGATCACCTTTCCGCTCACCGGGTGAGTGAAGCTTATTTTTTCAAGGTGAAGGCCGCTTCTTGAACTGAAGGCCTGGGTTGAACCATATTTCTTATTCCCCGCTATAGGGTGTCCGAACAATTGGAAATGTGCCTGGAACTGCTTGAGTTTCGGGTCTTCGGCGGTTACTTCAACAATAGAGAAATTCCCGGTAACTTTTCGAACCTTGAAATGGGTAAGGGCTTCCTCGCTCAGTTTCGTGGCACGTTCGATCGCCAATACTTTTCCAGTCTTTTGTTTGATGAGTGGATAAGTTAGATCGCCGCTTTCCTGGCTGAGTTTTCCTTCAACCAGTGCAATCCAGGTTTTTTTCAATGCCGTTTTTGCTTCGAGAGCTTTGGCGGTTTTCTGGTTTTTGGCAAATATCACGATTCCTGTGGCGTTGGTTTCCACGTAGTTAAGTGCGAAAAGCTGGGTAACAAGATTCTTTTCTTTTTGCATCGCCTGGAGCACGATATCTTTAAAGCTTGGTTTTCCTTCCACGCCTTTTTCAATCTTCATCTTTGGCGGCTTTGCGACAGCAATCAAATAATCATCCTCAAAAATAACCTTGAAAACGTACTTGGCGTGATCGGCCTCGCGCTTGCTCCGCAAGGGATCAATCTCAATGTTACTACCGGTTTCCACTACAGTCGACGGGATCTTAACGACCTCATCATTTACCCATACTGCGCCATTTTTAATGACTTCGCGGGCTTTGCTTGATGTGGCATACCCGGCTTCCTTAAGCAGGGTGTCGAGTAGGGTTGTAGTGGTTTTTGTTTTGATCTTCATGATGTGGCGCAATGTTTGCAAAGTTACGTTAAGATTACAACAATTTCTTTCCCGGGTCGCGCAGACTTATATTTTTGCAAGACTCTAAAAGGTTTAACCCCCCCCTAAAAAACAGTAAAAGATGAAAATCGTTCGCACCCTTGCCACTCCGATTGTCTGTATGGCCATCGCAGCGCTGACCTTCACTTCCTGCAACCAGGCAGAAGTGGACAAAATGAAAAATGACAACGAGGCTCTTAAGTCTGAAATCAGCTCTCTGAAAGCAGAGTCTGCTGAAAAAGATAAGACCATCAGTGAGTTCTTCACTTCGTTCAATGAGATCGAATCTAACCTTGCTACAATCAAGGAAAAAGAAAAAGGTCTTGCAAATGCTAATGTTTCCGGAGAGGTAAAAGCTGATACCAAGGAAAAGATCATTGGCGACATCAAAGCGATCAATGCATTGATGGAAGAAAACAAAACTAAACTTTCAAGCCTGCAGGGTAAGCTTAAAAAAGCGAACATCAACGTAAAGCAGATGGAAGAAATGATGGCTAACCTACAGAAGCAGATCGCTGATCAGGAAGTGGCTATTAACGATCTGAAAGCACAGCTTTCTAACGCTAATGCAGCTCTTTCTTCTCTTAACGACCTATATAACGAGAGCGTTGCAGAAGGAACCGCCAAAGAAGACGAATTGAACACTGCTTACTATGTAACCGGTATGTACAAAGAACTTCGCGACAAAAACGTAGTGGCTAAAGAAGGTGGTGTTATCGGTCTTGGTTCTACCAAACAACTGAAAGCTAACTTCAACAAAGATGTATTCCAGAAAGTGGATATCCGTCAGACCAGCCGCGTGAACACTTACGCTAAAGAAGCTAAACTGCTTACCACTCACCCTGCAAGCTCATACAGCATGACTATGGAGAACGGTGTTCAGGTGATCAACATTAAGGATGCAAAAGCCTTCTGGGCAGCATCTAAGTATCTTGTGATCGAGCAGAAGAAGAAATAAGACTGAAGCTCCTGAGGGAGTTTGAGGAAATAAGAAAGCCCGGCGTCGTTATGATGGCCGGGCTTTTTGTTTAGACGGTTTAGACGGTTTAATGGTTTAGACAGTTTAACTCTAAACCATTAAACCGTCTAAACCGTCTAAACCGTCTAAACCTCTCAACCCAACCGCTTCACCACATACTTCTCCACTTTTTCGCAAAACTGGTCCGGGTTATTGGTCCTCCAATCCAGTTCATCCAGTTTTCCTCCGGATACGAAATAGCTGTCGATGTTGGCGCGCGACATTTCATCGAGCACGTGTTTGCGGAAGTTTACCAGTGCGATCCAGCCGCCGGCATCTTCAACCTCATCGTACCATTCCTCGTAATAACTGTCGTCGGAATAGTGGAAGTTCAGTACGTTCTCGCCGATCAGGATGAATTTGCTCAGGCCTTCCTGCATCATCGGCTCCAGGTAATCCCGCTTCAGGGTCATGATGTCGTTATTGAGCAGGTCGTTCCATTCACCGATCAGTTCGATCACGCAATAGCCATCAGTATAATCGGCAAAGATCACCTTCAGGAACAGCGTAGGCGACTCAATATCATCCCATTGCGGATGGATGTAATAGTTGTAGATCGAGTGCGTGTATTCAAACTCGCTGTACTGGCGGTCGTAAAAAGGCGATCTCGGATCTTCGCTGGCCACGTAGTAATTCCGCCAGCGGTAATAAGGTTCTATCTCGTGCATGGTTACTGTTGTCTGAAGGCGGTTACAGCCGACCTTACGTTTCCGTGCTCTGTAAGCAATGATTCTGCCACGCTGCGTTCCACGCCGGTCTCATCCATTATCATGTTGATGCCGCGGTCCACCAGCTTATTGTTACTTAGCTGCATATCCACCATTTTGTTCCCCTTCACGCGTCCCAAACGGATCATTACCGCCGTAGAGATCATATTGAGCGTCAGCTTCTGTGCGGTTCCCGACTTCATACGGGTACTCCCGGTCACAAACTCAGGTCCTACCACCACTTCAACCGGAATGTCCACGTTTTGCGCTATCGCAGAACCGGGATTGCAGACCACGCAGCCGGTAAGGATTCCGTTTTCGCGGCATTTCTGCACGGCACCGATCACATAAGGAGTAGAACCTGATGCAGCAATTCCAACTACGGTATCTTTTGCGTTGATACCGTACTGCTCAAGATCTTTCCAGCCCTGCTCGGTATCGTCTTCTGCAAATTCAACCGCCCTGCGGATAGCGGTATCGCCGCCGGCAATGATCCCGATGACCCATTCATGCGGAACTCCAAAGGTCGGCGGACATTCGCTCGCATCTACAATACCAAGTCGGCCGCTGGTCCCGGCTCCCATGTAGAATAGCCGCCCGCCGGTTTGCATGCGTTCAACGACTGCATTTACCAGTTTTTCGATCTGGGGAATGGCCTTTTCCACCGCAAGCGGAACCGTTTTGTCTTCGTTGTTGATGTTAGTGAGCAGATCGTGTACGCTTTGCTGTTCAAGATCTGAGTAATGAGAGGAGGATTCGGTGATTCGTGACATGGAGGTTGTTTTTTAACCGCAACGGAGGCTAAGGAATTCGCAAAGTACGCTGAGTACAATCCTTTGCGCCTTTGCGTTATTCTTAGCGCTCTTTGCGGTTAACACTTAATTAATAAATTGAATTAGAGTAGAATACAGATCATCAATCTGGAAAGGTTTGCTGAGATACCCGTTCATCCCGGCTTCAAAGCATTTACTTTTCTCATTCACCATTGCCGATGCGGTCATGGCTACGATCGGGGTCTGGTGATTCAGCATTCCCGGGTTACTGCGTATGTGTCGGGTAGCTTCAAAACCGTTCATTTCAGGCATTTGCAGGTCCATCAGCACAATGTCAAACGGCGATTGTTCCAACTGGTTAATGGCTTCGAGACCGTTTTCGGCAATATGAACGTCCATTCCCCATTTTTTCAGGGTGATGGAAGCGACTTTCTGGTTGATGCGGTTGTCTTCGACCAACAATACCCTTTTATCGCGCAGGTTCGCCAGGTTGTCCATCACATCCTTGCTATCGGTACTGTGTTGTGCGGCCGAAAGCTGGTAAGGAATGCTTACTGAAAAGGTGCTTCCTTTCCCGGGAGTACTGTTTACTTCGAGCGTTCCGTTGTGCAATTCTACCAGTTGGCGGGTTATAGCGAGTCCGAGCCCGGTACCGCCATATTTGCGCGTGGTTCCGGCCTCGGCCTGGCTGAATCGGTCGAACATAGTACTCAGTTTGTCTGCGGCTATGCCTATACCGGTATCCATTACCTCAAAGCGAACCACCAGTGTTCCCGGTGATTTACGGGTATAGGTGATCTTCACCGAAACTTCACCTTTTTCGGTAAATTTTATTGAATTGCCGACAAGGTTGATAAGGATCTGGCTCAAACGGTAAGGATCACCTTTGAAGGTCGCTTCGGCAACTTCCGGGTCTATAGAAGATTCAAAGCCCAGGTGTTTCTCATTCGCTCTGAAACTCAACAATGCCATGGTGTTCTCCACCACTTTGCGTATACGGAAGTCGATGGTTTCGAGATCAATTTTACCGGCGATGATCTTATTGTAATCCAGAATATCATTGATGATCACCAGGAGGTTTTCTGACGATTCACTGATGGTTTTCACAAAACCCTGCTGTTCACCGGTCATTGCGGTGTCGCTCAGCAGGTTGGCCATGCCAATGATGCCGTTCATCGGGGTCCTGATCTCGTGGCTCATATTGGCCAGGAAGTCGGTTTTGGCCTGGTTTTCCTCGTCTGCACGTGCCGTCTGCAGTTCCAGTTCCTGGTTCATCTGCTTCAGTTTCTCGTTGGCGAGATAAGAGAAGGTGATGTCTTCAAACACCCACAGACGGCCGATGAGCACGGTATCGGTAACTACCGAGCACGAAACACTGTAGATCCGTCCGGAAGTATTCGAAAATTTCCAGACCCAGTCCTGCATTTTTCCTTTGGAAGAGAACAATTCTGCGGCTTGTTCTTCGATTTCGCTGCGGTTGTCGGCGGCATTCCTGAACCGTGCCATGGACTGCGCCAATACCTGTGGTTTATGCTCTCCGGCCACGGGAAGTTCAAGCAGATCGGCGGCTTTCTGATTTACCCAACCGGGTAAGCCTTTGTTGTCGATGAGTACAACGGCCTGGCTGATGGTCTGCACAATGGCGGTAAAGCGTGCAAAAGTGGTGTCGGCCTGCTGCCGGATCAGGTCCACTTCATTCAGCTCGTGCATTCGCTGGCGCGCCGCTTCAATGAATCGCTGGAAGGGATCGGTGAATGTTTGCGGTGAAGACCATGCGAAAATGGTAAGATCGTACGTGTCTCCATTCTCCACCGGGATCACCACTGCCGATGCGGCTTTGGTCAGGAGCGTTTTCATGCTGCCGCGGATGTGGTCTGCATCGGGACAGAAAATAACTTGGTGCCAGTGTTCATTGAGCATCAGGCTGATGGGCTCGGGATTCAGCAGGTAATTGCCCGAGCTGGTATTGTTGTAAATAACCCGTGCAGTAAAGTGATCTTCAAAGCGAACCTGGTACACAAAATCGGCGGCGCACAATTCGCCAAGTATCCGCGTACCCAGTATCGAAAGGTCACGGTTGGATCCTTCCCGCTTCCAGTTCCCTGTGCGGGTGTAAAAATCTATGAGTATGGCGTCATACTGATCCACCGGAACCGGGATTTAGGTAGTTTTTTATGGCAGCAGCTACTTCGTTGGGCGCACTGATGTGCGGGAAGTGACCGTGTGTATCTACTTGTGCGTAAGTGCTGTTTTTGATGTGTTTGTGCAGGTATTCGCCCACTTCCTGCGGTACGGCAATGTCGTTGGAAGTCTGGATCACTAGTATGTCGGTAAAGGTATTGGGCAGATCGGCGCGGTGATCGGATTCGAAGATGGCGCGGGCAACAAACTGTGCCACGTCTGGCCGGATCTCAGAAAGTGTGGCGGCAAACGACTCTGCCAGTTGCGGCCGTTCGGGATTGGCCATCACCATTTTGGAAAAACCGCTTGCCCAGGCATAATAATTTGAACTCATTGCCTCGTACAATCCCTGCAGGTCTTCCTCGTTGAATCCGCCCATGTAAAGGGTTTCAGGGTCGTTCAGGTAACGAGGTGATGCGCCTAGTAAAATGAGTTTATGGAAGAACGAAGGATGGCTGATAGAGGTAAGCAGGCCAACCATTCCGTTTACCGAGTGACCTATGTAGATCACTTCTTTCAGGTCAAGGTATTCGAATAATTCGATCAGGTCGCTCACATAACCACTCAGGTCGCGGTAGCGCTGTGGGGTAAAAGCCTCAAGATCTGATCTTCCTCCGCCAACATTATCGTACAACACGATACGGTACTCTTTTTCGAAATGCTTTACCAGTTCGTGAAAAGAGGTTTGGTCTGTACCAAAGCCATGACCGAAAACCATGGTACGCGCAGCATCGGGATTCCCGGTTATAGTGATGTTGTTCCGTCTGGTAATGTCCATGTCAAGATCGGTTTGAGTTACCAATGCGAATATTGAAAATTAATCGAATGAAAAAAAGCACGGAAGGCTACTCGACGAGTAATTCCGCTTTCTCCATCAATCTACAACAGCTTCGGTCGGCGATCAGTACACCCGGACGAGTTTAATGTCTTTCGGCCTTGAAATAATAAGCGGAACCTTCTCGATCTGTACGTTGCTGGTATCCAGTCCGTAACCAACATCTTCACGTGCGGCAACGAGTTTTTTCATCAGGAAGTACGCATTCATGATGGTTTTCTCGTAGAACGGCAGGTCGTTTTCGTGCGACATGAAATGCTGCTGGACAATGAACTTGAAGTCACCCTCCACTAAGTCGTCGCAGGCCACGTTGATGCGGTCCGGAACTTCGATTTCGCCGCTTTTGATCAGGTTATCAACCGCCATGCGGAAGAACAGGTTGATCCTCGGTTCCACGCGGAATCCGAGATTGAAGGTAACGTAGTACAAGTCGTTCGGTACCAGTGTTTCTACCTTGTAATTCATTGTATACGGCTCGTCGAGTACGTTGATATGCACGAACCAGTAGAAGTCTGCGCGTTTTGGACGTTTCGAAAAGATGGAGTAGATCACCTTTTGCTCGATTTGCTGAGAATTCGGGGAAGCTGTGAGGAACACCAGGTGAGTGGCGTATTTGCTGATCTTGGTATTGGTGCTCAGGTCGCGGATGTGTTCGATGTGCGGCGGCAGGTCATCGAACTCGGTAAGCCGGTTCTTGATCTTTTTACCCCAGAACCAGATTCCCATGATACTTGAAACGACGGCTCCTGAAGCGATTGAGATCCATCCGCCTTCTTCAAATTTGATCAGGTTGGCTGCGAAGAACGAAAGCTCGATCGAAAGGAACAACACGGTGATCAGGTAAATGAGCCATTTCGGATAACGTCGGGTATAGAGATACGACGACATCAACAAGGTCGACATCAGCATAGTGATGGTTACCGCAAGTCCGTAAGCAGCTTCCATTTTGCTCGATTTCTCGAAGTAGAGCACCACCACGATACAGCCCAGCATCATCATCCAGTTGATGAACGGGATGTACAGCTGGCCTTTTACGTTACTCGGGTAATCGACATAGAGACGCGGAGAAAAATTAAGACGGATGGCTTCGCTCACCAGCGTGAAACTTCCGCTGATCAAGGCCTGGCTGGCAATAATGGCGGCCAGTGTAGCCAGTCCGATGGAGAAAATGAACAGCGGTGCAGGCACAATTTCGTAAAACGGACTCAGGTCGCCGAGTTTGGTACCTACTTTTCCGAGCATCCAAGCACCTTGTCCGGCGTACGAAAGCAACAGCGCGATCTTAACGAAGATCCAGCTTACCCGCACGTTTCCTTTTCCGCAGTGACCGATGTCGGAGTACAGCGCTTCAGCCCCTGTGGTACAGAGGAATACGGCGCCGAGGATCCAGAATCCTTCGGGGTATTCTGTAAGGAGTACGAATGCGTATTGTGGTGAAAAAGCTTTCAGGATCGCCGGCTGTGAGAAAACCGCAAGCAGACCGATGATGGCAATAAAACCGAACCAGGTCACCATTACCGGACCGAAGATCCTGCCGATCCAGTGTGTTCCGAACTGCTGGATCACAAACAGGAACACTATAATAGCCAGTACAATAGGAACTGTATTGAGTTCGGGATTGTATTTCTGAAGACCTTCAATGGCCGATGAAACCGAGATGGGAGGCGTGATGATCCCGTCGCTTACCAGGAAGCTGCCGCCAATGATCGCGGGAACCATCATCCAAGGTTTACTGAAGCGGCGGATCAGCGCGTAAAGCGAGAAGATACCGCCTTCACCTTTGTTGTCGGCCTGTAGGGTAATGATCACGTATTTCAGCGTGGTCTGGAAGGTAAGTGTCCAGAATACACACGACAATCCGCCGAGGATAAGTGTCTCATCCACAACACGGTCGCCGATGATCGCCCTGTATGCATAAAGCGGTGAAGTACCAATGTCACCGAACACTATTCCGAATGCTACCAGCATCCCGGCAAGGGATACTTTATTGATCGAAGCACCGCTATGCGTATTACCCACGGGATATAAAATTTCCCACAAAGCTATGAAAGGCCAATGTTGGGTTTGACGATTTTGAGGAAAATATTTTTGGCAATCTAAGTGGTTGGTTTTCAGTAATTGGGAGGTCTCTCGCTGCGCTCGAGATGACGGTTTTTATTGTCGGGATGACATAAAAGGTAAAACCCGCCAACGCAAGATGGGTTGCGGTTTGGCGGGCTTCGGAAATAAGCAGGGAAGTAGTGGCTGCTGCCGGCGACCTTATCAACCTACCAGGAATATAAGATCGGAGCAGTACCGGCTTCCGGATTATGCATATTGAAATGGGGTAGTAGAATAGGTGGTTACGCCAATTGATGTCAGTGAGAAAAAGTGATGTAGAGAGTGAAAGGGGAAAGCCTGTAGAATCCACAGTTTTATCAACCTACCAAGGAATATAAAACCTGTGATAATCGACGGATTACCGGTAACACCAATAGCATGTGCTCTTTCAGCAGACCTGGTCAGCGAAAAATAGGATACCTCATCAAACACAGTCAGATCATTGCATGACTAACGTATGACTGCGAGTGACTATCGTTTTATGAAAACCGTGGAGGAGGTGCGATGTTGGAAAGGGAAGGGGGGAAATAGCGCATTGAATGCTCATGACTGTATTCAACGGGCAAAATGATCGCTTTGATCAGCGAAAAGACGTACACTACAGGAAGGTGAACGAACCGTGTTTCATCCTGTTTAAAGTTGTCTTGCTTGGAAGTATTGGTATTTTCAGAATTGGCAGCCTTCAGTTCTTTCTCTAAGTGGTCGTGACCTTTCCCGCTCCGGTGCTCGTCGAAGTGCTCGCGGACCGCAAAGGCGTGCGAACACATATCGTGAACCAACGGAATGATTGGCTTCACAAATGCGAAGAGGTAAACCACTAAGAACAGACGTGAAAGAAGTCCTGTCATGAATTGAATGTACGGTATATACCGTGATCCGGATTTGTTGTTAAAAAAAGGCGCGTTCTATGGTCCAGTATGCGGCAATCACAGCGATCACCGCTGATGCGGGAATAACTACCCTTGCCCTGTACCAGGGTTTGTGCCTGAACCATTTGGCTACCAAGAACCAGGCCAGCAGGATCACGGTAAGTTGTCCGAGTTCGACCCCCACATTAAACATCACCAAAGCGGTGAGGAAACGGTTGGCAGGTAAGCCGAGATCTGCGAGCACGCTGGCGAATCCCATCCCGTGGATCAGACCGAACAGTGCCACCAGGATGATCCTCGACGGTTTGAGCTGGTCGGAAAGGATATTTTCTACCGCCACAAAAAAGATGGAAAGTGCAATGACCGGTTCTACGATGTGCGCCGGAGGAGTGAATACCCCATAAATCGCCAGTCCGAGGGTGATGGAATGCGCAACCGTAAACGCTGTGGCCTGCCAAATGATCTTTTTGAGATCGGTGCTCAGTAAAAACAGGCACAGTACAAACAGAATGTGGTCGAGGCCAAGCGGAAGGATGTGTTCGTAACCCAGGGTGAGGTAGATCCAGCCCACTTCGGTGCCGCTCAGTTTGAGCATTGTATTGTCCACGTGGGCATCTGCCAGTTGCGGAACCAGCATCAGCACCAGTGAAAGCAAACTAAAAAGTATTTTTTTCATCAACCAAAAACCGTATTGATCTCAGTATTGAGTTGGGTATCGGTAAAAACAGGGTTAACGGTTCTGGCCTGGCGCAATAGAGCCTTCCCAATGTCCTGTTTCCCGCTTTTAAAGTAGATCAGCGCCGCACGGCCCAGTAATTCCGGGTTGCTGCATTTGGTACGCAAAGCTACCGACATGTATTTCCTGGCTTTTTCGTACTGGCCCTGGTTGTAGTACACCCATGCAACGGTCTCGCAAACGTCTATGTTCCTTGGTCTGCGCTGGTATTCGGTAAGGGCGTGTTTCAGTGCCGCATTGGTGTTGTTCACCTTCAGGTAAGCGTAAGCAAGCTCTTTATCGGCATAGTGACCGTGTGCGTTGCTGCTTTCTCCCTGGTTGGCTACCGGGCTGAGTTCTTTGATTACCTTTTCTGCAGAGCGTTCAGCTTCTGCCTTATTCCCGGTAAGGGTATAAAGATCAGTCAGGTCGTCATCAAACGAATATTCTATAATGTCTTTATTGGCTGTTTTAAGCAGGGTGATCGCCTGCGGATAATTCCCACGGAACTTTTCGATGCGGGCCAGTCCGGCGTTCGCAAAAGGATATTCGGGTCTTTCCTGTAGTGCCATTTTGTATTGGAACTCTGCGCTGTCGTTCTGACCGGTCACTTCGTACAGGTGTCCGAGGATCATTCGTGCCCAGCAGGTTTGCTCCAATCCCGGGTAACCGGCAGATACCGCAAGTTTTGAGGCTTCAATGGCACCGGGAAGATCTCCGTGGATCTCTCTCAGGTAAGAAATACGGGAGTACGAACGGATATCGGGACGAATGCCCACCATCTTATCGGTCATCTCAACAGCTTCAGGGTATTTGCCCAATTCTACATTGGCATCGCACAGCAGTCCGTATACAAACGCGCTGTTCGGATTGATCTTCACCGCAGTTTCGGCTACTTCAAGTCCTTCGGCGAAGTGGTGCTGGCTGAGTAATACGGTGGCTTTGCAGCACAGCGCATCAAAATTTTGTGGCTCATTTTCGAGTACGTCGTCAAGCAGGTCGAGTGCGGCCTGGTCGTAATAGCCATGGTCGCCGGTGATCCTGGCTTCCTGGATGTATGCCTGTGCAAGGTTCAGCTTGGCTTTGTAGTTTTTGGGATTGGCATCGATCTCGGCAAGCAATCCTTCAATTGCGCTTTTGGTATCGAGCCATTCGGCAGAAAGGGCAATGCTTCCTTTGCGTTCTTTCACCTTGGCTACAGGCGGAGTGTCTTTTTTGGAGAAAATAAGTATTGCTGCAAATACCAGGAGGGTTGCTGCAACAAGGATGAGGTAAAGGTTTTTCCGCATAATATTCGGGAAGGGCTTAAATTAAATAGTCAAACAATAGTCACTTGTAGTCATACGGTTGTCGCTTGCCAGTCATAAATACGAATAATGGACCGTCGTAGTTGTATGGCAAAGCATGACAATGTGTGACAATGTATGACTATCGGGTGACAAGGAGAAAAAAAGGCCGGACAATGCGCCCGGCCTTTTGTTATTGCCTTGAAAAGTAGTTGATTACTTGTTAACCAATACTTTGGTGCTCTGAATGATCTTTCCGTTTGAAGAAAGCGCGATAAAATAGATACCGCTTTTCACATCGCCAGGAGTCCAGCTTACTTCGTAGGTACCGGCTTTGATCTTATCGTTAACCAGTGAGGCTACTTTGCGGCCGTTGAAATCGTAAACAGTAAGGGTTACTTCGCTGTCGCCGGTAGTTCTGTATTTAATGGTAGTACGGTCTGAAACCGGGTTTGGATAAGCCTGTAGCATAGCTGCCTCAGGTGCACCAATGTTCAGTCCGCCATCGCCAATACCAGAAGTACCAGAGGTTGTAGAAGAACCACATTTACCAAATCCGCTCCATGGTCCCTGTGTGTAAGGGAAAACAGATTTAAAGGTAGTATCGTTTGCTTCAACACCTGTTGTGTAACCAAGTACACCAAGCAGTTGCGGGCTAAGCGGCGACTGTCCGATCGGACGATCATCATACCAAAGACCGATTGCAGCAAGTGCAACTCCACCAACAGCCTGTAGTTCGATACGGGTTACATCATCTTCAAGACGACGACCGTTCGGGAAACCATCCATGTTCGGGATCCACTGTAGGTTGATGTTGTTGTAAGGAGCAGTAGTAAGACCAAGAACCGCAGCCTGGATAATTCCAAGTGAGCTGAATTGCGGGTGATTTCTTGGAGTGATCGGAACCGCCATGTTCAAACGCAGCATATCTCCGAAAGTAGGCAGGAAGTTGTTGATGAAAGGCTTACCAACAGAAAGCGGGTTACCATCAGTCTTACCTGTAGCAAGCTGGTAAGGCGGAAGGTTAGGAACTCCTGTGTGGAAAATCGGAAGGATATCTACCGAACGCGGATTGTTGTCTCTCAATAGGTAGTTACCGAAAGCAGCATCTGCAAGTGCAGTACCGTTAAGGGCAGCGTTTCCTTTAAGAACAAACAGTCCGTCTTTTCCATTTCTGAAATCCACGTTTCCAAGAACGGTCTGAGACGCGCTCTGAACACGAAGTGCAGAGAATGCAGGAACTGCAGCACCAAACTGAGACTGGTCCATGTAAAGGGCAAGTTCAGGGTTGGTGAAGTGAGCTTCCATAGCTGCATCTTCGTTGTAAGGAGTAAGTGCATTCCACTTGTCTTTGTCGCCGATTGGAATAACCGCTTCGTTGGTAAGTGGCATACCGATACGGCTTACCTGTACCCAGTTTCCTGAGTAAGATTCAGTTCCGTTGGTATTCAGTGTACGGATTTGCTGACGGCTTGCAGAAGCCCAAACACCGATAATGAAATCGCTGTCAAGGATGTTTGCAGCCTGGGTAGTGTTCTTCCCGTCTTTCTGAAGGGTGCTGATCGGAATTTTGATCGCGATGGTGTGGATGTTCTTACAAGCCACCCCGTCTTCAGGAGCATCAACACCTGTACCACCGGCACGGGTCTGACCAAGATCGAAAATACCACCAAGATCTACGAAGAACGGATCATCAGAAGGACCGCAATAGATGGTCTCTCCGCCAAGTCCTGAAGCAGAAGTGATAGAATTGGTGATCAGTTCATTGTAGTTGGTTGCACCTAAACCTGCAGCACCCATGATCGAACGTGGTCCGATGTTCGGTGGAGGAACGGTACCGCTAAGTACGATCGGAATAAAAGGAAGGATACCTACCTTTTTCTCTACTCTGTACGTAGTCTTCAGGTTTTGCTTTCCAAGACGGATGTTGAAGAAAGTTGTAGGATCTTCGTTGGTCTTGGTAAAGGTGAAACGATAGGTAATATCGTCGCCTGAAGTGTTTGGGTTGTTTTTAATGTGGATCTCATAACGGATGTTTTCTCCGAATGAAGCGTAGTTTGGTCCGCCCTGTGGTAACTGAAGGGGAACGTAGTTGGCAATGATGGTTACCGTGTTGGTATCATCAGGACTTCTGAACGCGTAAAGGTCGGTGTTATCCGCCAGGGGGTCGTTCGAAATGAGTGGTGCTTCCCTGTGACTGGAGGCCTCCACCGTGGATTTCATAGAATCCCAGATCCCAAATGAAGCGGCAATGGCCACAACAGCAGTGATCGTAAGAATCTTTCCGGTATATGTTTTTTTCATGAGTTTCTGTAATTGAGATTGTTACTGACCACTGTGATTTGCGTAACCGCTCCAAGGACCCTGTACATAAGGGAAATTAGATTTGAAAGTGGTATCGTTTGCTTCAACACCTGTTGTGTAACCAAGTACACCAAGTAGTTGCGGGCTAAGTGGTGACTGTCCGATCGGACGGTCATCGTACCAAAGACCGATTGCAGCAAGCGCAACTCCACCAACAGCTTGTAGTTCGATACGGGTTACATCATCTTCAAGACGACGACCGTTCGGGAAACCATCCATGTTCGGGATCCACTGTAGGTTGATGTTGTTGTAAGGAGCAGTAGTAAGACCAAGAACCGCAGCCTGGATAATTCCAAGTGAGCTGAATTGCGGGTGATTTCTTGGAGTGATCGGAACCGCCATGTTCAAACGCAGCATATCTCCGAAAGTAGGCAGGAAGTTGTTGATGAAAGGCTTACCAACAGAAAGCGGGTTACCATCAGTCTTACCTGTAGCAAGCTGGTAAGGCGGAAGGTTAGGAACTCCTGTGTGGAAAATCGGAAGGATATCTACCGAACGCGGATTGTTGTCTCTCAATAGGTAGTTACCGAAAGCAGCATCTGCAAGTGCAGTACCGTTAAGGGCAGCGTTTCCTTTAAGAACAAACAGTCCGTCTTTTCCATTTCTGAAATCCACGTTTCCAAGAACGGTCTGAGACGCGCTCTGAACACGAAGTGCAGAGAATGCAGGAACTGCAGAACCAAACTGAGACTGGTCCATGTAAAGGGCAAGTTCAGGATTGGTGAAGTGAGCTTCCATAGCTGCATCTTCAGTGTAAGGAGTAAGTGCATTCCAACGGTCTTTGTCGCCGATTGGAATAACCGCCTCGTTAGTAAGTGGCATACCGATACGGCTCACCTGGATCCAGTTGCCTGCATCAGCAGGATTGGCACCGGTAGTGCTTAGTGTGCGGGTAGCCTGGCGGCTTGCAGAAGCCCAAACACCGATAATGAAATCGCTGTCAAGAATGTTTGCAGCCTGGGTAGTGCTCTTCCCGTCTTTCTGAAGGGTGCTGATCGGAACTTTGATCACGATACTGTGAATGTTCTTGTTGGCAACACCATCTCTAGCGCCGGCTCCGGCACGGGTCTGACCAAGGTCGAAGATACCACCAAGATCCACGAAGAACGGATCATCAGCAGGACCGCAATAGATCTGCTCTCCACCGCCACCTGATGCAGAAGCAACAGATGCGTTAACTAAAGCATCATAATCTGACGCGTTCAGACCAGCTCCACCCTGGATAGATCTAGGGCCGATATTCGGTGGCGGAACAGTTCCGTTAGAAACGATGGTTGTGAATGCACCTGCTGAACCGGTTTTCTTCTCGGCCGTATAGGTGGTTTTAAGGTTTTGCTTACCCAGGCGGATGTTAAAGAAAGTAGTAGGATCCTGGTTCAGTTTGCTGAACGTAAAACGGTAAGTAATGTCGTCGCCTGTCGTAGCAGGGTTGTTTTTGATGTGAACTTCGTAACGGATGTTCTCACCGAAAGAAGAATAGTTAGGACCGCCTTGTGGTAACTGAAGCGGAACGTAGTTGGCAATGATCGTAACGGTATTTGTATCGTCAGGACTTCTGAATGCATACAGATCCGTGTTATCGGCCAGTGGGTCGTTCGAAATCAGCGGAGCTTCCCGGTGACTTGACGCCTCAACAGTCGATTTCCTGGAGTCCCATATGCCAAGTGCCGTGGCAATCGCCACAACAGCCGTCACAGACAGGACCTTAGAGTAAGTTTTGTTCATGTTGTTGGTAGGTTAAATTGATAATACCCGGATTCATGCTTCCGGAATTGGTGTTACCTACGAGCAAAAACTATACTGCGGTTTTCGAAAATTTTAACTTTAACATATGGGGAATTCAAATCCCTCGGGCCTGTGCCGCTGCATCTCAGTGGTACTATCGCCTCCGGGAAATCAGAAGGAAAAAAATGCCCATCCGATCAGGTGAGATTGGGGAAGAAATCCCCAAAACCGTGAATCGACTGAATTGTAACGGTTATCACCCATCACGAAAAAATAGTCCCCGGTAAAAATATAATGGGTGCTTTTCTGCCCATCAATAAAAATCAGATCGCCGAGTTGGGAAATTTTCCTGCCCTCATACATTTCGATCACTCTTTTATACAGCACCAGGTTTTCGGGCGACAGGACGATGCGCATTCCTTTTTTCGGGACAATTAGCGGTCCCATGTGATCTGCATTCCACTTCAGTGCCGGGTGATTGGGAAAGCACGCCGGCCGGTAGTCGGTTGAGCGTTGGGGAAATCGTATACTTTGTGCTTGTTTCGCGGCTGTTTCGGTAAGATAAACGGTAGTGTTCAGGCTGAGACTGCTGTAGCGGAACAATGCACTGTCGGGTTGCTGAAGAATTTCTCCGTTAACCAAAACGGTGCCATTCTCAATCCGTAAGGTATCTCCCGGAAGTGCCACACAGCGCTTGATGTACGGTTTGCGCCGGTCGATCGGGAGGTCGTTTTCCAGCGGATAATTGAACACCAGGATGTCGTTGCGTTCCACATTGCCAAAGCCCGGCAGTCGAAGGTAAGGAAGGGTAAACCGGTCAACATAAATATCGGTTCCGGGAATGCTGAACGTAATGGGAATGCGCGGACCGAATGCCAGTTTATTCACTATAACGTAGTCGCCTTCCAGCAGGGTATTGTTCATCGAACCGGTGGGGACGCGATAAATCTGAACGAAAAAAATTCTCGTAGCTAACCAGACCACAAAGGCAAGGAAGATCACTTTTAATGCAGCAGTGAGTACACGGGAATAATTCTTGTTAGCCATGGCGCCGCAATATAAGATGCATTTTTACATCCCTTTGTGAAAACGCCTAACTACCCCATATGAATAAAACTCTACTCTCTCTCATTGCTGTGCTGATCAGCATTTCTTCCCTCGCGCACCAGGTAATTAAAGGAAAGGTCACCGACCTTCAAAGCGGAATTGCGATCAAAGGCGTAAACATTGTCCACCCGGCATCAGGTGTCGGAACAGTATCCGATGCTTTTGGTAACTACGTGATCTCTTCTGCAGTAGATATTGATACACTCGTGTTCTCTATCGTGGGTTATGCCCAGCTTTCGGTTCACCCGGATCCTACACAGGAAATACTGAATGTAAGTCTTACGGTAAAATCGTTTGAACTGAACCAGGTAACGATCCAGAGCGGTACCGGCGGACAGCAACTCAACAGCATTTCTTCCATCGATCTCAAGCTGCGTCCGATGAATTCTTCTCAGGACGCCCTTCGTTTTGTGCCCGGCCTGTTCATCGGTCAGCACGCCGGCGGCGGAAAAGCAGAGCAGATCTTCATGCGTGGATTCGACATCGACCACGGAACCGACATCAACATTTCTGTTGACGGAATGCCGGTGAACATGGTGTCGCATGCCCACGGACAAGGATATGCCGACCTTCACTTCCTGATCCCGGAAACCATCGACGACATCGACTGGGGAAAAGGACCGTACCAGGCCGACAAAGGAAACTTCGCAACCGCAGGGTATGTAGGATTCAATACCAAGACCTCTCTCGATAAGAACATGGTGAAGGTAGAGGCCGGAGATTTCAACACCCGCCGTATCGTAGGAATGGTGAATATCCTTCCTGCGCCATCAGCCTCCAACAAAACCAGCGCGTATATCGCCTCAGAATTTTACGGCAACAACGGACCGTTTGTAAGTCCGCAGCTGTTTACCCGCCTCAATCTTTTCGGGAAACTCACCACTTTTCTTGACAACGGAAGCAAACTGAGTGTTCAGGCTTCTACATTTTCCAGCAAATGGAACGCATCGGGACAGATTCCG
>JAZKEZ010000103.1:16722-20092 GCA_040386675.1 Bacteroidota bacterium | reverse complement strand
GGACAAACTTCCCGCACCAATATCATAGCCAACCTTACCCAGCAGATCGACGAAAGCAGTTCTGCCGAACACCTGCTATATTTCTCGAATTACAATTTTGAATTGTACTCCAACTTCACTTTTTTCCTGGAAGATCCGGTAAACGGCGACCAGATCAAGCAGCTGGAAAACCGTAACCTGCTGGGTTACCAGAGTTCGTATAAAAAGCGTATCGCACTTGGCGATCACGTGGTACTTGAAAACAAGGCCGGAGTTGGTTTCCGTTACGATAATGTAGACAACAACGAACTCTCGCACACACTGAACCGCGACTCGGTGATCAATCGCATTGCTTTTGGTGATGTGGACGAGACCAACCTCTTCGCTTTTATCGACGAAACAATGATCGTAGGACGCTTCCGGTTTAACGGAGCCGTTCGTTTCGACAATTTCAGTTTCGATTACCACGACCGTCTTTCCACGCAATACCGCAGCCTGAACAGTCAGCAGTCTATTGTAAGCCCGAAACTGAACGTCAACTATCGCGTTTCGCCGCGAACCAGCCTGTACTTCAACAACGGCGTAGGTTTTCATAGTAATGACACGAGAGTGGTAACCGGCGGAATGCGCAACGGACTTCCGCAGGCATTCGGCCAGGATCTGGGCGTATTGTTCAAACCAACCTCGCGCATCCTGCTGCAGGCCGCTTTGTGGAGACTTAACCTGCAACAGGAATTTGTATACGTTGGCGATGCCGGTGTGGTAGAACCCAGCGGAAAAACCACCCGTATGGGAATTGATGTAAGCGGAAGGTTCCAGATCACAAACTGGCTGTTTGCCGATTTCGACGTAAACCTTACCCAGCCACGCGCTGCAAACATTCCTGAAGGAGAAAACTACATTCCACTGGCACCGCTTACCACTTCAATCGGCGGATTGAGCGTAAAAACCCGTTCGGGGATCGGCGGCAGTCTGCGCTACCGTTACATGGCCGACCGCCCTGCAAACGAAGACAACAGCATTGTTGCAGTCGGATACAACATTATAGATGCAACGCTTTCTTACACCCGTCGCTCATTCGAGATCGGTCTAAGCTGCGAAAACCTGCTGAACACCGCCTGGAACGAAACCCAGTTCGCCACCGAAAGCCGCCTGCAGAACGAAGCAATGCCGGTAGAGGAAATTCACTTTACACCCGGCGTTCCGAGGTATGTGAAGGGGAGGTTGATATTTTATTTTTGAGGGTATTTAATTAGCATTGTTAGGGATTGGGGGGCTCCCTCGGCTTCGCTCGGGATGACGACTGCTTACCTATTATAAGTAGCGTCATCCCGAGCGCAGCGAGGGACCCCCTTCTTCTGTCGCTCACCCCCTTTTCTGCGTCCTCTTTCGTACCTTTACCCCGTGTCACCCACCCACCTCTTGGCCGCCTTCTGCGCCTTACTCACCGCCCTGCTGGTCGTTCTCCTGTTCCGGACGCTCCGCTCCGAACGCAACCGCCGTCAGGCCGAAACCCGCTACAACGAACTCAAGCAGCGCATCGATACGCTGCAACTCGAGAACCTCGAGGCACGGCTCAATCCGCACCTGTTCAAAAACATTCTGAATTCCATACAGTCGCATGCTTACCAGGCCTATTACGCACTGGATAAACTGGCCAATGTGCTCGATTACATTTTGTACGAAAGCCGGAACCAGTATGTAACGCCTGAAAGCGAGATCGAATTCGCACTGAACCTCATCGAGATCAATAAGATAAAGGTGAGTCCGCTGTTTGAACTGAATGTGAAGAAGCGGGTAGGAGAGCAGGAACCCTTGTACAGGCAGGCACTCATGGCACCGCTCATTTCCATCGACCTGATCGAGAATGCGTTCAAACACGCCGATCTGCAAAGTGCCGATGCTTTCATTAAGATCGTGATCGAATTTAAAGACGACGTGTTCAGCCTGAGTGTTTCGAATAAAATGTCGGCTAAAAACTCATTGCTTAAAGCCAGCAGCGGGATCGGGATCGACACGCTCGAGCAGCGGCTGGCTATTATTTACAAAGACCACTTCAGGCTGCAGCGCGTAGTGGAAGAAGACGTTTATACCGCACAATTAAAGATCAATCTCCTTGAACACAAAGCTGAAATGCTTGCTGCTGGATGACGAGCTGAAAGGACTTACTTACCTTAAAATGCTCTGCGAAGAAATTCCCGGGCTCGAAGTGGTAAAGGCCTTTTCCAGTCCGGATCGTTTCCTTGCCGAATTCCAGGATCTTGATGCCGATCTTTGCATTCTGGATATCGAAATGCCCGGCATCAGCGGCCTCGAGGTAGCAAAGCGGGTAGGGAAACGCATGGTGATCTTTACCACGGCTTACAAAGAATATGCTGCCGAAGCCTTCGATCTCGACGTGGTCGATTACGTGCGCAAACCGGTAACGCTGGAACGATTGACACAGGCGGTTCAAAAAGCGGTGCAACGTAAACCTGCAGAACCCGCAACCCCGCCACTTACCCTCAACACCGACAAAGGCCGCGCGGTAATTCCTTTCGGACAGTTGCTCTACATCCGCGCCTCGGAGATCGACAGCCGCGATAAAGTGGCTCAATTCCAGGACAGTCACCAGCTTACATTAAAAAACATCTCTTTCGAGAAATTGCAGGAACTTCTGCCCGGTGATGAATTTGTACGGATCAACAAAAAAGAGATCATCGCACTGAAGATCGTGCACGCATTCTCTGCCGGCATAGTTACGGTTGGCTTGCCTGATGATGCGGGTAAAACCAGGCAGCTGTCGTTGAGTGAGGTGTACCGGAAAGAGTTTATAACGAGGCTGAAGGTTTGATTTGCTGTTAAAAACCCACCCTTCATTCCATACTTTATCACTCTCATTACATTTGATGCTTTCATAACACCAATCGGCCCAGGTTCCCGGCATATTTGTTCCCGGAAAAAGTAAGCCTGATGAAATCTTTTAAGAACACCATTTTCTACGTACTGGTTATTGGAGTATTCTCCTTTTTGATCTACCAGTTCCTCACCCAGGGCCAGCTGCTCGAAGCCGGCAAACAGATCAATACCGTGGTTTCAGGAGCCAGCAAGTGGGAAGTGTTCCGCGACTCTTTCATCCAGAACCTTACTCACCCGCTGGCCAGGCTGCTGGCACAGATCGTTACTATTGTCCTCATGGCCAGGATCTCAGGATGGATCTTCCGGAAGATCGGTCAGCCGAGCGTGATCGGCGAGATGGTAGCCGGAATTGTCCTCGGACCGTCTCTGGTAGGCCTGTATTTCCCTGAATTCTCAGCTACTCTTTTTCCTAAGGACTCGTTGGGTAACCTGCAGTTCCTCAGCCAGATCGGACTGATCCTCTTCATGTTTATTGTCGGGATGGAACTCGATC
>JAZKEZ010000103.1:402-16712 GCA_040386675.1 Bacteroidota bacterium | reverse complement strand
CCCACGATGCAGTGGTGATCAGTCATGCGAGCATCATCATCCCGTTTTCGCTCGGCATCGGACTCGCGTATTTCATGTACACCTCATTTGCGCCCGAAGGCATTTCGTTCCTTTCATTCGCCCTGTTTATGGGAATTGCAATGAGTATCACCGCATTTCCCGTCTTGGCCCGGATCGTGCAGGAACGCGGCATTCACAAAACCAGACTCGGAACCATTGCCATTGCCTGTGCGGCCACTGACGACATTACGGCCTGGTGTATCCTTGCCGCGGTTATCGCGATCGTAAAAGCCGGATCGGTGGTGAGTTCGTTTTACACCATTCTGATGGCGGTGTTGTATGTCATCCTGATGATCAAGATCGTGCGCCCCTTTATCAAACGCATCGGTGACATCTACACCACCGGTGAAACCCTCGCAAAACCTGTGGTGGCCATCTTTTTCCTGATGCTCATCATATCTGCGTACCTCACAGAAGTGATCGGGATTCACGCGCTTTTCGGTGCGTTCATGGCTGGTTCGATCATGCCTGAAAATGCCCGTTTCCGCGGACGGTTTATCGAGAAGATCGAAGATGTTTCGCTGGTACTACTGCTGCCGCTGTTTTTCGTATTTACCGGTTTGCGTACCGAGATCGGACTTATACAGGGAACGGACCAGTGGCTTATTGCCGGGGGAATCATTGTGGTTGCGGTTACTGGCAAATTCTTTGGAAGTGCATTCGCGGCGAAGTTCGTCGGACAAAGCTGGAAAGACAGTCTTTCGATCGGCGCACTCATGAACACCCGCGGACTCATGGAGCTTGTGGTACTGAACATCGGTTACGACCTCGGCGTACTTACCCCACAGGTGTTTTCCATGATGGTGATCATGGCGCTGGTCACCACGTTTATGACCGGTCCGGCGCTCGATCTCATCAACTGGTTGTTTAAATCGGGAGAAAAAGTGGCGGCAGGTCAGCTTGGAGAATACAGCAAGTACCGCGTTCTGCTTTCGTTTGGAAGGCCCGAATCTGCCCGCGGATTACTGAAACTCGCCAACGGACTTACCCGCAAATTGAATGGAAACGCCAGTCTCACCGCGATGCACGTAGTGGCGGCCAACGAATTGCATCCTTTCGATGCCGAGATACAGGAAAAAGAATCGTTCGAGCCGGTGATCCTTGAGGCCGAAGAACTGAACCAGAAAGTTACCACGCTGTTCCGCGCGTCAACCGATATCGACTACGAAATCACCAGTGTGGCCAACAAAGGCGATTATGATCTTTTGCTGATCGGGCTTGGCGAATCTATTTTTGAAGGTACGCTGCTCGGTAAAGTGCTCGGTTTCACTACGCGGATCATCAACCCTGAAAATCTCCTGAATACGGTAACCGGGAAAGAAAACATATTTGAGAATTCTCCTTTTGATGAGCGTACCCGGATGATCCTGGCCAAATCCCAGGTTCCGGTAGGTATATTAGTAGACAAGGATTTTTCCACGGCCAACCGGGTTTTCCTCCCGATGTTTGATCTGGGTGATACCTTCCTGGTGAATTATGCCCAGAAACTCATCCACAATTCCGGTGCGCAGGTAGTGATCCTCGACGCCTCCGGAGATTTAAAGAACGACACCGAAACCCGCGAGAAAATACGCGGCATCGAACAGATCGCACCCAATCACATCACCATAGAAAGCGGAAAAATATTAGGTGCCGGTTTCCTCGATAACCAGGATCTGATGCTGATCAGCCTCGAAAGCTGGAAGAAACTGGTGGAGACCAAGAGTTTGTGGTTATCGGACATCCCGTCGACGTTGATTATTTCGAATTAGAAGAATGTCATCCCGAGCGAAGCGAGAGAACTTATATTTGCGCAAACACATTCTTTATGTCCTACTGCACCGCCATCCTCTCCATGACCGGAGATCGTCGCGCGATTCACGCCAAATATCACGATCACCATTACGGTTTCCCGATCCACAACGACGATGAGTTGTTCGGCAGGCTCATCATGGAGATCAACCAGGCAGGACTGAGCTGGGAAACCATACTCAAAAAGGAAGATGCTTTTCGCAGCGCCTATGATCAGTTCAGCATTCAGAAGGTAGCACAATACGGCGACGCAGAAAGAGAGCGCTTGCTCAGCGATGCCGGGATCATACGAAATCGGTTGAAGATCAATGCGGCAATAGAAAACGCAAAAAAGATCCTTGAGCTGCAGCAGGAATTCGGCTCATTCGAAAACTGGCTGGATGCCAATCATCCGAAAACAAAAGAAGAATGGGTAAAAATGTTCAAGAAGAATTTCCGCTTCACCGGCGGCGAGATCGTTGGTGAATTCTTAATGAGCACGGGATATTTGCCGGGTGCGCATGATGAAAGCTGCGGTACGTTTGGTGTTGTGGAGGCGGCTAAACCAAAGTGGCTTCAAGGAGTTAAGAACTAAGAGTTAAGAACTAAGAGTTGGGTGACCCGTTCTTAGTTCTTCACTCATAGTTCTTAGTTATATTTTCATATGAGTGCTATTCTTGACTAGAATGTAAAAGATCAATGTGATCATAATGATGGCACACACCATCGAAACACTCGCGAATTCCGGATAGCTAAAATGCCGGTTGCTCCAGATCGCCACACCGGCCCAGGCAATGACCAGCGGGAATACTATGTTCCTGAATTTCAATCCGATAAAGATTCCGAATAATCCGGCAGCCATCACCATAACAATCGACCACATTTCCTGGGAAGGTCCTTCCCCGTACCAGTTGTTAGCGGTAAGCAGGATCGCGGAGTTGGCAATCGTGGCGACCGATAACCAGGCAGCGTACAATGAAAAAGGAACCAGCAGGATCCAGTTGTGCCGCTCGTCGGGGAGAATGCTGTAAGCCTGGTAAAACAAGACCAGCGAGGTGATAAGCATAGCGATAATGATCACCAGGCTCAGGGTGATATACTCGTTTACAAACGCTGTGATCCAGCAAATGCTTAACAGAGAAGTGATGATGGTAGTAATCGCCAGCTGGTCGTACCTGCGCTGATCCACCTGTTTGGGCAACAGTTCGTAGACCAGGAAAATGATAAAGAAGAGGTAGATCACCGACCAGATCATGAAGGCGTAATTTGCGGGAACAAATACCGGATCGTATTTATCGGTAATGTCCGACATGATCGAGCCGCCGGCAATGATGCGATTGTATAGAATGTTGACCAGCATCATGATCAATGCGGCCCAGCGAAGCAATTTAGAATTCATGGTGGCACTGTTTTCAGGTATCAACCGAAAACTATGCCAGCAATGACAGGTTACCCGTGAATGGTCTCGGATTTGCCGTATTTGGCAATGATTGAAGCCTCATAATCCAGCCATTCCTTCCAGCGCTGATCCACATCCACGTCCGACGAATATTTGCGGGCGTAGCCTATAAACAGCGTGTAATGCCCGGCTTCACTTACCATCAGTTCGTGGTAAAAGGCAGCCAGTTTCTCATCCGTGATGTTTTGCGACAATACCCTGAACCGCTCGCAGCTGCGGGCTTCGATCATGGCCGAAAACAACAGCCGGTCCACAAGTCGCTGGTTGCGGTTGCCGCCGGTCTGCATAAACTGGTACAATTCATTCACATAATTGTCCTTGCGCTCACGACCCAGTTTAAGTCCACGCTCCTTAATGATCTCGTGTACCATCTCGAAATGCGAGATTTCTTCTTTCACCAGCTCCAGCAGATCGGTAACCAGGTCGGTGTGCTCAGGGTTTTGAGTGATGAGGGTAATAGCATTGGTAGCCGCCTTTTGCTCACACCAGGCGTGGTCGGTAAGGATTTCTTCTATGTTCGTCTCTACAATGTTCACCCAGCGCGGGTCGGTAGGCAGTTTTAGTCCAAGCATGGTGCAAAGGTGGAGTAATCTCGTTATTTTAACCACAGAGGTACAGAGTTTTCTCACGGAGGACTCAGAGAATTTCTCAGAGATCTCTGTGTTGACCTCTGCGACTCTGCGGTTAACAAAGAGTTTCAATTTGGATTGATCCTTGATTACCAAACCCAAACTCACTTTTATGCTCATCGGAATCGCCTTTTTCCTCGTCGGACTGCTCTACCTCATCAACCCGGATGCCTTCAGGATCGGGGTGTTCAAGAAAATGCCACTCACTACACCGACTCCTTCACCGTCGTCCCATCACCGCATCATCCGCGTTATCGCCGGTATTTTACTGGTGATCGGGTTGTTGATGATGTGGTTTGCGAGAGCCGCCGTTATTAGTTGAGACGGTGGAGAGAGTTTAGATGGTTTAGACAGTTTAGAGGGTTTAGACAGTTTAGACAGTGGAGACGGTTTAGATCGGAACGCCGCGGTCTAAACCCTCTAAACCGTCTCCACCGTCTAAACCATTTAACCATTTAACCCTTTAAACTCTTTAAACCTTACTTTTGCCCCATGAACATCCTGCTGGTAGAAGACGACCCGGTGATCAGCCGAAATATCTGTGATGCCATGCAAGCCGAAAGCTACAGTGTGGAACAGGCTTATGACGGCGCGATTGCAGAACGAATGCTCCGTAAAAGCGAGTACGACTGCGTGATCCTGGATGTGAATATTCCGGGTAAAAACGGCTTCCAGGTCTGCAAGGCCTTCCGGCAGTTCAATCAGCATACGCCCGTCATTTTTCTTACCGCTTTTGATGAACTGGAAGACAAGGTCGAAGGTTTCGACAGCGGTGCTGACGACTACCTGACCAAACCTTTTTTCACCAAGGAATTGCTGATGCGGGTAAGATCACTCGTCAATCGCGGGAAATCGTCACGGAATCCCAATGGCGAAGAAGTGATTGTGGTTGAAGATGTGGTAGTGAACCAAAAACAAAAGACTGTAAAGCGAAGCGACACCGAAATTGTGCTCACGCCGCGTGAATACCAGATCCTGCTTAAACTGGTAAGTGCCAGGGGCGCACTGGTTTCCAAGCAGGAACTGATCAAAGAGATCTGGGGAAGCGCCTTCGATGCCAACACCAACACGATCGAGGTATACATCAATTTTTTACGCAATAAGTTTGATAAGCCCTTCGGTAAACAACTCATCAAAACGAAAGTCGGTTACGGCTATTATCTCGATGTAAACGCATGAAGATCAGGCAGCAGATAGTCGCTTATTCATCACTTACGACCATCGCGCTCGTTGCGATCGTGTTTTTCCTCATCTACCAGATCTTTGGAGAATACCGCCGCGAAGAATACCAGGACCGTCTGCGCGACAAGATCATCATCACCCTGAAATTTCTGGCGGAAGTAGAACAGCTGGATCACGATATGCTCCAGCGCATCGACAAGTTTTCCATCAATAACCTGTATACCGAGAACCTGTTGCTGTTTGATGCCAAAAAACGCCTTATTTATTCCGGGATCGACGATACTAAGATCAGGTTTGCACAAACCATGCTGCGTGAGCTTTCGAAGAAGAAAAAACTCATTGAAACCCGCGAGAAGGAATACGATGTCGTGGGCGCTTACGTAGAGTACAACGGCCGTCCGTTTTATGGGATCACCAAAGCTTACGATACCTTCGGTTTTGCAAAACTCCAGTTCCTGAAATACGTTTTGCTGGTTTCGTTCCTGGTGATTTCAGTCGTGATCCTGTTTGTAAGTAATTTCCTTTCCCGGAGAATCGCAGGACCGCTCGATAAGATGTCGGCAGAATTGGGTACCATCGATTTTACGGCACAAAATGCCCGGATTTCGGTGCCTGGAACCCGTGATGAGATCTACTTTTTAACCAACCGGTTCAACGAACTGATGGAAAACCTTCAAAATGCATTCGCTTTCCAGAAACATGCCGTAAACCACATTTCGCACGAGCTGAAAACGCCGGTTTCGATACTGGTTTCCAATTTCGACCGGATAGAACGTGAAAACGATCCGGAGAAGCTTAAGGTGCTGATCAACAATCAGAAAGAAGATACCAAAAGTCTCGGCGACATCATCAATGCTCTGCTTGAAATATCGAAGACCGAGACCGGGAAATTCGTACTCAGTCAGCAGGTGCGCATGGACGAGCTGGTCTTCGACGTGATCCAGGAATTGGGCAATATCAGCGAGAATTTTGTATTCGACGTGGAAATAGGCGAGGGGATTACCAACGAACAGGGACTTACGGTTCCGGGAAATAAGCGGCTGCTCAAATCGGTGATCACCAATCTGGCTGTGAATTCCATGAATTACAGTCCCGACGGAACAGCTGCCATCCGCATCAGCTCTACAGTTTCCGGATTACAGATCTCATTTCAGAACCACGGCGACACGATCACTGAGCAGGAGCGGCCATTCCTGTTCAGGCATTTCTTCCGCGGCAGCAACAGCAAAGGCAAGCGCGGCTTCGGACTGGGTCTCGTGCTCATCCAGAAGATCATGGCGCTGCATCACAGTACGGTGAGCTACGAGGTGAGCGACGGGATGAATGTGTTTACGATCAGTTTGTCAAATAATAGTCAAACAATAGTCAAACAATAGTCATAAATGGTCAAGCATTGTTACCTCCGGCCAGAACCGAATGTACAATTACCTGGTTTACTCTTGATTGACCATGTATGACAACCGTATGACCACTGTGTGACAACCGTAAGTTTAAGCTAAACTTTATCCATTTTAAGCTCTTTTTAAGCTCGCGAAACCCACATTTGCCCTATCAATATGGGGACGATGGGCGCTGCGTTTAAATTCAGATTTCTTTTTTTACTGTTACTACCTCTTGGCACAAAGGCCGCCAACGACACATTGCATGTTTCGATAAAGCAGGCCGACAGTATTTTCCTGGCCAACAACTACGACCTGCTTGCATCGGCGCTCAATATCGATGCGCAAAAGGCACAGATCATACAGGCAAAACTGTATCCCAATCCAGTAGCTACGGTCGATGTGAACGCGTACCGTCCGGATAACCAGACCTTTTTTAATACCGGTGCCGCAGGGCAAAAAACTTTCCAGCTGGAACAACTGATCCTGTTGGGAGGCAAACGCAAATCGCAGATCGATCTTGCCCGTTCCGATGCCCGGATCGCCGAACTCGAATTCCAGGAATTGATCCGGCAGCTCCGTTTCAAGCTGCACACTGGTCTCCATGCGCTCAACCAGCAACGTACCCTGCTGGTGAATTACAACAATCAGCTGGTAGTGCTCGACAACCTGCTTACGGCATACAACGAACAGGTGAACAAAGGAAATCTTCCGCTGAAAGACCTGGTTCGACTGAAGGGTGTATACCTCAACCTCAACAACGACCGCGCACAGCTCCTGAAAGAATACCTGGCTGATCTTACAGAAGTACAGACCATCCTGCAGACCTCAAGGATCGTGTCACCAATGATCACCGAAACAGACCTGAGTGCCACGATAAAAATGGCCTCGCTCGATGAGCTGAAGAACCTGACCATCAACAGTCGTCCGGATTACCTAATATCACAGGAGATTAAGGAATCATCGAAGATCAACCTGCAATTGCAGAAAAGACTGGCAGTTCCTGATGTAAACGTGTTTACCTCCTACGACCAGCGCGGCGGGGCCTTCAATAACCAGATCAACCTGGGCGTATCGATACCGCTTCCACTGTGGAACCGCAACCAGGGAAATATAAAAACGGCGAGCATCCTGCTTGAGCAAAGCAATTACAACGAAGAAGCACACAAGAACCGGCTCTTTGCAGAACTCGCCAACAACTACAGCCTGTATACGCAAACGGTTTCCGAATACCAGAAACTGAGCAGCCTGTACAATACCGATTTCGAAGTAACCCTGCAGGGCGTTTCAGACAACTTCAGGAAACAGAATGTAAGCATCATCGAGTTTGTCGACTTTTTCGAAGCCTACAACCTCGCCATTGCAGAGATCGCAAGGATCAAGATTCAATTGGCCACATCAGCAGAACAGTTAAACCTAACCATTGGAAAAGAAGTATTTTAATATGAAGACGCTCCTGAAATTTCTCCCGCTTATTGCCCTGGCGGCAATGACTTCCTGCAAGCACAATGAGGTAACTGATGATGCTGTGGCATTCCGGATGAGCGACACGATGCTGTCGCGCTGCAAATTCGCCGATGTAAAGACCGAGATCGTAAACAATGAACTGCGCCTGTTTGGCAAGATAACCGCCGACAACAGCAAACTCGCCCAGGTGAACCCGGTGGTTGGCGGAAGCGTACAGCAGATCAACGTGGAACTAGGCGATTATGTGAGAGCCGGACAGATCCTTGCAGTGATCAGTAGCAGCGAGGTTGCCGAATTCCAGAAACAGAAAATGGATGCCATGAACGACGTGGCTACCGCCGAAAAAGGCCTGCAAGTGGCCCGCGACCTTTTCCAGGGAAAACTCAACACCGAGAAAGATGTGGCCTCAGCCGAACGCGAACTCGAAAAAGCGAAAGCCGAGATGAACCGCATGAACGAAGTGTACAAGATCTATCACCTCAAAGGCGGGTCAATCTACAACATCCTCGCACCGATCAGCGGGTTTATCGTATCCAAGAATATCAACCAGAACGAACAACTCCGCGCCGATATGGACACTCCGCTGTTTTCTATCGCCGAGATCAACGAAGTATGGGCGCTGGCCAACGTTACCGAAAGCGACATCAGCAAAGTACAGCTGGGCTACAACGCCGACGTGAAAACGCTGAGTTTCCCGGACAATGTGTACCACGGAAAGGTAGACAAGATCTTCAACGCCATCGATCCTGAAACCAAGTCGATGAAGATCCGTGTGAAACTTCCGAACGAAGATTTCAGGTTAAAGCCCGAAATGAATGCAACGGTTACGCTTCGTTTCTCAGAGAACCGCGAGCTGTCGACTGTTCCAACAAGCGCAGTGATCTTCGACAAAAGCAAGTATTGGGTAATGGTGTTCAAAGACCGGAATAACATTGAAACGCGCCAGGTTGAGGTATACCGTCAGCTAGACGATGTGACCTACATCTCCGCAGGATTGAAAGACGATGAGAAAGTGATCACCCAGGGCGGGATTCTGATCTATGACGCTTTAAACGACTGATCCCATGAACAAGTTCATCAAGAATATCATTGCGTTTTCATTGCGCAACCGGTTCTTCACCTTCTTTTGGGTAGGACTCCTGGTGATCAGTGGGATCATCAGTTATATAAAAATTCCGATCGAGGCATTTCCCGATGTAACCAACACCCAGATCATCGTGGTGACCGAATGGAACGGACGGAGCGCAGAGGAAGTGGAGCGTTTTGTGACCACGCCCATCGAGATCGCCATGAACTCCGTGCAGCGTAAAACCAATGTGCGTAGCATCACCATGTTCGGATTGTCGGTGATCAAGATCATTTTTGAAGATGATGTAGATGATTTCTTTGCGCGGCAGCAGGTAAACAACCAGCTCCGCAACGTACAGTTTCCCGATGGAGTGGAGCCTGATGTTCAACCGCCTTACGGTCCGACCGGAGAGATTTTCCGCTACACACTGAAAAGTGATACCCGCGATACCCGCGACCTGCTTACCATCCAGAACTGGACCATCGACCGGCAGTTGCGTGCCGTTCCGGGCGTTGCCGATGTAGTGGCTTTCGGCGGCCAGGAGAAAATTTACGAACTGTCGGTCGACCCGGTCAAATTGCAGATCTACGACCTTACCCCGCTCGAACTGTTCAATGCGATCGGAAAATCGAACCTGAATGTCGGGGGAGATGTGATCGAGAAAAACGGTCAGGCTTATGTGGTCCGCGGTATCGGTTTGCTGGATTCGCGCCGCGACATTGAAAATACAATTGTTGACATTTTCAACGGGAACCCGGTCCTTGTGAAAGACGTGGCTACGGTTGCCGTTGCCAGCGCACCAAGGGTTGGACAGGTCGGACTGAATAACAGCGACGACGTGGTGGAAGGAATTGTAGTGATGAGAAAAGGCGAGAATCCGAGTGATGTACTTGGACGCGTAAAACTCAAGATCGATGAACTGAACAACAAGATATTGCCGAAGGACGTGAAAATGGAAACGTTTTACGACCGCGACAACCTGATGGCGTATTGTACCAACACCGTAATGCACAACCTGTTCGAAGGTATTGTACTGGTAACGCTGATCGTACTGGTGTTTATGGCCGACTGGCGTACCACGCTCATCGTATCCATCATTATTCCGCTGTCGCTGCTCTTTGCCTTCCTCTGCCTGCAGCTCAAGGGAATGAGTGCCAACCTGCTTTCGCTGGGTGCGGTCGATTTCGGGATCATTATAGACGGCGCGGTCGTCATGGTCGAGGGGCTGTTTGTGGCACTCGATTACGAGGCACACAAACGGGGAATGAGCCGCTTCAATAAACTGGCGAAACTTGGCCTGATCAAGAACACCGGAACCCAGATGGGTAAAGCGATCTTCTTCTCCAAGCTGATCATCATCTCTGCACTACTGCCCATTTTTGCCTTCCAGAAAGTTGAAGGAAAAATGTTCTCTCCGCTGGCTTTTACACTTGGTTTTGCACTGATCGGCGCATTGCTGTTCACCCTTACACTCGTTCCGGTATTGAGCTCATTGCTGCTCAACAAGAACGTTAAAGAAAAAGACAACATGTTTACGCGCTTTGTGAGCCGTACCATAGAAAAAGGATTCAATGCCACTTTCGGCAACAAACGTCTTACCCTGATCATTTCAGGGGTCGTCTTTCTACTCACAATATTCTCTGCAAGATGGCTGGGGTCGGAATTCCTCCCGCCATTGAACGAGGGAGCATTGTGGGTAGAAGCCAAACTACCCATGAGCAGTTCGCTGAATGAAACCACCAAAATGGTGAAGATCTTCCGGAAAGAACTCATGGCATTTCCCGAAGTGAACGGGGTGCTTTCACAAACCGGCCGAAGCAACGACGGTACCGATCCGAGCGGGTTCTATTACGTGCAGATGCAGGTAAACCTGAAACCGAAAGAAGAATGGAAACGCAAGATCACGCTTGATGAGCTGGTGGAGCAGATGGACAAGCGCCTGAAGAACTACCAGGGCGTAAACTACAACTACTCGCAGCCCATTATCGACAACGTAGCCGAAGCGGTTGCGGGGATGAACGCTTCGAACGCAGTAAAGATCTATGGTGATGACCTGGATAAGCTGAATGAACTGGCGAACCAGGTGCTGGAACAGATCAAGGATGTGCCCGGTATTAAAGACGTGGGGATTCTGCGGAATGTGGGACAACCTGAACTCAGCGTACTGCTCGACGAGGAAAAAATGGCGCTACAGGGAGTGACCAAAGCAGATGCACAGGCCGTGATTGAAATGGCGATCGGAGGAAAAACCGCTACCCAGAAATACGACGGCGAGAAGAAGTTTGATGTGCGTATCCGTTACAACCAGGAATACCGGAAGAACGAGGAAGATATCATGATGCTGATGATCCCGACCATCACCGGAAAGCGTATCCCATTAAAAGAAGTGGCAACGGTTCACCAGGTTACCGGTCCGGCGTTCATCTACCGGAACGATACCAAACGCTTTATCGGGGTGAAATTCTCGGTGAGGGAGCGCGACCTTGGAAGCACAATTGCCGAGGCGCAGCAAAAGGTAAACGCCAACGTAAAACTACCTGATGGATATACTGTGGGCTGGGCAGGAGAATTCGAGAACCAGGTGCGGGCTTCCAGCCGACTGGCACAAGTCGTTCCGATCTCGCTGGTGCTGATTTTTGTACTGCTGTTCATCATGTTCGGAAATGCAAAAGACGCCGGATATGTATTGATAAATGTTCCGTTTGCGCTGATAGGAGGGATCTTGGCACTGCACCTCACCGGAGTGAACTTCGGGATCTCTGCCGGGGTAGGATTCATTGCACTCTTCGGGATCTGTGTCCAGAACGGGGTGATCCTCATCTCCGAATTCCACAAGCAGAGCGGCATCGTCGACAACCTGACTGACGCGATAAAGAATGCAGTAAAAATCCGTACCCGACCGGTGATCATGACGGCACTTATGGCAGCGATCGGACTGCTTCCTGCCGCACTCAGCACCGGTATCGGCTCAGAAAGTCAGAAACCACTCGCCATTGTCATCATCGGCGGACTGGTTACCGCAACGGTATTTACACTGCTGGTGTTCCCGATCGTTTACCACCGGGCGCTGCATGTGAGAGAACAGAAGAGAATTGGTTAATGTGAGAATGTGCAAATGTGAGAATGTGCCAATGTGAAAATGTGAACCCCCATTAGCATCACTTGCACATTTACCCATTTCCACATTAACAAAGAGCTTTCCCCTAATGGGTTTTGCCCCCGGAGTAAGGTCCCGGGGGAAGGGGAAAGATGGGAGGACCCCGTCGGAGAGATCCGGCGGGGTTTATTTTTTTGTGAACTACACTGCCAACTGGTATCTTCGGCGAACAAAACCACCCTCATTCAATTAAAGGATCCGATACCTATGAAATCCCCTCAATCCATTCTATTGCTGTTTGCCGCTTTGCTGATCACTAGCCTTGGAACGGCGCAAACTGTAGTGTCGCTCGGAATAGGTCGTTCTATCGCTTTCGGGAACAATAAAGAAGGAAACATAGGAAGTTCATTCAGGCCGGAATTGCAGGTGCAGCGCACCGCGGCCAAATGGGGACGTGTTTCATTGAACCTGGGCATGTTCGCACAATACTCTAAACTAGTGGCAACGGCAAGAAATCCTACGCTTTTTATCGGCGGAGACGATGGCGGTTTCGCGGTAGATTATGAAATGGAAAATCTTGAGGTCGGCTTTACCATACCAGTTATCGTGAACCTGAAAGGACTTGAACTGGGTGTTATCCCCGTTTTTCCTTTTCAGGCTTACGGAAACAACCAGGTTACTTTTCGAGGAAACAGTGCGCCATATTCGGTCGAATATTCACAAGCCCTGTTGAACAGGATGTCGGTGAGACTCCAGGCCGGAGTTACGCAGCAGGCGTTTAACCTGGCGATCTATTACGAAACCCCGCGACAGGTTTACCTGGCCCAGGACCAGGAAATTTTTAAGATCACTACAGCGACTTTCCGCTTAGGATATACTTTTTATGACAAACCAGCTGAAACGATTAGTGAGTAAGGGGAAACTAAATTCCTGCGGTCACAGGGATAAAGAAGTCATTAAAACTACCTTAGCAATACCAGAACTACCGGAAAATCGTTACTATCCGATAATTAAATTCAGATGATTGCACGCCTTGCTACTCTCACCTTATTCATAGCGCTGCTTTTTTCCTGTACCGAAAAGGCAAAACACACTGCGAATGCATCGCAGGAGTCATCGTCGGTTACGGTAACCAACATCACCCGTAAATGTCCGTACAACCAGGAGTTGTATACCTTCCCGAATGTCGATGTGAAGTTGTTTCCAACCGCCTCAGAACGGATCAACAATTACCTGCGCCTGAATGTGCTCCGGGCAGACAGCCTCACTCCTGAAAATGAGATTTTCGATAAGGTGTGGGGAAATCCTACGTCGATCGCAAGTTTGTCGCAGCTCAGTTATGCGGTTGAAGAAGCAAAATACCCGGTGTTTTCGATACGTATCAGCGGACAATATTGCGGGGCGTATTGCCAGACCGGTTCGGCTTATTTTGTTTTTGATACCCGCAACGGGAAACACATCACTGTAAACGAAGTGTTGAATTCTTCCGGTATCCATATGCTGGTAGATTCACTCAACGATTACCGGAAGAACCAACTGGCCAAACGCATCGAACTGGTACAGGATACCCTGAACCGGAATGCAACCACCCAGGATTTTAATAAGAATGTGTACGAGGAAATGCTCAATATTTATTCGGGATGCCTCGAAGACAAACTCCTGGCCGACCACGCCCGTGACCTTAAGTTCCTGCTGATCGACAATCACCTGGTCATTGAACTCGACCGCTGTTCAGCCCGCGGAAACCGGGCCATAGATGAATTGGCCAACCTGAGCTATTCCATCGACCTTAAAAAATGGGAATATCAGCTCACGGATTATGGGAAGTCGATATTGAATTAGTGTAGAAGTGTCTTAACCGCAGAGGCACGGAGGTTAGCGCAGAGATCTCTGAGTCCTCCGCGTTAACCTCTGAGCCTCTGCGGTTAAATTTTAAAACACAAAGAGAAAACCCTCACAACCCTTTCAAATACTCCACCATTTTCCTGCGGGTAGCCTCATCCGGTAAGTTCTCAGTATCCACCGTAAAATTATCCCTTGCATGTTCCGGGTTCCGGGTGGCCGGTATCACACAATTTACTTCTGGCTGGGCAATCAGGTACGCCAGGAAATACTGGCTCCAGGTGTTAATATTCAATTCTTTACACCATTCAGGCAGCGGTTTCCCATGTGTTCGGTTAAATAAATTCCCTTCACCAAACGGCCGGTTGATCAGCGTTGCAACACCTTTATCTGCTGCGGCTGCCAGCAAACGTTTCTCTGCATTACGCGAGAGGATGGAATAGTTGAACTGTACAAAATCAATTTTTTCAGCGGTGAACACGTTTTCGAGTTCCTCGTGCATCGAATCTGTATAGTGTGTAATACCCGTGTACCTGAGTTTACCGGATTCTTTCCAGGTGTTCAGGGTCGCAAGATGCGTGCGCCAGTCCAGCAGGTTGTGGATCTGTATAAGGTCCATTCGTTCGCGCTCCATCTTTTCCATCGATGAATGCATCTGTTGTATCCCGGCGTCTTTACCGGTAGTCCACACTTTGGTAGCGTAGAAGAATTCGTTTTGATCAGGACGGGTGGAAGTGAGGCGGCCAACTGTGCTTTCTGCCCGGCCGTACATCGGCGAAGTGTCGATCAGCGTGCCTTCATTCCGGCGCATATCGTCGAGTACTTCAGTAAGATGGCTTTGCTCGCTTCCGGCAGAGACATCAAAGGTTTGCCAGGTGCCAAGCCCTACAACCGGAAGCAGTTCTCCTGAAGATGGGATCATTCGTTTTAACATGGGAGGAGGTTTTTCAAGAACTGTACCGTATCGGGGCGCAAGGTAATACTGAGCATCAAATTCCGAAGCTCGAATTAGAAATTCGTTATTAACCGCAGAGTCTCAGAGGTCAACGCAGAGATCTCTGAGCAATTCTCTGAGCTCTCCGTGGAAAAACTCTATGCCTCTCTGTGGTTAATTAACCCTTCCACATTGCGAAGAAGCTCCCTGGTTTTGATTTAGGCACATAAAAAATCAAATCCATCCACAAAAAACAACTCTCTACCGACAGTCGGAAAATAAATGCCAGTTTTTGTTAATTTCAGGTATCCACTTTTCGCTGCTAATCTGCAGGTAAAGACGCATTATCCATCTTAACAGTATTGCCTATGAACAGACGAGACTTTTTCAGAAGATCTTCCGGCCTATCTGTCGAACCTGCTACCCAGGTGTCGGCGATGTATGCCCCGGTCGGAACGCCAAGACCTGTTTCAGGTCTGGGAAAGTATACGGGAGAATGGAAATTCGAACAGGCATCGCACCTGCTGCGGCGAACGATGTTTGGTCCTAAAAAATCGGAGATCAACCTGGCAGCTACTTTAGGAATGGACGTTACAGTGACCAAGCTGCTTAACGAATTGCTTCCCGTGATCAGCCCGGTAAACCTGGGCAACGTAAGCGGATCGGCACTGATCGCCTCTTGGATGTATTCTACTCCTGCACCTGCACAAAACGGCGACCGCAACATCCAGATGATCGGGTGGTGGACAGGTTTGATGGTGAACCAGGGCATCAGCATCCAGCAGAAAATGGCGCTGTTCCTGCACAATCACCTCGTTACTTCTATCGAACAGGTGAACGATGCTCGCTTCAGTTTCCAGTATCTTAAACTGTTGCAGGATAATGCACTTGGGAATTTTAAAACTCTGGTGCGCCAGATGTCGGTCAATCCGGCCATGCTTATCTACCTCAACGGTGACCAGAATACCAAGGCATCGCCAAACGAGAACTATGCCCGCGAACTCATGGAACTTTTTACCATGGGCGCAAAAAACCGGGCAGGTGCACCCAACTATACCGAAGACGATGTTGTGGCAGCCGCACGGATCCTTACCGGCTGGCAGATCCAGCACAACAACATCGGACTGGAACCGCTCTTTCCTTACGTTAAATTCAATTCCTCGCTGCACGATAACACAGCCAAGCAGTTCTCTTCGCATTTCGGCAATAAAAAGATCCATCGTCCACTTGTGCTCCAGTACGAAAAGGAGCTGGATGACCTGATCGATATGATATTCGCCAGGAATGAAACGGCATTGTTCATGGTCCGCGAGATCTACAAATGGTTCGTGTACTACGAGATCGACGATACGGTAGAAGCAACGGTGATCGTACCGCTGGCCAACCAGTTCAGGAGTAACGGGTATAACCTGAAACCGGTAA
>JAZKEZ010000103.1:0-392 GCA_040386675.1 Bacteroidota bacterium | reverse complement strand
ATGAAAACCCTGCTCACCAGTCAGCATTTTTACGATAGATTGATCGTTGGTGCTGTGGTTAAAAACCCGCTGGATTACACAGTTGGCGCGGTAAGGCAGTACGGGGCGATCATGAATCCCACACCGGTAAACGACCTGTATACCTTTTATACCATTGCCAAAGAAGCGTCGCTGATGCAAATGGACCTGATGTTTCCTCCGAATGTGGCGGGATGGTCGGCCTATCACCAGCAACCCACCTTTCACCAGAACTGGATCAACACCGTTACCATCCATCAGCGGAACAATTTCATCGAGCGTTTGTTTTCCGAAGGGATTGAAAGTGTGAACGGAGACAATGTCCGCACCCGTGTCGACCCGGTGATCCTGGCGACAACCATATCCGACGGACT
>JAZKEZ010000102.1:0-18937 GCA_040386675.1 Bacteroidota bacterium | reverse complement strand
GAAAGTGGAAAGTGGAAAGTGTGTTTGATGCTCAGTTCTCCTCTCTCCACTTTCCACTCTCCACTTTCCACTCTCATCTCTCCACTCTCATCTCTCCACTTTCTTCTTTATCGCCGGAAAATAGTTCACCAATAACTCCTGGAGCTTGATCGGCGTGAGTGGTTTCTCAATAAATCCTTCTACAAATTCGAAAGTGGATAGCGGTTCAGCGAGTTCTTTCCGCGAAAAGGAAGAGAGCATGAAAAACAGAATCTGGTGCGCCTGGTGGTAGCCGCGCTTCTCGTATTCCAGGAGGAAATCAAAACCATCCATTTTGGGAAGCTGGTAATCCAGCAGGATCACATCGGGGAAACGGTCGGTTTCTCCGAGATAGGCCAATCCGGCTTCACCGGTGGTAAAACAGTGGAATTTGCAATTCAGCGCGAATGAACTGATGGCTCTTCCAAACAGGAAATTCATCACTTCATCATCGTCAATTACCAGTACGTGCAGAGGATCCATAGATTCAGGGGCTTGGGTGTGCCTCCTAAATTTAGAAAAACGCACGTGGATTTAACCGCGTGTTGAAAAGTACTGGTGATAATTAAGCCTTTGGCTTGCGGGTAGCCGCCTTCTTTACCGGTGCGGCAGCTGATGCTGATACAGGCGATTCGATCACTTCCGCATGAGCCAGGAATTCTTCGATCTTTCCCTTTACATAGTACTTCTTCTCGCCTTCCAGTACGATACACACTGAAGGAAACTCAGGCTTCTGTGTAGATTCGAACATCGCAGTGATGGCTGAAGGATTGATGTAAATGGTGTTTCCGTTAGCAGTAAGTTCACACTTGATCAGTTGTAGCATGGCAGTAATTTTAGCTGATTAATAGTCCCGTAACGGCTGTAGGCTGCCGGAATGAAAAAAGGCTTCATCACTGAAGCCTTGATTTGTTAGTGATCGCGTCAGGATTCGAACCTGAGACCGTCTGCTTAGAAGGCAGATGCTCTATCCAACTGAGCTACGCGACCTTTTGGAATGGTGTCCGGAACATATAAGGTGATTTATTCCCTTAACCGGGCGGCAAATTTATAATCTTTTCCGAATTTACACGCACTGCAAGCGTTTTTTGTACATTGACCTTGAAAAAATGCATGAATTATGGCCCATCACAGAACGGACAGTTCGGTAAAAAAAGGAATGTCACCCGGTAGCCTGATCTTTGTCGGCAACCAGAAAATGGCTGAGCCTTATTATGAACTGATCAGTTTTGGAAAGGATGATTTTAATGGAATGGCTTCGCGTGATCTCGCTGAAATTGAGGCCGCTATACCCGACGACCGCTACTACTGGCTCAACATTGAGGGGCTTCACGATGTAGAGGTGATCCGTCACCTGGGAGCGCGTTACGATGTTCACCCACTTGTGCTGGAAGACATTCTGAACACAGAACAGCGGCCAAAAGTGGAAGATTACGGCGACTATCTTTTTATCTGCCTGAAAATGATCTGGAAGGCGCCGGGATCCAAAGAGATCATTACCGAGCAATTCAGCATGCTGGTGTTCGAAAAATGCGTGATCTCTTTCCAGGAACAACCCGGTGATGTATTCGACCCCATCAGGAAGCGTTTTACTAACCCCAAATCAAGATTACGGGTACAGGGTACAGATTACCTGGTGTACACCCTACTCGACACCATTATCGACAATTACATCTACCTGAGTGAAGACATCGGCCAGGAGATCGAGGTGATTGAAACGCAATTGTTTGAATCGAAAGGTGGTCACAGCGAAAAGATGCTGCTGAAGCGCATCAGCGGATTCAAGACCGACATCAACTTCATGCGGAAGATCATCCGGCCGACCACGGATGTGATCCTGAAGATCAACAAAAATACCAGCGGACAATTGAGTGCAGAGAACATTCCTTACTTCAAGGACCTGGTCGATCTGTGCCAGCACGCAATGGAAACCGTGGAAGTTTACCGGGAAACATTATACGATCAACTGGTTGTTTACCAGACGAATGTAGCCAATCGCTTAAATGAAGTGATGAAGGTATTGACGGTGTTCTCTGCCATTTTTATCCCACTTACTTTTGCTACGGGTGTGTATGGAACCAACTTTGATTTCATCCCGGAACTTCACGATAAGAACGGGTTTTATTACTTCATGGGGTTCCTGTTGGTGGTGGGACTTGGGACGTGGATTTATTTTAAACGGAAGAGATGGGTTTGAGGGTTGATTAACCGCAGAGGCGCGGAGGTGGTCGCAGAGATCACAGGGAAAAATAGAAATAACAAAAGGAACCACTGCGGCTCCTTTTGTTATTTACTATCTCCTCATTTTCAATTCTCAATTCTCCACTATAGTTCTTAACTCTTAGTTCTTAGTTTTTTGCCCTGTTTGTTCTCCAGGTACTTTTCGTACTGCTTTTTGGAAAGAATGGACTTAAGCTGTGCCTGTTCGTTGTGGTGCAGATCTTTTAGCTGGCGGTGGCTTTCCAGGCCTTGTTTCTTCGCTTCTTTCGCCTGCTCCTTCGCGTTTTTGCTGATCTCGGCCATTTTGAGCTGCTGCTCTGCCGAAAGTAGTGCCCGGATCTGTTCATCCTTCGCTTTGTGGATCTCTTTCAGTCTTTTCTTTAGCTCCTTTTGTTCCTGTCGGTAAGGTTTGGCCGCATTGGCCGTGTTGAGTTTAAGCTGCTCAATTTGCCGTTGCTGATCGGCTGAGAGGTTGAGTTCGTCTTTCAGTTTTTCCGCCTGCTCTTTGGCCCTTACTTCAGGTGTTTTGCGCTCGTGTTTGTGTTGAGCAGTTGCACCGAGTGACAATGCCACCATTACCACCATTGCTGATACGATCTTTTTCATATTGTATTTGTTTTAACCCTGACCCCGGATTTAGGAAATGGTTTAAAACAGAAAACCCCGGATAACCGGGGTTTTACATATTTTATGAATTTGATCGCTGCTTAGATGCCTGCGTTCATGGTGAACTTAATGGTTGCTTTCACCGTGATCGGACTGGTTACCGCTCCGCGGGTTCTTCCGCTTACCTTAAACTTGAAGGTGGTCGCGTCAAGGTAATCCTTGAATTCAGCGTTACTAACCGGCACACTCAGTGAATACTTCTCTACATCAGGATTGTTGCTAACTTCACCAACGGTAGTAAATGAACCGCCGTCTTTTGCAATTTCTCCTTTGATTGACTGAAGGATCCTGAAATTGTTTACCGTATCGGTAGACGCAGAATCTTTGTCGATCACAAGTACAAGCGAAACCAGTTTGATCGACTTGATGTTCTCTTTCTTCACCTTGTTGTCAGAAAGAATCTTTTCGATGTTGGTTTCAACGGTTCTTTCGTCAGCAAAATCAATTGCTTCCGTAGTTGCCGGAATGGTAAACGTGATGTCCGCAAATTCCATCGGAACGTCAACATTCAACAAATCCTTGTCGCAGGAAGTAAGTCCGAAAGTAATTCCAACTGCTGCAACAGCAGCGAAGAAGAAAGCTTTTGAATTGAATTTCATGTTATGGGAGTTTATATAAGGATACTAAACTAAACATTAAATAGGTGAATTGCTCAAATCTTAGACGGATGCCGTCTTAAATTGGTTAGCAAAACGCTTTCTCTCGTTTTCATCAAGATAGATCTTACGGATACGGATCGATTTTGGTGTAAGTTCCACGTACTCATCGCCCTGAATGTATTCCAATGCTTCTTCAAGAGAAAACTTGATCGGTGGAATTACCCTTGCCTTATCGTCAGATCCTGAAGCACGGAAGTTGGTAAGCTGCTTGGATTCGGTAACGTTTACCACAAGATCATCTCCCTTGCTGTTCTGTCCGATCACCTGTCCGTTGTATACGTCTTCCATGGTTTCGATGAAGAAACGTCCACGATCCTGTAGCTTATCAATAGAGTAAGCGTAAGCAGTTCCACTGTTCTTAGAAATGATAGAACCGTTCTGGCGTCCAGGAATCTCACCTTTGTAAGGCTGGTAATCAAGGAAACGGTGAGCAACAATCGCTTCACCTGCAGAAACGGTAAGCAGGTAGTTACGAAGTCCGATGATACCGCGTGAAGGAATGGTGAATTCAAGCAACATACGCTCTCCTTTTGGTACCATGTTCAGCAGTTCACCTTTACGAAGGGTAACGGCTTCAACGGCTTTACCTGAGCAATATTCAGGAATATCAATGGTCAGTTCTTCAATTGGCTCGCACTTAACGCCGTCTACCAGTTTAATGATAACCTGCGGCTGACCCACCTGCATTTCGTAACCTTCGCGACGCATGGTCTCGATAAGTACTGACAAGTGAAGTACACCACGACCGAATACGTTGAATTTATCAGCAGAATCGGTGAACTCAAGACGCATTGCCAGGTTTTTCTCCAATTCTTTCTCCAGACGCTCACGGATGTGACGTGAAGTAACGAATTTACCTTCTTTACCGAAGAAAGGAGAATCGTTGATCGTGAACAACATACTCATGGTAGGCTCATCGATCTTGGTTGGCGGAAGTGGCTCTGGGTTTTCGAAATCACAGATAGTATCCCCGATGTCGAAACCTTCGATACCTACGATCGCACAAATGTCTCCCGGTTGAACAGAAGTTACTTTGGTACGTTCAAGTCCTTCGAAAATGTAAACTTCCTTAATCTTAGATTTTACTTTGGTTCCGTCGCGTTTCGACAGGATCACCTGCTGGTTCTCGCGAAGTTCACCCCTTTTCAGACGACCGATCGCGATACGACCGATGAATGAAGAAAAGTCAAGTGAAGTGATCAGCAACTGAGTGTTTCCTTCAGGAATAACCGGAGATGGAATGTGCTCCAACACCTGGTCAAGAAGGTAAAGAATATCTGTGGTCGGGTTTTTCCAGTCGGCACCCATCCAGTTGTTTTTCGCAGAACCGTAAACCACCGGGAAATCCAATTGTTCTTCGGATGCTTCAAGCTGGAACATCAGGTCGAATACTTTCTCGTATACTTCTTCCGGAGTACAGTTTGGCTTATCTACCTTATTGATTACAACGATCGGCTTCAAACCGATCTGAAGTGCTTTCTGAAGTACGAAACGGGTCTGAGGCATCGGGCCTTCAAACGCATCGACCAACAAAAGAACACCATCAGCCATGTTAAGTACACGTTCTACCTCACCACCGAAATCGGCGTGACCAGGGGTATCGATCACGTTGATCTTCACTCCTTTGTAAGTAACTGATACGTTTTTAGAAACGATGGTGATACCGCGTTCACGCTCCAGGTCGTTGTTATCGAGTAGTAACTCTGTACGTTCCTGGTGCTCTTTTAGCACATGTCCGGCCTCGATAAGTTTATCCACAAGCGTGGTCTTACCGTGGTCTACGTGGGCGATGATCGCGATGTTCTTAATGTTTTGCATAAGTCGAAATTTCGGGTGCAAAAGTAGTTATTTTATTGGAATCCTGTTACTTCTGTCACAGTCAAAATCAAGCCTCATTACCAATAAGGTTAAAATGACATCCCTGGTGAGATTAAAGTCCGAAGTGTACTGTGAATCAACATAAGCCCGGAATGGGCTGTAACCCTTTGTTTGTCGGCACAATCACTTCAGGAAGTGGCAGGTCTTGTCTTATTCATTTTGACTTGCAGTCGTAATGTGACGTATGTTATCTGGTGATTAAGTTTACATTTATTCCATCTTACTACATCCTATGAAAAAACTCTTACTACTCTCTCTCTGCATTGGCGCAATGTGGGGTGCAAACGCGCAGCCACTGCGGTATTACGACAAGATCTACGATGATGTGCAGGTCGTTAAAGACCAGGTTTACGGCTCGAATTACGTATTCAATTTCCTGGAACTGGAGTTCGGACTGACCAAAGAAGACCAGACGCTCGACATTTATCTTCCACCTGCGCAGGATCAGATGCCCGACCGGCCGCTTATTGTCTGGGCACACGGTGGGTCGTTCCTCGGCGGAACCAAAGAAGACAAGGACATTGTGTATTTCTGTAACGAGTACGCAAAACGCGGATTTGTCTGCATATCCATCAATTACCGTATCGGTTACGAACTTCCGCTCGATTCGATCAAGGCGGTACGCACCGTTTACCGTGCATTGCAGGATGGCAGGGCCGCGGTCCGTTATATGCGTTCAAGGGCATCAGAATTCAATATCGACAAGAACAGGGTGTATTTCGGCGGTACTTCTGCCGGTGCATTCATTGCACTCAACACAGTTTTCCTCGACCGACCGGAGGAAGTCCCGAGTTATGTGGACACTTCAGGACACGATGAGTTGAACCTCGACCCACAGATCGGACTGGATGGAATTGAAGGGAAAACCAATGAAATTGCAGAATCTTCAGAGATCATGGGGATCATTAACTATTGCGGCGCTACAAAAGTGACTTCGTGGATGGACGATGAATATGCGCGCAACGTACCGATGATCAGTATGCACGGGACCCGCGACAGCACGGTTCCTTATGCCACACGGGTGATCAAACTGAATGACCTCACTCCTATCCCTCCACAGATTCCTTTGCCGATCGTACAAGTGCAGGGAAGCTACGACATCGACCGTCACGCAGACCGATCGGGCATGAGCAGTAAATTCTATACCTGGTACGGTGCAGACCACGTGCCGTATGTGAATTATGATGACAATGGCGCCGGTGCGGCTTACATGGATACCGTAATGCGGTTTACTGTAAAACACGTGTACGAGGATTTCCTGAAACTGGGAACTGTTCCCGGCCTTGGAGAAAACGAACCGCCATGTGATTTTAATAACGGAGACGAGAATCCGTGTGCCATCTCAGGCATAGCGAATGAGGCAAGCAACGGACAAACGGTGCTCTACCCTAACCCGGCAGGCAACCTAATGTATATTTCCGGACTTGAGTCAGGCAGCATAGTTACCCTTGTCGACCTGAACGGAAGGATCTGCGGTTCTTTTAACTGTTCTGAGTTACTGGAGATCAACACTGCGGATCTGGAACAAGGTGTTTATACGGTGGTGATTCGTTCCGGTGGAACGGTTGAGCAGAAACGGGCGGTAATCGTTAGATAGTTGTTTTAACCGCAAAGGGCGCAGAGGAAGGCGCAAAGAACACAAAGGGTTTCGCGAAGAAACGCAAAGGCAAAAAAAAATCCCCCGATGAAAGTCGGGGGATTTTTTTTGATCAATTCAGTGCTTTCAGAATGTTGTCGAATTCAACTCCGTTGGTTTCGAGTGTGCTTCCGTTCTTCAGGTAGAAGGTTCCCATACTTCCCGGGAATACGATCTTGATGTAATCGTCGCCCATCTTGTCTTTCACGTAGATGGTCCGGAAGTACTTTTTACCGCCTTCCACGTAGCTTTCCTCCGTTTTTCCTTCAGGATAATTTTCTCCCAGTTTTCTGCGGAAAGCATCCAGGTCGTCGACTGCTTTGGTCTGCATGGCTACTTTCGGTCCGGCGGGTTTCACTTCTTCTTTTACCGGTTTCGGAGTTTCCTTGTTCATGCCGTTCATACTGGTCGGATCGACAAAGGTGTTGATCGTAGGATCGGCGGCAGGTTGTGCCACTACCGGTTCGTTCAGCTTGGCCAGTTCGCTTTGAGCTTTCTTCTCTGCCTCTACTCTTGCCAGTTCGTCCAGCTTTTTATCTGCGGCATCCATCTGGTCTTTCGGGTACTGTTCCTGTGGTTTCACACGGATCGCTTCCGAATAGTAGTTTTTAGCCACCTGGTAACTGGTTTTCTTAAAAGCACTGTCAGCTTTGCTGATGAGTCCGGCGTACTTGGCATCTCTCAGCTGGCGTTGCTTTTCGATCTCAGCCAGTTTTACTTCGGCTTCCTTAATTTTGGTTGCAGGGTAAGTTTCTGCCGGCTTAACCGCCTGGGCTTCTTTGTAAGCGGCGATCGATTCGGTCCATTTCTGACTGCCAAACTCGGTATCCGCTTTAGTTATCAGTCCTTTGTATTTCTCGTCGGTTTCTTTTGCTTTACCCAGTTTGAACAATTCGGCGTTGGCCATTTTGATGCGCTCCTGCGGATACACTTCGGCTGGTTTTACATCCAGTGCAGATTGGTAATTGCTTACTGCCTCTGCATAATTTTTTGCGGTAAATGAAGCATCTCCAAGTGCAACAGCATCTTTATAGGTCTTATCCTTCAATCGGGCCGCATTCAATTCATCGATCCTGATCTTTGTCGTTTCGATCCGGTCTTTCGGGTATTGCTCTGTAGGCTTCAATGCCAGTGCACCTTCATATCCTTTCAGCGCACCTTCAAACGACATTGCAGTGAAGTCGGCATCGGCCTTGGTGATCAGCGTTTTATACTGTGCATCTTCAGCCTGTTCTTTCTTCAGTTCAGCCAATTTTGCATTGGCTTCTGCGATCTTGTCTTTCGGGTACTGCTCGGTTGGTTTCAGTGCAGATGCCTGCTGGTAAGTGGTTATTGCGATGGCAAAATCCTCTGCTTTGAATGAATTGTCTGCTTTGGCCACCAGGTCGGTGTATTGCTTGTTCAGCTGATCCTGTTTGGCCAGTGCAGCCAGTTTAGCATCGGCTTCAGCGATCTTCTGTTTCGGGTACGCTTCGGTTGCTTTTATGCCCAGCGCCTGTTGGAAAGCGGTTTTAGCCGACAGGTAATCTGCTGCGGTAAAGGCCTCATCACCCAATGCAATTGCTTTCTTGTACGCTTCTTCCTGATCCTGTTTCTGTTTGGCCAGTTCGGCAAGCCTGGTATTTGCATTAGCGATGCGTTCTTTCGGATAAGCTTCTTCCGGTTTGAGTTTCAGCGCCTGCTCGTACAGTCCAACAGATTCCGACCATTTTGAAGCAGCAAACGATACGTCTGCTTTGGCAACAATGCCTTTGTACTGCTCTTCCAGGGCCAGTTGCTTGTTCAATCCATCCAGTTTTCCTTTGGCCTCTGCCAGTTTATCCTTTGGATACTGTTCAGTCGGTTTCAGGGTCGATGCTGCCTGGAATTTGGTGATCGCTCCGGTGTAATTGTCTTTACCGAACAGTGAATCTCCGCTGGTAATCAACATAGTATACTGTTCGTCGCGGGCTTTTCCTTTGGCAATATCAGCCAGCTTGCCCTGTGCTTCTGTAATTTTTGTCTTCGGATAAGCTTCCAGCGGTTTCAGTGCAGACGCTTCCTTGTATACACCAATCGCAGATTCGTAGCTCGCGGCAGTAAAATCAGCATCGGCTTTGCTTAGCAGGTTTTTGTACTGCTCATCAAGTGCTTTCTTCTTGCCCAGTTCGTCGAGTTTGGTATTGGCTTCGGCGATTTTGGTCTTCGGATAAGTCTCCGCAGGCTTCACCTCACCGGCCTGGGTATACAAAGCGATCGCACCTTCGTATTTGGCTGCTTTGAACGAGCTGTCGGCTTTGGAGATCAGACCGGCGTATTTCTGGTCGGTCTCCTTTTTTGACGCAAGGTCAGCCATGGCCTCTTCAGCCGAACGGATCCTGTCTTTCGGATATACCTCATCAGGTCTCAGTCCGGAAGCCTGTTGGTACACTTTGATCGCCTCGTTGAACTGCTTCGCGTTGAACGATGCATCTGCCTTGGTGATCAGTCCGTTGTACTGACCGTCGATGGCTTTTTCACGAGTAATCTTGTCGAGCTCGGTCTTGGCCAGCGTAGCTTTCTCTTTCGGGTATACTTCGGCAGGTTTTATTGCCGATGCCTGCTGGTAACCGGTAAGTGCGGCCTGCCAGTCTTTTGCGGCAAGCAGGTCGTCGGCTTTCTTCACCAGGTCAGCGTACTGCTTATCGGCAGCCTCAGACTTCGCGATGTCGGCCAGTTTGCCCTGCGCTTCGGTGATCTTATTTTTCGGATAAATTTCGGCAGGCTTCAAGGCGCTTGCTTTCTTGTATTCTGCAATGGCCTCGTCGTATTTGGTCTGCTTCAGCAGGTTGTCGCCGGAGCCGGTAAGTGCAGCGTATTCTTCGTCAAGTCTTTTCTGCTTCTCGAGTGCGCCCAGTTTATCGTTCGATTCGGTGATCCTGTTTTTCGGATATACATCTTCAGGCTTCACTTTCTGCGCCTGTTCGTAATAAGAGATCGCATCGAGGAATTTCCCTGCTTTGAACAGCGAATCTCCTTTGATCACGTATCCTTTAAATTCGGTATCCTTTTGTTTCTGTAGTGAAAGATCATCCAGCAGTTTCTGGGTCTCCTCTATCTTGGTAATAGGATAGTGCTCAGAGGCTTTCAATGCCTTGGCTTCATTAAAGGCTAGTAATGCCTGGGTGTATTGCTTGCTGGAAAAAGCCAGGTCTCCTTTGGCAACTGCCGCTTTGTATTTGGCTTCAATGTCTTTCAGCTTGGCCAGTTCATCGAGTCCGCGTTTGGCAATGACAAGCTGATCCTTCGGATGTTGTTCGGTTGGTTTAAGTGCGGCGGCCTGGTTAAAGGTGGTCACCGCATTTTGCCAGTCCTGCGCAGTGATCTGCTGGTCACCTTTAGCAACGAGGTCAGCGTATTGCTTGTCGGCAGCTTCTTTCTTCGAATTTTCAGCCAGCTTTGCTTTTGCCTCGGCTATTTTATTCTTTGGATAAACTTCAGCAGGTTTAAGGGCTGACGCTTTGGTGTACGAATCAATCGCAGCGGTAAACCCGGCAGCAGCCATCGACTGGTCGCCCTGGTTCACGAGGTTTTTGTATTGTTCGTCCTGTGAACGTTGTTTGGCCAGCGCATCGAGCTTCTCTGTTGCTTCTGCGATCTTGGTTTTTGGATAGGCTTCGGCAGGTTTGATCCCGCCTGCTTCCTGGAAGGATTTGATGGCGTCTTCGTAACGTTTTTCAGTAAATGCCTTATCGCCAAGTGCTACTGCAGCCTTGTAACGATCGTCGAGTGCTTTCTGGTTGGCCAGTTCTTCGAGTTTGGCTTTCGATTCTCCGATCTTCTGCTGCGGATAAGCTTCGCCGGGCTTAAGAGCCAGGGCGTATTCGTAAGAAGTGATAGCCTGGTCAAACTTGTTGCTTTTAAATGCACTGTCGGCCTTGTTGATCGCACCTTTGTACTGTGCATCAAGTGCGGTCTGCTTGGCCAGGTTGGCCATCAGGTCTTCTGCTTCTTTGATACGGGTCTTCGGGTAGTTTTCGGTGGGTTTGTGGTTCAGCGCCTTGTTGTATTCGGCAACGGCATTTTTATAGTTTTTCTCGGTAAATGCTTTGTCGGCTGCAGCAATGGCTTCTTTGTAGAGTACTTCTTTCTGCTTCAGGGTATTGGCATCGTCCTGTGCCTTTTTAGCGGCCGCAAGTTTCTCTTCCACGTATTTGGTACCGGGAATAAGATCAAGCGCTTCGGTATATTTAAAGATCGCGTTGTTGAAATTGGCAGCGGCCAGTGCGGCATCACCGTCTTTCACGGCCTGCTCAAACTTCAGTTGCTTCTGTTTTTCCTTTTCGGCGGCCAGTTGCTCCTGCTTCAGTTTGTCTTCATCAGCTTTTACCTTGTTCTGGTAGCTTTTCTTCAGTGCTTCCCACTTGGCCAGGAAGGCTTTGGTGTATTCGGTGTCGAATTCTACAGTTCCGGTGGCTACGCTGTATTTGGCAATACCCATCGGCTGCTTGAACAGGTCGAAATTCACGCCTTCGATCACTTTGAACAGCGAGATATCCAGGTCGAATCCGAATCCGCCCACTTTATCGTCTTTGGGAACGTTACGGGTGTCCATCTTAATGAACTTGGCAACATAACCGTCTTTGGAGAACCTCAGCTCGTAATCGCCGTCGAAAGGTACATCGACCTCGAACTTGCCCGGAGCTGAAGTGGTATAGGTGGTAATTACTTTACCGTCCTGAACTACAGACAGTTTAACGTCTGCCATTTTAAGTCCGGTGTTGTCGTCTTTTACATAACCGTAGACGTAAACCACATCGACCTGTGCTGACAGTACTGAAGAAAAAAGGAGAAAAACAAGACCAACTAAAAACTTCGGCATTCTATAAAATTTAATTTTGGGGTGCAAATATCACAAACCTTTACAGGCAAATGCCATCAAAAACGGAAAATGCCTGAAAAAATTGGGCTCTGAGTACTTTCCCGGATGAAAAAAATGTTAAACAAATCCAGGTTTAACCGGTGCATGAGTGAATTTTTAAAATGGAGAACCGATGAACATAAGTTTCTGGGAACAGCGACATCTATTTGAGCAGGTTGATTTTTGTATCACAGGCGGCGGTATTGTTGGATTACATACTGCCCTCTTCCTTCGTGATAAGTATCCGACTGCTAAGATCCTGGTTTTGGAAAAAGCCCTTATCGGTGCGGCTGCTTCTTCAAAAAACGCTGGGTTTGCCTGCTTCGGAAGTGTATCGGAAATACTGGATGACATTGCAACCATCGGAACGGATGCGGCTTTCGAATTGATCCGTATGCGCTGGGACGGTTTGCAGTTACTCCAGAAAACGCACGGTAAACAGGCCCTTGGACTGCAGGTGAATGGCGGATGGGAATTGTTTACGGCCGCTGACCGGGAAACGTTTGAGCAATGCATGCAACTCATTCCAGAACTGAACCGCGGACTGGATTACATTGGTCCGGAAACATACAACATCAATCAAAAGGATACTTACCAATTCAACGGTATTACAAATACTATTTTCAACCGCTACGAGGGACAGGTGAATACCGACCTGATGTATTACAACCTGGAGCTGAAAGCACTCAAATCCGGCATACGAATGATCCGCGGAATACAGGTGACCGGATTTTCGGATAACGCCAGCGGAGTAAGTGTGGCGCTGGGTGATTTCTCATTCAACTGCCGCAAGCTGCTGATCACCAACAACGGTTTTGCAGCCACATTGCTTGCTTCGGCCAACGTAGAGCCGGCACGAGCACAGGTGCTGGTCACCGAACCGATCCCGGGATTTACGCTGAATGGCACCTATCACTACGACAAAGGCTATTACTACTTCAGGAATTGCGGCGACCGCCTGCTGATCGGCGGCGGGAGAAATACGGATTTCGATGCAGAAAACACAAGCGAACAGCAGATCACGGACAACATCCAACAAAAGATAGAAGAACTGATGTATGCGGTGATCCTGAAAGAAAAAGTGAAAATAGAATACCGCTGGGCCGGAACGATGGGCATTGGGAAAACGAAGTTCCCGATCATCGAGGAGATCTCGCCGAATGTGAGCTGTGGTGTGAGGATGGGCGGAATGGGAGTTGCGATCGGGGCGCTGGTGGCGGAGAAGCTTGTTAGCTTTAATTGAAAATTGAAAGTGGAGAGTGGAGAGTGGGAAGTGGAAAGATAAAACGTGGAGCGGGTTGGAAAAAGCTTTGTGCCCTTTGCGTAAGATCTTTGCGCTCTTGGCGCTCTTTGCGGTTTAAAAACATCAAACCTATAAATACAAAAGAAGAGGCTCTCGCCTCTTCTTTTTCATTATCTGATCATCTGATCAACTCATTATCTAATCAGATTACTGTCCGATAGAGATCAGTTCGATATCGAAGATCAGGGTTTCGTTTGGTCCGATAGATCCACCGGCTCCGCGCTCACCGTAGGCAAGGTTAGACGGGATGAACAATTTCCATTTTGAACCAACCGGCATCAGCTGAAGTGCTTCTGTCCAACCGGCGATCACTCCGCCAACAGGGAAAGTTGCAGGCTGTCCGCGCTCTACAGAGCTGTCGAATACAGTTCCGTTGATCAGTTTACCGGTATAGTGAGTGGTTACCTGGTCGTTTACGGTTGGTTTTGCACCGGTTCCTGCAGTGATGATCTCGTACTGCAGTCCGCTTGGAAGGGTTACAACACCCGCGCGTTTACCGTTTTCGGCAAGGAATTTTGTTCCTTCTGCGGTCTTCTTAGAACCGGCTTCTGCCTGGATCTTGGTGAAGTATTCGCGAATGATATTGGCTGCTTCTTCCTTGGTAAGGTCGGTCTTCTTTTTGCCAAGCACATCGGTAATACCTTTTACAAATTGCTCTGTAGAAAGGGTCTCGATACCGGCAGAAAGAATGTTGTTACCGATGTCCATACCCAGGCTGTAGCTGAATTTATCCTGTTCTGGGGTCATTTTGGTTTTTTGGGCGTTAGTGTTTAGAAATGCTACTGAGGCCAGGGCCACCAGTGAAATTTTTGCAAGTGATCTCATGGAGCAAGGTTAAGGGTTTTTTTGGAGTTTTAAAAGTTACTAAACGGGCGTAGTCCGGAATGTAAGTGAAGGTTCTTTTATCAGGTAGTCATACGGTTGTCACAAATTGTCATTCAATGGTTTGACAACAGTATGACTATGTGTGACAACGTTTGACCTTTTCTATACTAAAAATGGTGCCCTTGCAGACACCATTCTTAAAATTATTTCAGGATCTCAAGAAGTTCAACCTCGAAAACCAGCGGCTCGTTTGGTCCGATGATCCCACCTGCACCACGCTCACCGTATGCAAGGTTTGAAGGAATGAATACTTTCCACTTCGAACCAACAGGCATAAGCTGTAGTGCTTCTGTCCAGCCGGTGATCACACCGCCAACAGGAAACTCAGCAGGCTGACCTTGCTCAACAGAGCTGTCGAATACTTTTCCATCCAAAAGAGTACCGTGGTAGTGAACCTTAACTTTATCGTTAATGGTTGGCTTAGGACCGGTTCCTTCTTTCATGATCTGGTACTGTAGTCCGCTTTCAAGGGTTACTACGCCGGCTTTCTTACCGTTTTCGTCAAAGAATTTTTTTGCCTTGGTGGTTTTGGTAGCCGCATCAGCAGTTTGCTTCTTCTGGAAGAACTCGGTGATCACTTTCTTAGACTCTTCGTCAGTCATTTTGATGTCTTTCTTGGTCAACACTTCGCGCATAGCGGTAAGCATTGCATCTACATCCAGGCTGTCGATCTCGGCCTTTTCAAGGTTACGACCCAGGTCAACACCAATGGCGTAACCCAGTTTTTCGCGTTCGGTTTTAAATTCTCCGGAAGAACCTTTCCCGGCATCTTTACAGGCAGTCAGGGCTAGAATACCTGAAACTGCAATGATTGAAAGTGATTTTTTCATTTATTGATTTTAATTCTGGTGGCGCAAAAGTAGAAACTATCAGTTAATGGCAACACCTTTATACAGTTCCAGGCGCTGAGCTTTTACTCTTGCGTCAGAAAGGAACTCGTCGAAGGTGCAGTCTTTGTCGATTATCCCGTTGGGAGTCAGCTCGATAATACGGTTGGCAACAGTATTCACCAATTCGTGGTCATGCGAGGTAAACAGCAACGAACCTTTGAAATCTTTCAGCGAGTTGTTCAATGCGGTGATCGATTCCAGGTCAAGGTGGTTGGTCGGCTCATCGAGCATCAGGATGTTCCCTTTCTCAAGCATGAGTTTCGACATCATACATCTCACCTTCTCTCCTCCTGAAAGTACTTTGCACGATTTCAGTGATTCTTCACCGCTGAACAGCATTTTACCCAGGAATCCGCGGATAAAGGTCTCGTCTTTGTCTTTAGAGAACTGTCTGAGCCAGTCAACCAGGCTGAGGTCGTCTTTAAAGTAAGCCGTGTTGTCGTTCGGCATATAAGAGTTGGTGGTCGTGATCCCCCATGCAAACTCGCCGCCGTCAGCAGGTACATTTCCTGAAAGGACTTCGAAAAGCTGGGTAATGGCCACGTGCTCTTTCGAGATGATGGCAATCTTGTCGCCTTTACGCATCGTGAAATTCACGTTGGTAAACAGCGTGCGGCCCTCGAAAGATCTGCTCAGGTTAGTTACCTCTAGCAGCTGGTCGCCCACTTCGCGATCCGGGGTAAGAATGATACCCGGGTATTTACGCGACGAAGGTTTGATCTCGTCTACGTTAATCTTATCAAGCAATTTCTTACGACTGGTAGCCTGCTTGGATTTCGAGGCGTTTGCAGAGAAACGCGCGATGAAATCCTGCAGTTCCTTGCGCTTGTCTTCGGCTTTCTGGTTTTGCTTGGCGCGCTGACGAAGGGCCAGCTGTGAAGATTCGTACCAGAAGGTATAGTTACCGGTAAACAATTGCAGTTTGCTGAAGTCGATATCGCCGATGTGCGTACACACCATATCCAGGAAGTGACGGTCGTGACTTACCACGATCACCAGGTTCGGGAATTCGGCAAGGAAGTTTTCGAGCCAGCCGATGGTTTCGGCATCTAAGTCGTTGGTAGGCTCATCGAGGATCAGGATATCGGGGTTACCGAACAGCGCCTGTGCCAGCAGCACACGAACTTTTTCCTTACCGCTGAGTTCGCCGACAAGTGTATGGTGCACGTCTTCGCGGATACCCAGACCTGAAAGCAGGTCGGCAGCATCACTTTCGGCCGTCCAGCCACCCATTTCTGCAAATTCTCCTTCGAGTTCCGAGGCTTTTACACCATCAGCCTCAGAAAAATCCGGCTTGGCATAGATCTCGTCTTTTTCCTGCATCACCTGCCACAGTCGGCCGTATCCTTTAAGTACAGTGTTCAATACCGTGGTATCGTCGTACGCAAAGTGATCCTGGCTTAGTACGGCCATCCTTGCACCCGGCTGGATGTTTACTTTTCCGGCTGTCGGATCCTTTTCACCTGAAAGAATTTTAAGGAATGTAGATTTACCGGCACCGTTGGCACCAATTATCCCGTAGCAGTTTCCCGGGGTGAATTTGATGTTCACCTCATCGAACAATATTCTCTTATTAAACTGTAGTGAAAGATTCTCAACACTTATCATAGGCTTCCTTGAAATTTGGTGCAAAAGTAGTGTGTTTCACCTTAACAACAAGCTGAAACAGAGACGCTCAACAATATTTGTGATTTATTGAACCTGATTTTCAGCCGTTGAGGCCTTGGTTTTCTATTTTTGCACCCTCAAAAACCGGATATGTTCAACAGGGAAATCAAGTACGCACTCGCAGTCATTCTTTTTGCACTCACAGTATGGCAGTTTATAGAAGTTAACATCGGTTACGGTATTATGCTGTTGTTGCTTACGGGTATCGCGGTACTTACCATTTATCGCCACGAGCGGATCATCATGACCCTTTACCACCTCAGAAAACAGGACATGGTAAAGGCGCAGGAGCAGCTGGACAAGATCAAGGCGCCTGAAAAACTGCAGAAAGGTCAGGAAGCCTATTACTATTACCTGAACGGACTGATCGGTATGCAGCAGCGCGGAGTTGGTAAATCAGAGAAATTCTTCATCAAGGCACTCCAGATCGGACTCAGACTCGAGGAAGACCAGGCGGTAGCCAAACTCAATCTTGCCGGTATCAACCTTGCCAAACGCAAGAAACGCGAAGCCGAGCAATACCTGAACCAGGCGAAGAAACTGGATAAGAAGAAAATGCTGGAGGACCAGATCAAGATGCTGAGAACGCAGTTGGGGAGGATTTGATGATTAGATAATTTGTTGATTTGTTGATTTGTTGATTTGTTTGATTGGATCATCCATCACATTTCCACACTTGCAAATTTTCACATTATCACATTTCCAGATTTTCCCATTTGCAAATTCTCCCATCACCTAATCATCTAATCAAATGAAGACTCCTGCCTCAAGAGCCCTTCTGTTCATATTTATCACCCTGCTTCTCGACGTGATCGGAATGGGCATCATCATGCCGGTAATTCCTGACCTGATCCGTGAACTGACCGGCGAAGGACTGAGTGCGGCATCGAAATATTCCGGATGGCTTTTGTTCTGTTACGCCTTCATGCAATTCCTCTTCTCTCCTATTCTCGGTGGACTGAGTGACCGTTTCGGCAGAAGGCCGGTGATCCTGTTTTCGTTGCTCGGCCTGGGGATTGATTATGTTTTTATGGCCTGGGCACCGGGTATTTCCTGGTTGTTTTTAGGACGAATCCTCGCAGGAATAAGTGGTGCGAGCTTTACCGCCGCTTCTTCTTACATCGCCGATATCAGTACACCTGAAAAACGTGCACAGAATTTCGGAATGATCGGTATGGCGTTCGGACTGGGCTTTATTATCGGACCGCTGATCGGCGGAGTTTGCTCTACCTTCGGTTCACGTGCGCCATTCCTGGTGGCCTCGTGCTTTACCTTATTGAACCTGCTTTACGGATATTTTGTACTTCCCGAATCGCTGGAAAAAGAAAACCGCCGGAAATTCGAATGGAAACGTGCAAATCCGATCGGTTCGCTGATACAGCTTAAAAAATACCCCGTGGTTTCCGGCATGGTGGCCTCGCTGATCCTTATTTATATTGCTGCACACGCGGTGCAATCGAACTGGGGTTTCTACACCATGTTCAAGTTTAACTGGACGCCTGCAATGGTGGGGTATTCGCTGACTTTCGTAGGAGTACTGATCGCAGCTGTACAGGGCGGATTGATCCGTATCGTGATCCCGAAATTCGGACAGAAGAAATCGGTGTATATCGGTCTGTTGCTGTATGCCGCCGGATTTATCCTGTTTGCTTTTGCCACCAAAGGCTGGATGATGTACGCGATCCTTATTCCCTACTGCCTGGGCGGTATCGCTGGTCCGGCACTGCAGGGTATCATTTCGACGCAGGTTCCGTCGAATGCACAGGGAGAACTCCAGGGCGGACTGACCAGCCTGATGAGCGTGACCTCGATCGTTGGTCCGCTAATGATGAATTACCTCTTTGCTTATTTCACCATGGAAAACGCACCGGTATTTTTTCCGGGAGCGCCGTTTATCCTGGCTGGAATTCTTACGCTGATCAGCAGCTGGCTGGCGTGGAGATCGCTGGAGAACCGGTTTGTGGTGATCAAGGATGATGCTGAGGCGCAGGCCTTGAATGCACATTAATAGTTAGGATTATTTCCTATTTCCCCTCCGTTTGACGCTTAGTTTGTTGCTGTCCTTTCTTTTGGAAAGAAAGAACGAAAGAAACTGTCGCTTCTTTTACTGCACTGCGCGTCACTCACAACATTGCGACCCGTTCGGCGATCTGGTCGTTCCTCCCAGCTTCCTCCGGGTGCCCCGCATGTTGTTTCGCTCCGCTTGTTCCGTAAAAGAGGCGACTCACCTGCCGT
>JAZKEZ010000101.1:0-14465 GCA_040386675.1 Bacteroidota bacterium | reverse complement strand
AAATGTTTGTGTAAATGCTTCAGGTAATCGCTCATCCCGAAAGAAAAGACTGGCCTGCCCTGCTCGCCCGTCCGCAATTTGATGCGACCCACCTAAAGGCATCGGTAAACGATGTGCTTTCCAGGGTGAAATCCGGCGGAGATACTGCGCTCCGGGAGTTTACCGCACGCTTTGACGGAGTGGAACTTACTGAACTTCAGGTAAGCGCAGCAGAAATACAGTCGGCTGTTGATCGTGTTGACGAAACATTGAGAGCCGCAATAGCAACAGCCGCGGCCAATATCAGGAAATTCCACGAAGTACAACTTGGTGCAGTTCAGCAACTTGAGACTCAGCCCGGTGTACTGTGCATGCGCAAATCTGTAGGCATCGAAAAGGTGGGATTGTACATTCCCGGCGGCACGGCACCTTTGTTTTCTACGGTACTGATGCTTGGCATTCCCGCAGCGATTGCGGGTTGCAGAGAAATTGTACTCTGTACGCCTCCCGATAGATCAGGCAACATCCACCCGGCGATCCTGTTTGCCGCACAGCTCACCGGCATTACTACCATTTTTAAATGCGGAGGAGCGCAGGCCATTGCAGCCATGGCTTACGGAACGGAAAGCATCCCAAAATGCTACAAGATTTGGTAATCAATACGTTACTTGTGCGAAAACACTGGTAAGCCTGGAAGGAACCGCGATCGATATGCCCGCCGGTCCGTCGGAAGTTGCGGTGATCGTTGATGAAACTTCAAATCCTGCTTTTGTGGCTGCCGATCTGCTTTCGCAGGCAGAGCACGGTGCCGACAGCCAGGTGATCCTGTTTACGACCAACGCTGAGTTGGTTCCGTCCATCAACGCTGAACTTGTCTCGCAACTTGAACAACTTCCCCGGAAAGAACTGGCTGCCAAAGCATTGCAAAACAGTCGGGCGTTTGTAGTAAACGACCTGCCTGAAATGATGGATATGGTAAACGAATACGCAGCCGAACACCTCATCATTGCCACCGATACTGCCAGCGAAATCTGCGACCTGGTGATCAATGCCGGTTCAATTTTCCTCGGGCATTATACACCTGAAAGCGCCGGAGATTACGCCAGCGGCACCAATCATACTTTACCAACCTCGGGATATGCGCGCATGTATTCGGGCGTTTCGGTCGACAGCTTTGTGAAAAAGATCACCATCCAACGCATTACCCGCGAGGGATTGCAGGCACTCGGACCGGTAATTGAGACCATGGCCGCTGCTGAACAACTGGATGCCCACAAAAACGCCGTGACCATACGATTGAAATCGCTTTAACCGCAAAGCACACCAAGACTTAAACAAAGACTGGAAGACCCCTTTGCGTCCTTTGCGAACACACTCCGCGCCCTTTGCGGTTAAAAACATTACCATGATCAAAAAACTAGTACGTCCCAATATCCTCGCCCTCAAACCTTACACTTCTGCCCGCGACGAGTTCAAAGGAGAAGCGTCAGTTTTTCTCGATGCAAACGAAAACAGTCTCGGATCGGCTACCGGCGACTGGAACCGCTATCCCGATCCGTACCAGCTGAAGGTAAAAGAGAAACTCGCAAAGCTGAAGGGAACCACACCGGAAAGCATTTTCCTGGGCAATGGCAGCGACGAGGCGATCGACATCCTGTTCCGCATCTTTTGCGAACCCGGGAAAGACCAGGCGGTGATCTTCGCTCCTACTTACGGTATGTACGAGGTGTCGGCGAACATCAACGACGTGGGATTGATCCGGAGGAACCTCGATGCCAACTTCCAGCTTCCCGACGACCTGGATTTTATTTCTTACCTCCCCGATGATGCCAAATTGTTGTTCATCTGTTCGCCGAATAATCCAAGCGGCAACCTGATCGACCCGGACAAGATCCGCAGGGTGTTAAAGGATTTCGGTGGAATTGTTGTGATTGACGAGGCCTACATCGATTTTGCGCCGGAAGCCAGCTGGCTGAAGGACCTTTCAAAATACCCGAACCTCGTGATCCTGCAAACGTTTTCGAAAGCCTGGGGACTGGCTGCACTGAGACTGGGCGTTGCCTATGCATCACCCGAGATCATCCAGCTGATGAACAAGGTAAAACCGCCGTACAACATCAACGAAAGCACGCAGCAGCTTGCTTTACAGGCACTTGAGAATGCCGAAACCGTTACCGGCTTCACCGGTGAGATCAACAGGCTGCGCGGAGAACTTGAGCAGCAACTCGGACAACTGCCGCAGGTGAAGAAACTGTATCCTTCTGATGCCAATTTTATACTGGCGGAAGTCGGCAATGCCAATGGTTTGTACAACTTCCTCACCCAAAGCGGCATTGTTGTCCGTAACCGCCACACTGTGGTAAACAACTGCCTGAGAATAACCGTAGGAACGGCGGACGAAAATGCTGCCCTTATCACTGCCATTCGTAACTTTCAACCGTAACAACGACCTCAATGCAAAAGATACTTTTCATCGACCAGGACGGAACCCTGATCTGCGAACCAAAACCAGACTACCAGCTCGACCAGTGGAACAAACTCTGTTTTCTTCCCGGCGCACTTAGCTGGCTACCTAAAATCGTAAAGGAACTCGACTATAAACTGGTATTGGTAACCAACCAGGATGGACTTGGGACCGAAGTTTTTCCCGAAGAACCATTTGTTTCCATTCACCAGCACATCCTTCAAACCTTTAAAAATGAAGGAGTTGAATTTGATGAGGTATGTATCGACCGTTCTTTTCCGCATGAAAACCTTCCGACACGCAAGCCGGGAACAGCGATGCTGAACGGCTATTTGAATAACCCGGATTACGACCTGGCCAATTCGTTTGTGCTCGGCGACCGCATAACCGACATTCAACTCGCCAATAACCTCGGCGGGAAAGGCATTTTCCTGAATACTCCCGGTGGATACCTGATGAATGAAGAAGACTGGAAAAAGCTCGATGAGGCCTCCCCTGCTCTTACCGCCACTTCCTGGAAAGAGATCTACGAATTCCTGAAACTGCCTTCGCGCAAATCAGAAATAACCCGTAACACTAACGAAACCAAAATCAGCATCAAACTTAACCTCGACGGTTCCGGGAAAGGCCACATTGATACGGGTATCCGCTTCTTCGACCACATGCTCGATCAGCTTTGCCGACACGGGAAGATCGACCTCGACATTAAAGTAGACGGCGACCTGGATATCGACGAACACCACACTATTGAAGACACTGCACTTGCTCTGGGAACCGCATTCGACCAGGCCATTGGCAACAAACTTGGAATGGAGCGCTATGGCTACTGCCTGCCTATGGACGATTGTCTGGCGCAGGTATCCCTGGATTTCGGGGGAAGACCCTGGCTGGTTTGGAAAGCCGAATTCAAACGTGAGAAAATCGGTGAAATGCCGACTGAAATGTTCCTGCATTTCTTCAAATCCTTCAGCGACAATGCCCGCTGCAACCTGAATATCCAGGCTACGGGAGATAATGAACACCACAAGATCGAAGGGATTTTCAAAGCCTGGGCCAAAGCCATCAAAATGGCGGTAAGGAGAGACCCGGAGCATTTGGTGCTGCCGTCGACCAAAGGAGTACTTTGATGAGGTTCCTCGCTGCGCTCGGAATCACGACGCATTTAAAGGGAGATAATTATGAGTCATTCCGAGCGCAGCGAGGAACCTAAATACAATACCATGAAACTTGCCATTATAGACTACAACGCCGGCAACACCCAATCGGTGATATTTGCCCTGAACCGCCTCGGCATTGAGCCGGTACTTACCGCCGACCACGCTGAATTGCAGTCGGCTGATAAAGTGATCCTGCCCGGGGTTGGTCATGCAAGATCTGCGATGGATGCCCTGATCTACAAGGGCCTGGATAAACTGATCCCGGAATTGAAACAACCGGTTCTCGGCATTTGTCTCGGTCAGCAGCTGATGTGCCGGTTTTCTGAAGAAGGCAATACCGACTGCCTGGGGATCTTCGATTTGCCGGTTAAGTTGTTCGCCCCCACCGAAAAAGTTCCGCACATGGGCTGGAACCAGGTTGATCAGTTGAAGGGGAAATTATTCGAAGGAATAGATAGTGGGGAATATTTCTACCACGTTCATTCTTACTACGTTCCGCTGAGTGAGTTTGCAACGGCACAGTGCGATTACATCCTGCCCTTCTCTACGGCATTGAACCGCGATAACTTTTATGCTACGCAGTTCCACCCGGAAAAGAGTGGAAAAGCAGGGGAAAGTGTGTTGAGAAATTTTATTGGATTGTGAAGGGTTAACCGCAAAGAGTGCAAAGGGAAAACGCAAAGGGCGCGAAGAATCAACTTCGCGCCCTTTGCGTAAAACTCTCGGCGATCTTTGCGGTTAAACAAACCTCATCTAAAAGATTACGTTAACTAAACGGATGACTTTTCACCACATTGATCTTCTTGTTGATCAGCTTGGTTATCCCGTTCAGGTAAGTCATTTCATCAGGCGTACAAAAAGAAAGCGCCACTCCCGATGCGCCGGCCCGGCCGGTTCTCCCGATGCGGTGCACATAGGTTTCCGCAACTTCAGGCAATTCAAAATTGATCACGTGACTTAACTGGTTCACATCAATTCCTCTCGAGGCAATATCGGTGGCGACCAGTACGCGGATCGATCGGTCCTTGAATCCTGCAAGCGCCTTTTCACGGGCACCCTGCGATTTATCGCCGTGTATTGCCGCAGATTTGATCCCGCTTTTCAACAGGTCTTTCACCACGCGGTCGGCACCGTGTTTGGTTCTGGTAAATACCAGTACGTGTTCGATTTTCTCTGCTTCGATCACGTGTTTCAGCAACGCGCGTTTGTCTTCCTTTTTCACGTAATACACCGACTGACTCACCATTTCGGCTGCAGAAGATACCGGCGTAACGTTTACCCGCGCCGGATTTTTAAGCAGTGTTTCCGATAGTTTCCGGATTTCCGGTGATACGGTTGCTGAGAAAAATATGGTCTGGCGTTTTTCCGGGAGTTTCGGAATGATCCGCTTGATATCATGGATGAATCCCATGTCGAGCATACGATCAGCCTCATCCAACACAAAGTACTGGATACCGCGCAGATCAATGAATCCCTGGTTCATCAGGTCAAGCAAGCGACCCGGTGTGGCAATCAGGATGTCTACGCCCCTTTTCAGGATGTTCACCTGGTTGACCTGAGAAACCCCACCAAAGATCACAGCGTGTTTCAGTCCGAGGTGTTGTCCGTATTCCGTAAAACTATCGTGGATTTGAAGGGCAAGTTCGCGCGTTGGTGCCAGAACCAGTGCTTTGATTCCTTTGGTGTTGTGCAGCTTTGCGGCATCCAGCAACTGCAGGATTGGCAACGCAAAAGAAGCGGTTTTCCCGGTTCCGGTCTGTGCACAACCGAAGATGTCGCGGTGAGCCAGGATATGAGGGATCGATTGTTCCTGGATTGGGGTAGGATTAACGTATCCTTTATTAGTAAGGGCTTCGCACAATTGTGGAATCAGCCCCATTTGTTCAAATTTCATAGGCAGTGCTGACCAGGGATCGCTCCCGGTCGTTAGTTCTGTGAGCCGGCCGTTTTAAGGTAGCCCACGTGCGATCTCAACGCGCTCAGTACAGATGGATATTCCATGTAGGTTACATTGAATTCCTCGCAAACTTCCTTCACCAGCTTACTGATGGCAGGATAATGAACATGGTTGATCTTGGGAAAAAGGTGGTGTTCGATCTGGAAATTGAGTCCGCCGGTGAACCACGAGGTAATTTTATTGCGTGTAGAAAAGTTAGCGGTGGTGGTAAGCTGGTGAATGGTCCACTCCTGCTCGATCTTGTTGCTGTTGGCATCCGGCATCGGGAACGAACTGTCTTCGATAAGATGCGCAAGCTGGAATACCACCGCGATTACCCATCCGCAGGTAAATGAAATGATTGCATAACCGATCACAGTTGGCCAGAACCCAAGCATGAACATCGGGATGATCAGGAAGGTAAACACGTAAAGGATCTTGCTCGACCAGAAGATAACGTGATCTTTGGTCTTCATTTTTTTAAGCGGCGTATCGGCAATTTTACGGGTGAAGTATTTCTGGAAATCCTGGCTGAATACCCAGATAAAATAGGTAAACCCGTAAAGAAGTACCCAGTAAATGTGCTGGTAACGATGGTACCAGCGTCTCGGCTGGTTATTGTTGGTGCGGATCCACGGCTTGATATCAATATCGTCGTCGAGGCCTTCGATATTGGTATACGCGTGGTGATTCATGTTGTGTTTCTGCTTCCACATATAAGAACTTCCACCCATGAATTCGAGCGAGTGCGACATCATGTCGTTTACCCACTTGCGGCTCGAAAAGCTCCCGTGAGCACCTTCGTGCATTACGTTAAATCCTATCCCCGCAAGGTTGAGGCCCAGCAGGATACAGATCAGCACCGACACCCAGATCGGGGTCAGGTCGAACATCAGGACATTGTAAAATGCAAGTGCTGTGGTGAAAAGGATGGCAGTTTTCCAGTAGGCTTTGTAATTGCCGGTGGCGTGCTTCTCGTTGACCTTAAAATAGTCGTCAACCTTTTTTCTTAACATCGAACTGAATGCAGGTGCAATGTTGTGAAAAGTTGGCTTTCCTTTCATATCTCCGTTTATCATTTGCCTCAGGTGCGTCTGTCAAAAGGCGCGGCAAATATACAAAAACAAAAAACAGCAGAGGTGTTAAGAATTGTTGGGTTATTCACAATGGCTGTTAGCCCTCGTAAATTTTGAATGCCCGTTTGATCAGTGAAACGATCGTTGTGGCAATGATCGCACCCAAGAAAGCAAGTCCCATGTCTTTTTGCGCATCCCAGATATCGCCTTGCGTTCCGAGATAGGCATCGCCCTGTGCTTTGAAAAACAAATCGGCAACAGCCCACTCAATCAATTCGTAAAAACCACTGATGGAAAGGGTTACCTCGATCGGCAAGACCCACGAAACCCAGTTCGGGAACTTCCACCATTTTAAAAACAGCTCGCGCATAGGATAAGCCAGCAGGAAGCCAAAACTGAAATGCACGATGCGGTCGTAGTGGTTGCGCTCTAGGTCGAGTGCCTCCTGTAACCAGAAGCCCAGCGGGTTGTGTGCATAATCATACTTCGAACCGTACACGTGCAGCGACAGGTATACGCAAACCAGCAAATAACTTAAATCGCTGAACTGGTACTTCTTATACGAAAGGATCAGGAAACCGAGAAACAGGAAAACCAATGTGTTTTCAAGCAGCCAGTTCTTTATGTCCGGAGTTCCGATGATTGAATTGGCCCAGGAAAGAGCAAAGACAAAAATGAAGATTTTGAGCCAGGTGTTGGTTCGGAGAGGAGTTCTTTCCTTGGAAATAGCGATGGTAAAGGGCATTGGTTTTTTGGGGATTTTTTTTGGAGGGTAAATGGTAACCGCAGAGGCACAGAGAAATCGCAGAGGACAGGAGAACCTTCTCTGTGTGCTCCGTGATTTCTCAGCGCCTCTGTGGTTAAACTAAGCGTGTACTCCTTCTGTAACCGGCAACCCGGTAGTCTTGATCTTCCCAAAACCACCATCAATATCATACAAATTCTTCACACCCATTCTTCTCAGCAACGACGCATAGATCATAGACCGGTAACCGCCTGCACAGTGAATGTGGTAGGTCTTGTTTGTATCTATCGTACCGCTTTCTGAAAGGAAGAAATCCAGCGGTTTATTCTGTGCATCAGGAAGATGACCGGCTTCGAATTCTCCGGGCTTGCGCACATCGAGTACATTCAGCTGGTTTTCACGGTATTGTGTAGCAAAGTCATCAGTCATCAGTGTGGTAATGGTGTCTGTGGGCTCACCGGTTGATTGCCAGGCGGCAAAACTGCCCTCAAGCACACCGATCACGTTGTCGTAACCCACACGGGCCAGACGCGTAACGGCTTCTTCTTCCCTGCCCTGCGGACAAACCAGCAGCAGCGGGGCATTCAGGTCTTCCACAAGCGTACCTACCCACATGGCAAACGTACCGTCCAGTCCGAAAAAAGCGGATCCCGGAATGAAACCTTTGCCAAATTCACTTTGGTGACGCACATCGAGTACCAGTGCACCTTTATCCATTTCTGATTTAAACTGTTCCACCGTAAGACTGCGGTGCGCATTGGCCAGCACCGCATCTATGTTGTTGTAGCCGTTTTTGTTTAACGCAGCATTTTTTGCAAAGTACTGTGGCGCAGGCAGTATGCCGTCGGTAAGCTCGGCAATGAACTGCTCTTTGGTCAATTGCGGACGCAGGGCGTAATTCACCTGCTTCTGGTTACCAAGCGTATCAAACGTTTCCTTGCTCATGTTCTTTCCACAGGAAGATCCTGCACCGTGAGCCGGGTATACAATAATATCATCAGCCAGCGGCATGATCTTGTTGCGCAGTGAGTCGTACATCATTCCCGCAAGATCATTTTGCGTAAGATCGCTTTTGATGGCAAGGTCCGGACGTCCCACATCACCAATAAACAGAGTGTCGCCAGTAAAAATGCAGTAAGGTTTACCGTTTTCATCCGACAGCAGCCAACAGGTACTTTCCAGGGTATGTCCCGGGGTATGCAGCGCTTTAATGGTCAGTCGGCCTACCTTAAACTCCTGTCCGTCAGTGGCATTTACCACTTCGTATGCGGTGGTTGCTCCCGGTCCGTACACAATGGTTGCATTGGTTTTAGCAGCAAGATCTACGTGACCGCTCACAAAATCAGCATGGAAATGGGTCTCGAAAATGAATTTCAGTTTCGTTCCGCTGGCTTCAATCCGTTCTATATAAGGTTGGGTCTCGCGAAGCGGATCTATGATGGCACATTCGCCATTATCCTCGATAAAATAGGCAGCTTCCGCTAAACAGTTGGTATAGAGTTGTTCGATTTTCATAATAAAAGAGAGAGGTGCTTTCAGTAACAAAGGTGGGGAAAAAGATAAGAATCACCACACAATCCTTTTCTCTCCCTGCGCACTTAAATAGTCATTAGCTTTACTGAAATGCTTGTTCCCGAAAAAACCTTTATGTACTGCAAACGGTGAAGGATGTGCGGATTGCAGCACCAGGTGATGCTGCGGATCAATGATCTGTCCTTTTTTCTGTGCATAAGCACCCCAAAGCATAAAAACCAGGTGCTTTTTTTCCTGCGAAATACGTCGGATCACTGCATCGGTAAATTCCTCCCAGCCTTTGTTCTGGTGACTACCGGGAGAATTTGCGCGAACAGTTAGTGTAGCGTTGAGCAGCAGCACTCCCTGGTCGGCCCAGCGTTCCAGATTTCCGCTTGTGGGAGGCGCGATCCCCAGGTCGTCCTGGATTTCCTTAAATATATTTTGAAGTGATGGTGGCTGACGAATGCCGTCGTGTACGCTGAAACATAATCCGTTGGCCTGTCCCGGACCGTGATACGGATCCTGTCCGATGATCACCACCTTTACCTTATCGGCCGGACAATGATCAAAGGCATTAAAAATCTCTCTGCCAGGAGGGTACACCGTTTGAGTTTGGTATTCCTCCTTCACAAAAGAGATCAGTTGATTAAAATAAGGCTTTGAAAATTCATCCTGCAGCAGCTGTTTCCAGCCGGATTCCATCTTAACGTCCATTGCAAAATAATATAGTCATAACAGTTGTCACGCAGTGGTAAGTCGGTTGTCATAGGATGGTCACACAGTGGTCATAAGATTGGCAAACAATTGCGTGACAACCGTGTGACTACTATGGTATGACCATCATTTGACTACTGTGTATCCTTATTCTCCGGCTTGAATTTTATCGATAGCGAATTCACACAATACCGTTGACCGGTATCCGTCGGACCATCGTCAAAAATATGTCCTAAATGCCCGCCACAATTGGCGCAAACGATCTCTGTGCGGATCATTCCGTGGGTCGTGTCGCGTTTTTTAAGTACGGTTCCGGGGAGTTCATCATCAAAACTCGGCCATCCGCAGTGCGAATTGAATTTGTGTTCAGAGGTAAATAAGGCCGTACCGCAACCCGCGCAGGAGTACACTCCTTTTTCGAAATGCACATTGTACTCTCCGGTAAACGGGCGTTCGGTTCCTTTTTCTCTTAATATATGGTATTCTTCAGGAGTGAGTTTATCTCTCCACTGTTCTTCGGTCAGCTGTTCCATGGTCGATATCGTTTTTAAGCGCTAAGGTCATTCACAAATTTGCAAATGGTTCCATCTGCACATTAACCAATTCCCGTGCCTTACGTTTGTGGTTTTGCAGCTCCGCCGGGTTTATGTCCGCTTTTTCCTTTGTGATGGCTTTTCTTTTTGTGTCCGCCTTCGCCCGTTCTCTTTGGTCCGCCGCCGTGGCGTTTGCCTTTGTCGCCGCCTTTTTCATGCTTCATCTTCTGCTCGGCCTTCAACGCTTCCGGGGTGTATTCCGGACCTGCTTTGAAGCCTTCGGGAAGTGGCATTTTATCTACGGTTTTCTCGATCAGTTCCTCAATCCGTGAAAAACGGCGGCGTTCGCGGTCATTGATAAAGGTGATCGCCATTCCTTTGGTCTCTGCACGGGCCGTTCTGCCCACACGGTGTACGTAGTCGGCCGCATCATCAGGAACGTTATAATTTACCACGAGGTTGATGTTTTCCACATCTATCCCTCTGGAAATCACATCAGTACCGATCAGTATTTTGAGTTTCCCCTGTTTGAATTCAGCAAGGATGGTCTCACGTTCTGCCTGTTCCTTGTCACTGTGGATACTTTTCGCAGGATATTTTTCAGATTGAAGCCTGAAACTGATGTATTTCACCACTGCCTTGGTCGATGCAAAGACTACGATACGCGTAAACGCTGCATTGTTATCGATGATGGAACGCAGCAATGCGATCTTCTCTTCTTCCTGAACCAGGTAAGCCTGCTGGGTGATACCTGCTGCTGGTTTGGCAATGGAAAGACTGATCTCGGCCGGATCTTTAAGAATGGTTTTGGCCAGTTTCCTGATGTTGGGTGCCATGGTAGCCGAAAACATGAGGTTTTGCTTTACCGCAGGCAGGAATTTATTGATGCGGACGATGTCGTCGATAAAACCCATATCGAGCATACGATCGGCCTCATCGAGGACCAGGAATTTCAGGTTGGTAGTGTCTACGTATCCTAAATTAAGGTGAGACAAAAGTTTACCGGGAGTGGCAATTACCACGTCAACACCGGTAGTCAGTGCTTTTTTCTGTTGATCAAATCCAGATCCGTCGCCACCGCCATAGATCGCGGTAGAACTGATGTTGGTGAAGTAAGCCATGGCTTCCAGCTGCTGATCGATCTGAAGGGCAAGTTCGCGTGTAGGTACAACAACCAGCGCTTTAATTCCCGGCGATTCAGGCATTTCAAGAATGGTACTGAGCATTGGCAGCAGGAATGCTCCGGTCTTTCCGGTACCGGTCTGCGCGCAGGCAATCATATCTTTTCCCTGCATAACCAGCGGAATGGCCTGTACCTGTATCGGACTTGGCTTTTTAAATCCCATAGATTCGATGGCGTCAAGCATCGAATCGGTAAAACCAAATCCGTTAAAATCTTCGTTCTCTAACATAATTGCGCCAAAGATATACTTTCTCTCACTGCGTTCGAGATGACGGCCTTTCTATTGAGTGAGCATTACTTCTTAATTCTTACCTCTTAATTCTTACTTCTTAATTGTCTTCTATATTTGCCGCTCATGAAATCCTTCTTCCGGATACTCTGCCTATTGGCCTGCCTTGCGGGAACCGGAGCCTTGGCGCAGACCGCTGCGCTGGAGATCATTAGCGATCCTACGCTGCACCAGCCGTTTTTTCTGTCTGTAAATGGTGTCCGACAGAATGAATCACCGTCTGAGAATATCCTGGTAAAAGGATTGCCTTACGAGGTTTACGGAGTTGAAATCCAATTTGTTACCGATCCTAAACCAGTGAAGAAAGTGGTTTTTCTCCGCATTGGGAAAACCACCAATTATGTACTCCTTCCTTCAGCTGGAAATCCGAGATTGTCGGAAGGACAGGGTGCCGAAAAACCATACAACGCCAAGGCACTATCAGTTAACTTCAGGGAAATCCCCGACACTACTATAATTCAGGGCGAATTACAGGCAGAGCAATTCGCTGATTTCGCGGCACCGGCCATCAATTTCGACGATGAACCCGAAGAAGCACCGGTAGCAACGCCTGCAAAACAGGCGAAGATCGAACCCGTCAAACCAGATCAGGGCAAACTGAAACTCGATGCCGACAGTATGTTCAAAAGCATGCGTAAAACCATCGAAGCCAGTAAAGAAGCCACTCCCTGCCAGGGAAGCGTAAGCGCAGAGACCGTAAAGAACCTGAAGGTCTCCATGAAGGAAAAAAACAGCCTTCGCGAAAGATACAATCTCGCACTCAGGCAGGTTGGAAGCCAATGCATCACCGTAGGTCAGTTAAAAGACCTGATGAGACTGCTAGACGGTGACGAACTTAAAGTGGAGTTCTACAAAGAAGTATACCTTAATATAAGTGACTACGCCCGGAGAACCGATCTGTTCGAACTCTTCTACTTCGAAACCTCTATCGACGAAATACAAAAGCTGAAATGAAAAACAGGAATCTCGCCATTGCATGCGTTCACATGGCCGTTGCCATTATTCTCGGTGCACTCGGGGCGCACAAGCTGAAAGAATTACTGAGTCCTGAGAAACTGGCTTCGTTTCACACCGGCGTGGAATACCACATTTACCACGCAATAGCTTTACTCATTATAAACAGTTCCGGTTATTTCGACCGCGTAAAAGGATTGAATACCATCAACCTTCTATTTAACCTGGGCATCCTGTTTTTCAGTGTGTCCATCTACCTGCTTTCCACCATCGAAATTTCGGGTATGGAAGCGCTTAAAATGCTCGGGCCGGTTACTCCGCTCGGAGGATTATTATTCATTATTGGATGGATATTCCTTGCGATCCGATTGTTTTCGATGAAAACTTCCGATTGATTCAGAAAAATTTTCTAACCAGCGAATATTCGCAGAAATATTATCTAAAAACGGGCGTTAACAAAATCCGGTGTCAAGGTGTAGCTTAAAGCCGTATTTTTGTCGCCTAAAATTCAAAATTGACGAGATGAACGAATTTGGTAAAAAAGCAAACGGTGCCAGCCTGGATTATCTGGGATTAAAGAACGTTGCAGTCGCTTATTGGAATTTACCTGTAGCAGAACTGGTGGAAGACACCATTCTGAACGGACAGGGAGTACTTAGCAGCACAGGCGCTTTAGCTGTAGATACCGGTGAATTTACTGGCCGCTCACCTAAAGACAAGTTTATTGTTGAGGATGACATTACCCGGGACAACATCTGGTGGAATGATTTCAACATCAAATTCTCTGCTGAAAAATTCGATGCCCTTTACAATCGTGTGGTAGCTTATCTTACCAATCGTGAGGTTTACGTACGTGATGCTTTTGTTTGTGCTGACGATGCGTATAAGATGTCGGCGCGTGTGGTGACCGAGTACGCTTTCAGCAGCATGTTTGTCAACAACATGTTCATTCGTCCGACCGACCAGGAGATTGAGATCTTCTCGCCTGAGTGGAACGTGATCTGCGCACCTGGTTTCCTTGCCGATCCGGCAGTAGACGGAACCCGCCAGCACAACTTCGCGGTGATCAACTTTACCAAAAAGACCATCATTATCGGTGGTACAGGATATACCGGTGAGATCAAGAAAGGGATCTTCACCGTACTTAACTTCGTTCTTCCTCACAACCACGATGTATTCCCGATGCACTGCTCGGCAAACATCGGTAAGGACGGCGACAGCGCTGTGTTCTTCGGACTTTCGGGAACAGGAAAAACCACTCTTAGCTCAGATCCAAACCGTCAGCTGATCGGTGACGATGAGCACGGCTGGAGCAATCACGGGGTATTCAACTTTGAAGGCGGTTGCTATGCAAAATGCATCGACCTGACCCGTGAAAAAGAGCCGCAGATCTTTGATGCAGTAAAATTCGGTGCACTTCTGGAGAACATCAATTTTATCGACGGAACTGCTGAGGTGGATTACACCAACAGCGATAAGACCGAGAACACCCGTGTTTCTTACCCGCTTCACCACATCGACAATATCGTTGTTCCTTCTGTAGGAGCTACCCCGAAAAATATCTTCTTCCTTACCTGCGATGCATTCGGTGTATTGCCTCCGGTGTCTAAACTGACCAAGGAGCAGGCCATGTACCACTTCATGAGCGGTTACACCGCGAAAGTTGCCGGTACAGAAGCCGGGGTTACCGAACCAACCACCACTTTCTCTACCTGCTTCGGTGCGCCTTTCATGCCGCTTCACCCGTCGCAGTACGCACAGATGCTAGGAAAGAAAATGGACGAGACCAACGCAAACGTATGGCTGATCAACACCGGCTGGAGCGGAGGTTCTTACGGGGTTGGTTCACGTATGAAACTGGGTTACACCCGTGCCATGATCACTGCTGCACTTACCGGTGCACTGGATAACGTGGAGTTT
>JAZKEZ010000100.1:0-8378 GCA_040386675.1 Bacteroidota bacterium | reverse complement strand
CGAACACCGTGAGGAACCTCTTAATACCATCGTCATTCCGAACGCAGTGACGAACCCACTACGACCTCTGTTAACCAATATCATGTCGCGGTTTGACTACCAGGGTTTTCTGCATTAGTTTAAAACGATGGGCCCGTTTCTTGAACTGGGGGATTTCTCGCTTCGCTCGAAATGACGGTGGGCCGAATGACAGTTGGTACAAACCGGTTGGCCGAATGACAGTATGCTGACTTGGATTTCGAGCGCAGCGAGAAATCTCTTTTACCCCATTAACACCGTTGTCATTCCGAACAGCGTGAGGACCCTCTTACGACCTTTGTTCAATTAAATCTGATTACTCCCATTAACACCCTCGTCATTCCGAACGCTGTGAGGAACCTCCTACCACCTTTACCACTTTCTTCACCACATTTCCCCTTACCACCAACGACCTGCCACCTACCACTTGCCCCCTGTTAATACTTTCTCCCTCCAACCAACTGCTCGCAACATCCACTCGGCTATATTTGGAACCCAACCACTACCGCCCATGTCGCAACCCCACAAAAAACTCACGCTCCTCGATTCTTCCATGCTCATTATGGGCTCGATGATCGGTTCCGGAATTTTCATTGTTTCATCGGCTATTGCGCGCGATGTGCAAACGCCGGGGATGCTGCTGCTCATTTGGGCGATTACTGCAGTGATGACGATTTTCGGGGCACTGTGTTATGGTGAGCTTGCTGCTGCGATGCCTCAGGCCGGCGGACAGTACGTGTTCCTCAAGAAGATCTACCACGAAATTTTTGGTTTCCTGTACGGATGGACTGTCTTTGCGATCATTCAGACCGGGACGATCGCTGCCGTGGCCATTGCATTTGCCAAATTTACCGGTGTGTTCTTCCCGTGGGTTTCGCCCGATAATATCCTGCTCGATCTGGGTGTACTAACGCTGTCTAGTCAGCAGTTGCTGGGTATTGCTATGATCGCCTTGCTTACCATCAGTAATTTTGGTGAAGTGAAGCAGAGCGCGATCTTGCAGAACATCTTCACTTTCGGAAAGATCGGTTCGCTGGTGTGCATCATCATCTTCGGGATCATTGCCGGGTTTATGGGCAAGGGGAGCGTGGAGAATTTCACTCCGGCGTGGCCTGATACGTATACCCTTGTTTCGCTGGGCGTTTTTGGTGCAGCAATGGTGGGAAGTTTGTTCTCTGCCGATGCCTGGAACAACATCACCTATATTGCCGGAGAAGTGGAAAACCCCAAGAAGAACCTGCCGCTCAGTATGTTACTGGGAACCGGTTCGGTAATGGCCATCTACTTTTTAGTGAACATGGTGTATCTCTACATCCTTCCGATCGATGCGATAAAAACTGCGGAACAGGACAGGGTAGGAACGCTACTGATGAACACCATTGCAGGCAACTACGGACTATACCTGATGGCAGTGCTGATCATGATCTCGACCTTTGGCTGCCTGAACGGAATCATTCTTTCCGGGGCGCGTGTGTATTATGCTATGGCGAAAGACAAGTTGTTCTTTAAACCGGCCGCCAAACTCAACAAGCACCAGGTTCCGCAAAACTCATTGATCTTCCAGGGCGTGTGGGCCTCGTTGCTCATCCTTTCAGGTTCTTACGGTTCATTGCTCGACTATGTGATCTTCGCGGTATTGGTGTTCTATCTGCTAACCGTTAGCGGAGTAATGGTGTTGAGAAAAACACACCCCGATCTGCCTCGTCCTTACAAGACCTTCGGGTATCCATTCGTACCAATCATTTACCTCGTTCTGGCCGCTTTTGTAACCATCAGTCTCGTGGTCAATAAGTTCGAAAACACCTGGCCCGGACTATTGCTGGTGTTGATCGGTGTTCCGTTCTATTACCTGTTCCGTGCCCTGTACGGGAAAAATACTGAAGCGGAACTTCCGGCAGATGGAACAACTTTTGAACCGTGAATCCCGCGGCGTGACTGCCGTTTAAATTCAACGTTATGAAAAATACACTCGTTCTCGGCGCATCAGAAAATCCTTCACGATACAGCTACATGGCTACCAGTCGACTGAATGGCTACGGCCATAAGGTGTTTGCCGTCGGATTAAAAGAAGGGAAGATCGGTCAGACTGCGATCCACAAGGAATTTCCATCAGACGAATCGATTGATACGGTAACGCTGTACATGAATCCCACTAATCAGGAGCAGTACATCGACCGCATCCTTGCCCTGAATCCCAAACGGATCATTTTTAACCCGGGAACCGAAAACCCGAAACTCGAATCATTGGCCGCACAACATGGTATTGAGGCGGTTGAAGGATGTACGCTGGTGATGCTGGCTTCAGGGGAATATTAATAATATAGTTGGTTGGTAACCGCAGAGGCACGGAGGTGGCCGCAGAGATCGCCGGGATCCTCTCTGCGCGCTCCGTGACTACCTCCGTGCCTCCGCGGTTTAAACCTCCCAATCCAAAAAAACGTATTTTCGGCACCATGCATCGTCGGGAAATATTCCTTCTGATCCTGTGGTTCACCACGATCTCTACTTACATATCTGCGCAGGCTCCGGATGGTTTTGTAGTGAATACCCGGCACCTGTCGGCTGATGATGGCCTCGTGAACGATGCGGTGTTGTGCGGCTTACAGGACTCGCAGGGATTTATCTGGCTCGGAACCCCCGACGGGCTGCAACGCTACGATGGCGTTCAATTCAAACTCTATTCACGCGAGAAAAACGGACTGCAGGCCAATAATGTCTGTCACCTGGCCCTGGGCTCACCCGGATTGCTGTGGATTACCTACGCTTCAGCAGTGAACCTGCCCGGACGGGTGATAGATATCCTCGATACGAAAACCGGTACGATAAAGTCATTCACCCAAACCTTCGGATCATCGGCCCCGGTGGCTGAAAAAGACATTTTCCTCGCCATCGCCAATGAAGTCGGCGATGTGTTCCTGGTGACCATAAAAAATGAGGTCTGGATGTACCGCAATAAGGTCTTTAAAAAGATCTACAATCACCCGAAAAGATTATTGTATACACGGAGAACCTGGCAGCACCGGGCAAAGGGAGCTCACCTCTGGCTTACGCTGAACAGCGGCGACAACATCAAGGTAGATACCTCAGGAGTATGGCACGATGTACTGGTTCCGGGGTACACCTACGTTCATCCGCGAACGCTCTACCCGAACGGTTCGGCACTGTTGTGTGCCAACGAAGAAGATGCCAGCCGCCAGCCGCTTTCGTCGCATTTTTTCCTGGCGGATGCCGTTGGGAAAGTATCCCCGGTATCAAACCTTGCTCCCGATCTTACCAAAGATGGCTTCCAGGACCTGTATCAATTCGGGAAATGGGATTTGCACACCGGTACTATAGGCCTTCAGAACGAAAAAGGCATCAGCCTGGTCACCCCTGATGGTAAATCCATCATCACTGTGGTAGATTCGGTAACGCTTTCTACGCGGCACAATGCCATCCTGAAAGGTGTATTTAGTGATGCTTCCGGGAAATTCTGGTTGTGTACCTCGTATGGGATATGGATTGCCGATGTAAGACCGCGTCGCTTCAGGAATTTCCTGGACCGGAGCCGACTGACGATTCCGCTCACCAACGGTAACCAGGCCCGTGGAATCATCCGAACGGATCACGGAACGACCCTGGCGGCGCTTTGGGACGGCGTATACGAATTCAGCGAGACTTCGGGCGAAGTACTGCGACGCGTCCCCTGTCACATTCCCACGGTATTGTTCAGAGACAACGGTCACATTCGGGCCGTTACCCGCGATTCCATCCTTGATCTGCAAGCCGGAAAAGGCATCGCGATAGCCGGTATAGGCAGCGGGCACGGCAACGAGATCTGGGCGATATTCAGGGATGGTAAACGACTTCTTGCGGGGACTATTCACGGGATTTGGGACATCGGCGGACCTTATTCCGACTGGAAACTCATTCCCGGACAACAAAAAGACAAAACCGGCTGGTGCTACCATTTTTGCCGCGACCACAATGGCGTGATCTGGGCATCGACCAGCAAAGGACTGCTGAAGATCGTAAACGGACGGATAACCGAAAGTTACCTGGGAGAAAAAGGAACACTTCCCGCGACCGACATTCTCCAGGTGAGCGAAGACCGGAACGGCGATCTGTGGTTGTGTACCAATGGTTCCGGACTGATCTATTGGAACCGGAAAAGCAATCGCTTTAAGAAATATACCGTAGCAGATGGCTTAAGCTCCAACGTGTTATATGGCTTGCTTACCGATGAGGAAGGCCTGTTCTGGATCAGCTCGAACCGCGGACTCATTCATTTCGATCCGAAGGGCGGAACAATCAAGGTGTATACTACCAAAGACGGACTGATAGACAACGAATTCAACCGGTTGAGTTATTACAAAGCCGATGACGGGCAGCTGTATTTCGGAGGTGTGAACGGACTGGTCACCTTCCATCCCAAAGACCTGAACCGTGCGCGGGCCAACAGTTACCAGGCACCCCTCCGCATCCGGAGTTTTTACCGCTACAACGCGGGCCAGGATCGTTTAGAAGATCAGACCGAAGAACTGCTGCAAAGCAAAACCATTGAGATCCGTCCCGAAGACCGGTTTTACACGCTAAATTTCCGCCTGCTTGATTTTGAACCTCAGCAACATACGTATGCTTACCGGATAGAGGGACTTGAGAACCAATGGAGTTACCTCACCGAAAGTTCGCTCCGCCTGGGCAACCTGCCGTACGGCGATTATGTGCTGCGGATAAAAGGAAGGAACAACGGCGGAACGTGGAGTACCAGTCAGCTGGTGCTGCGGCTCAAAGTGCTGCGGCCATTTTACCGGGAAACCTGGTTCATCATTCTCGGGTCTTTGGCCGTGGCCGCACTGGTCTGGCTGGCCGTGAGGTGGCGCGAACGCCGACTGCGTGCCGCCAACGACCGCCTCGAACAAGTGATCTCCCAACGTACCGGTCAGCTCGCGCAAATGCTGCACGAGAAAGACCTGCTGATGAAAGAGATCCATCACCGGGTAAAAAACAATTTGCAGGTCATTTCATCACTACAGCAGATGCAGGCCTCAAGAAGCCTCGAACCCGCGGTACGCGCAGCCCTGACCGATAGCCAGAACCGCGTACTTTCCATCGCCTTCATCCACGAAAACCTGTATCGCCACGACGACCTGAAAGGCGTTGAAATGAAGAGCTTTGTCCACGAACTCGGTGTACATGTGCTTGAAGTGTTTACTGATAAAGGCCAGGAAATCAGCGTAGAACAACACGTGGAACAGGTTACGCTGGATATTGATACTGCTGTGCCGATCGGATTGATCCTGAACGAACTGCTGACCAACTCGTGCAAGCATGCTTTCCGCGGAAGATCAGAAGGAAAAATAACCATAGTACTGAAGCAGGAAAGTTCCGGTCACTTCAAGCTCGAGTACAGCGACGACGGTCCCGGACTTGATGCGGCAACAGATCTGCTGAGCGCAGGCACACTCGGACTGAAACTCGTAACCCGGCTGGCAGAGCAACTCGACGGAAAGCTCGAATACCACAACTCTCCGCAAGCTACCTTTGTGATCACCTTTAAGGATTTTGAAACCAGGAATACCGATCAATGATGGATGCACTTAAAATAGGGATCGTAGAAGACGACCTGATCATCGCCGAGTCCATAAGTGAGATGCTTACCGAAAGCGGCTACCGCGTTACGAAACCGGCCAAGCGCTACAGCGAGGCGATCGCGATGATCGAGGAAGAACAACCTGAATTGCTGCTCATCGACATTACGATCTTAGGAAAGATGGATGGGGTAGAGGTGGCGCGTACTGTACAGAAGGCCTTCGGGATCCCGTACATTTTTCTCACTGCGAATACCGATTTTGAGACCATTAGTCGGGCGAAAGAGGTAAACCCTGCCGCATTCCTGGCCAAGCCGGTGACCCGCGCCCAGCTGCACGCCGCCATAGAGATCGCACTGGATAATTTCCTGAAATTCAAATCGACCCAGGATACCCAGACTCCCGCTGCGACCGAAAACGACGGGATTTTTGTGAAGCAGGGCAACACCTTTAAGCGCATCCTTTTTTCCGAGATCCTTTATGCCGAAAGCCAGGACAATTACCTCCGACTGGTTACCGGCACCGAAGCGGTACTGATCCGCAGCACGCTTGCTGATTTCCTGGTGCAGACTCCGGGTTTCCTGCAAACCCACCGGGGTTTTGCGGTGGCAGTGAATAAGGTAAAAGAGGTACACAGCGACGAGGTGATACTTGGTTCGCATGCGGTTCCGTTGAGCAGGACGTATAAAGTAACGCTGTTTGAGGCGTTGGGGTTGAAGTGATTTCAAGTTTCAAATTTTTGGATCAGCTATTTTCTACCTGATCCCTCTGTGCCCTCTGCGCCCACCTCTGTGCCTCTGCGGTTAAAAAAAGCCATTTTCACCCCTCAAAACTGCACTTCACCCCACCACCCAGCTTTCCGCCCCATCCATTTTCCCGGAAAAAATCCGCCTTTTACATTCGTGCCGCATGGCACTCCTGAACCTCGATAAAATTGTATTGAACCGTACCGTTGTGGGTGCAGGTTGCCCGGTTTGCGGCAATGCACTTAACCGCAATACCACCGCTCCACCGACTAAACTTCCGTGGTGGCTGGTATTGCGGCGCAGGAATGTGGCCCATTGCTTTGAATGCCAGGATTGTGGCAAAGCATACTGGCTGATCGAAAAGGACTAAGCTCAACCTTATCATTCTCACATGAAATTACCTTACACCACGCATTTTCTTGTACTTATCGCCTTGGTTTTCAGCGGGTATACCGCAACGGCCCAATGCACCTTCGATATCGCCATTGAGGCCGAAGCACCGCTCAACTGTGAAGATGCCACCGGATACATCGACATTACGCCAATCAGCGGTACACCATCGTTTAGCTACAACTGGAGCAATGGCGCCACTTCTTCCAGCCTCAGCGGACTGTTGCCCGATTTGTACACCGTGATCATAACCGACGGTGCCGGTTGTGTGCATTACGATACGATCGACCTCACCGTTCCACCGCTCGTTACTGTGGAGGTGGCACAAGCCGTTAGTTGCTACGGAAGCAGCACCGGGAGCCTGAAAGCATCAGGACAATGCGGACGGCGGAATTTTACAGGCTTGTACTACCAATACCAGTGGTACCGCATCATGAATGGTGTTCCGGCTTTACTTCCAACGCAAACTGACAGTATTGCCACCGGACTTTCTGCCGGAACGTATTACGCAGTGATCACCGATGCCAACCAGAACAGCGCAACATCAGCAACTATCACCTTAACAGACGGTGTTGAGCTGTTTATCTCCTCAACAACTACTGCTCCCGGCTGCTTTGGTGCAAACACCGGAAGTATACTGGTAAGCGCAACGGGCGGAACACCGGGCTACACCTATGCCCTGAATTCCGGTGCGTACACTTCTTCGGGTTCGTTTACCGGCCTTGGCGCAGGCAGTTATGTAGTACAGGCAAAAGACAGTGCCGGCTGCAGTAAAGACACCACCGTTGTATTGACCGCGCCAAGTGCTATTGTGATTGCGGTAAACAAAGCCGATGTTTCCTGTTTTGGCGGGAATGATGGCCGGGTAACCATAAGTGCGACCGGAGGAGCAGGTGGATATACCTATGCCATCGGCAGCGGTTCGTTCAGGACCGGGGGATTGTTCCCGTCGCTACCAGCGGGTAACTACGTATTCCGGGTGAGAGATGCAGCGGGTTGTATTGCAGATACTTCGGTTGCGATCAGTCAGCCGACTAAGATCGCAACCTCGGCGGTAGTGACCAATGCAGGTTGCGCAGGAGCCGACAGCGGTTCGGTGGTAATCACCGCCACAGGAGGAACCGGCGGCTATACCTACGCAAAAGATGCTGGTAATTACGGTGCTTCCGGAACCTTTACCGGCCTCGCACCGGGATCGTATGTTTTCCACATTCGTGATGTTTCGGGATGTACCGTGGATACGACAATAGCTATTTCCGGATCATCGGCTGTTGTTCCCGGAGCCGAATCAACAGCCATTTCCTGTTTCGGAGGGACCGATGGAAGCGTTATCCTGACCGCCAGCGGAGGAACGGCTCCTTATTCATTCGCGATAGGCTCGGGCGGATACAGCTCTTCAGGAACGTTTACCGGCCTGGCTGCCGGCTCGTATACGTTTTCAATTAAGGATGCGGCCGGTTGCACGGGCGATACTCTCATCACCATTACCCAACCCACTCAAATTTCCGTAAGCGCCCTGGTGAATGCGGTTTCGTGCAACGGCAGGAACGATGGATCGGTGCAGCTTACGGCTTCGGGCGGGACAGGGGCATTTAGCTATGCCATCGGTTCGGGAGCTTACGGCAGTTCCGGGACGTTCAATACTCTGGCCGCC
>JAZKEZ010000099.1:12222-40833 GCA_040386675.1 Bacteroidota bacterium | reverse complement strand
ACCGGTGTGATGATAATGTTCACGCGGGCAGTATCCTTTGCTCCGTTGGCATCATCAGCGCTGTACTCAAAGAAGTCAGATCCGTAGAAATCGTGGTTAGGCACATAAATGAATGAGCCGTCAGGATAAAGCGTTACGGTTCCATGCAACGGTAGTTGGGTAAGCAGCAATGCCCCGAGGTTATTTACACCAATCGGATCATCCGGGTCACGGTCATTCGAAAGTACACCGGGAGCAGAAACCACCAGCGTGATGTCTTCGGTACCCGTATAATTATCATCCGCAGCAATCGGTTTGTTATTCACGTGTCCGACATGGAAGGTAGCCACAGCGGTTGCTGTGTTTCCATTGGCATCTTTGATGGTGTAAGTAAATTGCTCAATGTATGTCGCCGGACCGGCAGGAATATAGGTAAGCGATCCGTCTGCATTTATGGTCAGCGTCCCTCCTGCCCCGGTTCCCACCTGGGAAATGATCGGAATAACGGTAAGTACATCGCCATCGAACTCGCGGTCGTTGAACAACACTCCCGGTGCGGGAACATTAAGCGTTACATTGGAGTTTACGGTAAAGTCGTCGTTAGTGGCCAATGGCATATCATCAACCGGTTTCACCGAAATGATCACCACGGCAGTATCCAGTCCGGCATGTCCGTCGGACACTACGTAGGTGAAATTATCGGTTCCGAAGAAATTAACCGCCGGTGTATACTTGAAACTTCCATTTGGCAACCAGGCCAGTATACCGTGGGTAGGCTGAACAATAACATTGAATACCGTCAGCGCATCGGCATCAGGATCAATATCGTTAGCCAATACACCTGAAGCCGGCACATCCAGTATGTTGTCCTCATCTACCGCATAGAAATCATCTCCGGCAACCGGGCGATCATTCATCGGCAATACAACGATTGTTACCGTTGATGTGGATGTCCCGCCGTGACCGTCTGAAACGGTGTAAGTGAAACTGTCGGTTCCGTTGTAATTGGCAGCAGGTGTATAAATAAATTTCCCGTTAGGACTGATCACCAGTACCCCGTTTGCAGGATTGGTATTCGAAACCACGGTAAGCGGCTCCACATCAGGATCGGTATCATTGAACAAAACGCCGGGAGCATTCACGTTCAACACATTGTCTTCATTTACCGTATACGAATCGTCGAGTGTGATCGGGTCATCATTTACCGGGGTTACCACTATTTTCACGCTTCCGGTTGCAGTTCCTCCGTTACCGTCCTGGATGAGGTAAGTCCAGGTATCAGTACCGAAGAAATTGGTGTTCGGCGTGTAATCAAATGCACCGTCTGAACTAAGGATCACTGTTCCGTGTAACGGCTGTGTACCGATCGAAGTAACGGTGAGTACATCTCCGTCCACATCGGTATCGTTCTGCAGAATTCCCGGTGGAGCAATGTGCAATACGTTGTCTTCCGCCACGCTGAAGCTGTCGGCAACGGCAATCGGGTTGTCGTTTACAGGAATAACGGTGATGTAAGCCGTTGCATCGGTAAATGCACCAAAAGCATCAGTGGTACGGTAGGTATAACTATCCGGACCGCTGTAATTCGGATTCGGGATGTAAGTAAATGAACCATTCGCATTCACCAGTGCAGTTCCGTGCGCAGGTACATTGATCAGGCTTGCCGATATTGTATTTCCTTCAGGATCACTGTCGTTGAACAGCAAACCGGGAGCGCCTACAACCAGAGTAACTTCCTCAGCAGTGCTGTAGTAATCGTCGGTAGCTTTAGGAGGATCGTTTACCGGGGTTATGGTCAGGTAAACTGAAGCAGTATCGCAGGCTCCGCTTGGATCACAGGCCTCGTATACAAATACATCCGTTCCGTTGTAATCGGCATTGGGTACATATACAAAACCACCGTTGGCCGATAATGAAAGTACACCGTTCAATGGGTTTTTCACCACACGGGCTGTAAGTACATCTCCTTCAAGATCTACGTCGTTAGTCAATACGCCTTTTGGTAAAACGGTAAGTGGCACATCCTCGGCAAGGGTATACACATCAACCTTTGCATCTGGTGCATCATTCACCGGTTTGATGATGATCGTAACCGTTTCAATGGTACACAACGAAGGATTTCCGCTGTCGCAAACGCGGTATTTGAATGAATCGGTACCGTTGTAATTGGCGTTGGGCTTGTAGGTAAATGATCCGTCTGACTTAACCGAGGCCACACCTTTTGATGGCGCGGCACTCAGACTTACCGTGATATTGTCCCCATCAGGATCAAGATCGTTGAACATGAGTCCGGGAGCAATCAGTGAAAGTGAATCGTCCTCATTGATAGTATAAGTGTCTGGCAATGAGCGCGGGGCATCATTCACTGGAAGAATAGTAATCAGGGCTGTTCCCAGTGCGCAACCGCCAAAAGCGTCGCAAGCCTGGTAGATCACACTGTCTAGGCCGAAGTAATCAATATCCGGAGTGTAAACGAAACCTCCCTGCGGGTCGATGGTGATCGTACCGTGCTTGGGCTGTGTGAATATCGAAGCACTCAATGCATCTCCGTCGGCATCGGTATCGTTGATCAGTACTCCAGGATTGGAGCGGTTCAGTACCACGTCTTCATTGGTGGTGTACTCGTCGCGACCGGTTACCGGTATGTCGTTGAAAGGAATAACGTTGATGGTAACCACTGCATTCGCACAGGCGTTGCTCAGGTCACACACCTTAACGTTAAAGAAGTCGGTTCCGAAGAAGTTGGCGGCAGGAACGTAAACAAATCCGCCTGTGGCGTTAAGGGTAAGTGTACCGTGCAGCGGCTGACTGATCGCGGTTACGGTAAGTACATCACCATCGGCATCAGAACTGTTGCTCATCACACCCGGAGCGTTTACCGTAAGTGTCTGGTCTTCATTGGTTGAGTAGGTAACATCACCCGCAAGAGGGGTATCGTTGTGTGGGTTGATGGTAATGTTCACCACAGCAGTGTCACACAATCCACCGGCATCACACACCCAGTAGCTGAAGCGGTCGGTACCGAAATAGTTAGCAAAAGGCTTGTAAACAAAACTTCCGTCAGCATTCAGCGACAGTGTTCCTGAAGATGGTGGGTTCTTAACCAAAGCGGTAATCACTTCAATATCAGGATCTTTATCGTTACCCAATACTCCTGGCGCGAACACAGTCAACGTACTGTCTTCTTCCATGGTGTAGTTATCACTTGCTCCTATCGGGTAATCACTCACCGGGTTAACCCGGATATTTACTACTGCTGTAGAACACAGGCCAAGCGGGTCGCAGGCATTGTAACGGAACTGGTCGGTTCCGTTGTAATCGGGAAACGGTACGTAAGTAAAGCCTCCGTTACTGTTTAGTGTAAGGGTACCGTGTGTAACACCGGCAACCAATGTAGCCGTGAGCGGATCACCGTCGGGATCCACGTCGTTGCTCAGTACTCCGTCGGGAGCTACAGTTAAGATATTGTCTTCCAGTACGCTGTAGCTGTTGTTCACCGCATTCGGCTTGTCATTTACCGGGGTAACCACGATACGTGCAACTGCTAGTGCACATGCTCCGCCGGCATCACATACTTTGTAGGTAAAGGAATCTTTTCCTGCGAAATCTTTGATCGGTACGTATACAAAACGACCGTTAGGCTGAAGGGTGAGCGTACCATGCTTGGTCGTGGTGACAACAGTAGAGGTCAGTAAATCTCCCTCTTTGTCGCTGTCATTGCTCTGAACCCCTGGTGCCGGAACGGTCAGTGTACCGTCCTCGATCATGGTGTAATCGTCGTTAAGGGCAACCGGAGCATCATTCACCGGATTGATAGTCAGGGTAATAACCGCTGAATCACAAAGCATTGGAGTACCGTTATCGCACAGGCGATATACAAACTGGTCTACGCCGTAATAGTCTGCATCCGGTTTGTAGGTAAAGGCTCCCGAAGGGCTTACCGCAATCGTTCCGTGAAGTGTTGGGGTGATGAGTGCAGTGGTCAGTATGTCTGACGGATCGGCATCGGTACAACCGGTGAGTATACCGGGTGCAATAATGGCAAGGGTAGCATCCTCATTTACTGCGTAATTCTTGTTGATGGCTTTCGGACGGTCATTGATGTTGATCACCGTAATGGTCACTTTCGCCGAAGCACACGAACCACCAGCATCACAGGCTTTGTACTCAAACTCATCGGTTCCGTAGAAATCAGGGAACGGATAATAAATGAATGAACCGTTACCAAAAAGGGTAATGGTACCGTGCGTGGTACTGGTATTCAGACTTACATCGATCGGGTCGCCGTCGGGATCAGAGTCGTTGGCCTGTACTCCGGGTACGTTAACGATCAGTATACTGTCTTCGTAAGCGGTGTAAGCATCAGGAAGTGCCTTTGGCGGATCATTTCCATCACCCACATCAATGATAACCAGTCCGGTATCACAGATTCCAAACGGATCGCATACTTTATAACTGAAGGTATCAAGGCCCACAAAATCAAGAGCGGGTGTATATTTAAAGCTTCCATCTGCCCCAAATACCAGTGTTCCGTGTTTTACATCTTTCACCAACGAGGTGGTAAGTACCTGTCCGTCAGGATCAATGTCGTTACTTAGTACACCCGGAGCAAGCAAAACAAATTCGGTGTCCTCAAGTGCATTCACACGATCGTCTACCGCAACCGGCGGATCATTCACCGGAGTAACGTTGATGTTAACAGTAGCAACATTCGATATTCCGCCCAGGTTATCCTTAATAGTATAGGTAAAGAAGTCAGTTCCGTTGTAATTCAGGTTTGGCTTATACGTTACCGTTCCATCTGCATTCACCGTTACGGTCCCTTTTCCGGGAGGAGTTATGATAACCACAGTAGCCTTATTGATCGTTCCATCAACGTCGGTATCATTCGAACTTACCGGGATAATTACCTGGTTATCTTCAGCGGTAGTGGTGTTATCAGTATTGGCTACCGGTGGAATATTCACCCGGATGATCATCTCATCCGTAGAACTTACACATGGTGGATTGCCGATGGTCCAACGGAAAGTATAGGTTCCAGGTACCAGGCCGGTAATGCTGGAATTCGCCTGGGTTGGATTAAGTATAACCGGGATATTCGGACCGGTGATTAAAGTCCACACTCCGTTTCCGGTAGTCGGTACGTTACCTGCGAAGCTTGTAAATCCGGCAGTTAGCGGTCCCTGGTCTGGTCCTGCGTTAGATACCGTTGGTAGTTGCGAAACGTATACGGTTGTTACGGTACTTTGCACCGAACCACAAATGCCCGAAGTGATCGTCCTGCGGAAAAGTGTATTCTGGGTGAGTGGTCCCGGACTGTAACTTGGTGCACTGTTCGCCCCGGCTGCCGGTCCGAATCCTGAAAGATCGGTGGTACTGCTCTCCCACAGGTAGGTAAATCCTCCGCTGCCTCCGGTAGCATTTGCTCCTGTAATAGTTGCGGGTGTAGTATTGTAGCAAATGGTTTGGTCGCCGCCAATCGAATTTCCTCCGATTGCGTTGGTGATGGTTACCGTAATTACGTTGCTGCTTGCCTGCGGACATGTGGCAGAACTAACGGTTCTTCTGTAATAAGTGGTCTTGTTGATGGTCGGCGCATCGTAAGTATTTAACGTCGCAGCTGCAATAGCAGTGAAGGTTACATTGTTGGCAGAACTCTCCCACTGGTACGCAAAAGTACCGTCACCACCTGAGGGTGCGGTAACTTCCTCGAAGTTTACGGGGTTACCGCTGCTACAAAAAGTCTGGTTGGCGGAAACTGTTCCCGCGGTAACCGCAGGATTTACGGTAACTGTAACTACATTACTGATCTCGCTGGCACATACCGATGAGTTGACTACCCTTCTATAATAGGTATTGGTGCTGATTGTCGCAGGATCGTAATTTGGTGCACTCGCAGAAGGAATATTGGTAAAACCGCTTACTGCTGAGGTAGTTGAAACCTGCCAGGTATAGGTATAACTCCCGTTTCCTCCCGATGCCGGAGAAAGCTCGGTAAGAAGATCAGGATTTCCACTTCCGCAGAAAATCTGGTTGGCATTAATAGTACCGGAAGAAAGCAGTGGGTTGATGGTTACGGCTACTACATTACTGTATACCGGGGTACAGGTTCCTGAAGTAACTTCCCTGCGGAAATACACGGTACTAGTCTGTGCGCCAGGATCATAGCTTCTTCCATTGGCTGCAGGAATGTCGTAGAAAGTAACATTGTCGCTGGAACTCTGCCACTGATAGGCAATGGTTCCGTTGCCACCGGTGGCAATAGCTCCTGCAATTGCAGCCGGGTCGCCCGAACCGCAAAAAACCACCGCAGTTGGTGCTGTGATGGTATTACCGGACAATGCCGGTTGAATAACCACAGTAGAAACATTACTGAAAATTGGAGTGGTACAGCTTCCTGAAGTAACTGCACGACGGTAGTAAGTCGTTGAATTTAAGACACCGGGATCAAAATCTTTTGAGTTTGCGGCTGATATGTCGGTAAAGGTTACGTTATCCGCAGATTGCTGCCAGCGGTAAACATAACTTCCGCTTCCTCCTTGCGGTAAACTTCCCGTAACCGGCAATGGATCAGAATTACCGCAAAACATCGAAGGAGTTGGCGGAGCAGTGGTATTGTCAGACAAAGCCGGTTGCACCAATACTGCGATGTCATCGGTGCTGGCCACACATCCCCCACCGGAACTGATGTTCCAGCGGAAAGTATAAGTACCTGGGGTCAATCCGCTAACCGTGGTTGACGGAGCAGACACATTGGAGAACATCGGTGAACCGGCACTGTTGGCAACAATACTCCAGGTACCCACTCCTGAAACCGGAGTGTTGGCCGAGATCGTCGCACTGGTTACCGCACACAGGGTCTGGTCAATATCTGCAACCGCAACGGTTGGAGCCTGTGTTACTACCTGGCTGCGCTGCTTGATGTTGTTACAACCTAAACCTGAAGGAGAGGCGTCGCACTCGTCCTGGTAATCGGTTGGAACAGCGACGTTTGGATTGGTTGCATCCGGATCTGTGTAATCGGCAATCCTCATGATCGCAGAGTTCACGTTCATACTTCCACCCGACGGAACAGCCGAAACGGTTCCCTGGATAGTAAACGTAATCATCGCATTATTGTTGAGGTTTACACTTGCCGTGTATGCCGTTCCTGTTTTCAGATCAGAAACGATGCTCCCGTTTCCGGTAATGGAATTGGTAACGGTAACTCCGGTAAGTTCTGCAGGAAAGGTGAACCGGTAAGGCGCTCCTGAAACATTTCCCGGACCGTTGTTTTTGATGGTCGTAGTATAAGTCACCTGGTTTCCGGTACACAGCTGCGCAGGAGTTGCATCCAGACTAACCACCTCAAGATCAGCCTGTCTAACCAGAATTGAGATCGGTGCACTGAGTGGTGTGGTGAGCAGGTAAGCCCAGGTATCGATGGATTTGTTGTCACCGTAGTTGTTGGACCAGCGGTGGCCATTGCGGCTGTACCGGTACCACTCAGGAAAGTATCGTCCCAGTGTACCACGTCGGTCGGCGACCCCGGACCGCTGGCACGGGTGATGACCATTCCGTTAGGATTGTTCTCAACGTCAAAAAGCGGGAAGTGTATCTCCCCGCTGAACAGCGTATTACTTACAATTGCGGTGACCGGTGTAGTCGAAGCGGCCACTGCATTTCCGAGTCCGTCTTTTCCATCCCAGTAGATCTTGTTCGCTCCGAACATGGTGATACCGGTCATGATCCTGTCGATCGGGTCGGTGTAATTTCCGTTCCGGTTAATGTCGATCTGTATCGTATACTTTCCGTAAAGGTTGGCAGTAAACGCAAAATGTCCACCTAAAGGCGTGGTCCCCATAATGTTACGGGTTCCTTCCATCCCCGTAAAGGTGTAGTCGGCAATGGTCGGTACCAGCGGCGAATTTCTTAACCAGGTCGTTCCTCCACCTGCGATTACGGTTGTCCCCGGAAGATCCGCAGCAGGATCATTGAAGAATATCTTGTGGGTAATGTCGTTTGCTACATCCGCAGTTCTGGGGTCATGAACGTCGGGTGAGGTAAAGATTGCGTTGTTACTCAGGTAGGAAGGATCTCCAAAACCGTTTCTTATCCCCTTGCTGTTTGCGAAAAAACAAAAGTTCAATCCGCTGATGGTGTTCAGTGCCCAGTTGTATACATACCCGTCAGGAGTAAGTACACGGAAGGTGCCGGTAAATGGAAGTGTTGCTCCGCCCATAATGGCGTTGAACACGTTGGCGTACATACGACCATTGGTGAATGGCAGTGCAGACGGTACTTTCACAGAAATATCAAAGGCAGCGATCCAGTAAGAGTTCTCCTGTGTCCATGCATCCAGCAGCACCGGATTGGTCGGATCTGATGTGGCAGCAGCATTCGGGGCGATAAAACTCACTTCCCAGATCCCTTCTTCTCCCGCACCAACCGGCTGAACAAAAGGCTGGTATCCCAATTGAGGCCCAAGTGCTTCCTGCAGTTTGTTCTCGATCTTTCCTAAGGTTCCGCTTCCGCTGGTGTAGGTGTTCCCGTTTGGAGAACGCAGGATCATGGTTCCGTTCCCGATACCCTGGGCACTGGAACCTACGTAAATGCTCTCTCCTGCCCTGGCGAACACCTTGAAGATGCCCGGTGTTGGAAACGGATTAGAGGCCGTAACTGTCGAGCCGGCATTCAGATAGATCCTGTTTCCAAATCCCGCTGCAAGCTCGCGGCTTCCTTCGGCATAAAGGGAGCTTCCGCTGATCAGTAAAACCAACAGCTGAAGTAAGGAAAGAAAAGAAAAACGGAATGAACTCTTTTGTTTGCAGGTAAAATTTTCCATAGGCAAGGGTAACCGACAACTATTTAAAAACCCGGATGTGCAGGCTATTCAGGTCTTAATTTAACAATCTATATCTGTCTTATCAGCTTTTTATAGATCAAGGTAAGGTCAACTTATCTAAACATCTGATTATCAAATCCGACTGGCTAACATATTTCAGAATAACACAGACGAATCCAAAAAACTCACACAAAAATGGGCATAAATCCCGACTTTCCGGGGTGGAAATACATCCAAAATCATCATTTCTACGTAAAGAATTGGATGCCTGCGTGCGTGTTTTCGTCAAAAGCGGTTAACTCGTCGGAAATTAAGGAGTTAAATCCTTTTTTAATTGCACTTTGAGCACCCATCCTTTAACAAGGATGCCCGGATTTTAGAAAGGTTGCCGGTCTTAGACAGAGGGCAGGATCACCCTCATCAATACTGAAAAATAAGAGATGAAAACATGTGCCGATCCACATTTTGAAGGTGATGTGGTGCAGAAAGTATGTAATACGGAAATCCGTCAGTAGGCAAACAATTTCCATTGTGGACGCTGCCCGTCAGCAAAAACCACTCCGGGAAGTGGGATTTTTAAAAATGACACCAGTCGGAAGGCACGGTTCACTCCTTTTTTTGCCGGAAATAAACGGTCGGTGCTGATGTCGAGCGACAATGCCCATTCGCGCCTGCGTTCCAGCACCGGTAAGCGAAGACCTTCTTCATTGAATACCGGATTCGCTTTACCACCGAGCATCCCGGTTCCCCCATATCCCATCGCAAGGTTGAGCCAGGCTGGAAAAGCGTTGCTCCCGGTGAGGGTTTGCAGGTTTAAACTCAGCCAGTACGTCTGCCCGTTGTAATCTTTCAACCAGCGTTCTGCCGGCGATGCACCCAACAGTTCCGGTCGGTAGCCGGTCAACCCGCTTGAACGGTAACTGAATTTTAAATTGAATGCATCTTCGAGATGATACCGGTGTTGTAACCAGTACACCAAAACCCCTGACGTGTTTGCAGCAAGGTCGCTGAACGACGCGCCGTAGGTGGCTGAGAAACCATCGAGCACCTCAACCGAGGTCATGTAGATCAGCGTTTGTGCCAGCGAATAATTCAGTGCTCTTTTTTCCGGTATGCCAAACCAGTTCAGCAGCTGACTGTTGATCCGCACAATCTGGTACGAGGTTGTAAAATGCCCAACCTTATCGATCTGAAGCCACTCGTCAGCATCGTTAAAAGCATGGAAGTTCCTGGGAGATTGGTTGTACCAGGCCGAAGCCAACATTCCCAGGCTTGCTGCACCAATAGCGCTTTCTGAGATCACTACTACCCGCTCCTTCCTGCGTTGCTGTAAACTATCCGCAGGTTGTGCAAAAGCAGTACTGAACGTGAGCAACAGCAGGCCCGTAAGGCACCCGGCGAGGTACTTTGAAAAAAAATCCCCGGACTTCTGTTCCGGGGATTTATAGGTATAGTTCTGAATTAGTCTAATAACGTGTGTTTGCAAGCTTCCAGGATCAATTCTGCTTTTTCTTTGGTCTGAGCCTCTGCATATGTTCTGAGCACTGGCTCGGTACCACTCGGGCGGATCATCAGCCATTCGTCGGCATTCAGGAAAAACTTATAACCGTCAATAGTCTGGCGGTCAACCAGTTCAAACTTCCCGAATGATTTGTATGTATCGGCCTCACAATTCTCAATAATGCGCTGCTTTACTTCTTCCTGCAAATGAAGGTCTACGCGGTGAAACGCAAAACTGCCAACGATCTCGTACACTTCGTCAATGAGCTGGTCAAGCGATTTGCCGGTTTTGGCCATGTATTCCCAGATCACCAGTCCCATCCAGATCCCGTCGCGTTCAGGAATGTGTCCTTTTATGGCGATACCGCCGCTTTCTTCACCACCAAGCAACACATCTTCGCTGATCATGTATTCGGAAATGTACTTGAAACCGATCTTGGTTACCTGGTAAGGCAGTCCGAAGTGCTCACACATTTTCGGGATTTTCACCGTGGTACTGAATGCAGTTACCACTTTACCGCTGTATCCTTTTACCTCAACAAGATACTTGATGAGCAATAGGATAATGTGGTGACTGTCGATAAATTCTCCGCGGGCATTATAAAGTCCGATGCGGTCCGCATCTCCGTCGGTAGCCAGTCCGCAGTCTATGTTTCCGCGTTTTTTGATGAGTTCGGAAAACTCTACAAGGTTTTTGTGGATCGGTTCAGGTGCCTGACCTTTAAACCCTGGATTGTGTTCGCAGTGCAGGAAGGTCATGTCAGGGAACAGACGCTTCAGTACATTTTGTCCGGCTCCAAACATGGCGTCGTAAGCCAGGTTCAGCTTTGCATTGCGGATCACTTCCAGGTCGAAGGTCTCCTCTACTTTCTTAATGTACAGGTCTTCCAGGTTGGTATGTTGGATCTGTCCGGATTTCACGAAAGCAAGAAACTCGTTCTCATCATAGGTGAAATTGGCCTGATCCGGGATCAGTGCTTCCACTTCGGCAATTCTATCCGGAAGCAGCGGTCCGCCGTAATGGCCTTTCAGTTTAAACCCGTTGTATTCCGCAGGATTGTGACTGGCGGTAATGACGATCCCTACAGAAGCTTTGTGTTCAACAACTCCCAGAGAAACCATCGGTGTAGAAACAAAGTCTTTCGCAATGAACACCTTAATTCCTCTTTTAGCCAGCACGATTGCGGTGGTCTGCGCAAACATCTCTCCTGCAAAACGGCAGTCGTGGCCGATTACAGCCGAAGGAGATGGAAAATTCTGCTTCAGCCATTCTGCTGTTGCCATGGCTACCCTTGCCACATTCTCTACTGTATATTCTTTAGCGATGATGGCACGCCATCCGTCTGTTCCAAATTTTATGTCGCTCATTATTGATCGTATTCTTTTTATTTAGGGGAGGTTCACAAAAATACACTTCCCGCCCGAATTCTGTTCTGAACAAGGGGTTAAAAGGACAGGAAATAACACCAATTTAATTCATGATGCCTCTTTCTGTAAGTGCCCGCTGGTATCTTCTCGCGTTTTGCTGATGTTGTTCGTATGAAACGGCAAAATTACTGAAGCCCGAAAAGTCTTCCCTGGCACAGAAATACAGGTAATTGTGGTGTTCGTAATCGAGTACCGCATCGAGGAAACCGGCGGTTGCCATCCCGATAGGTCCGGGAGGCAGACCTTTGTGCAAGTATGTGTTATACGGTGAATCCACCGCTTTGTGAATGTTGAGTACCCGCTGGATCGTGGGATCATTTGCCGCAAACCTCAGGGTAGGATCTGCCTGCAGGGGAATACCAGTTTTCAGGCGGTTCATGTAAACACCGGCAATCCTGCGGCTCTCGGAGTTTTTCGCGGTTTCTTTGGCGACGATGGATGCAAGCGTGGTCACTTCATCGGGATTCATGTCCAGCTCCTTTGCTTTTTCAAGTCTTTTCGGAGTCCACACCTTTTTGTACTCGTCGGCAAACCGGCCAAGCACTTTTCTTGGGGTGGTGGCCCAGTAAAATTCGTAGGTATTCGGGACAAACATGGCGATGAACGTTTCGGGTTTGAACCCGTAGAACGCAGCTGTGTCCGGGTTGGTAAGAAGGGCGATCAGGCGGGTGGAATCGGCTTCGAGTTGTGAACCGATGGCGCCGGCAATCTGTGCCAGGTTATCTTCCTTATTCAGTTTTACCCTTACCGGAACCTGGTCGCCGGAACGCAGCATATTGATCACCTGGTTGTTGCTCATACCCGGTATAAGCCGGTACTTCCCTGGTTTTACACTACGCTCGTATTTCTTACGCGTGGCGATAAACTCGAAGGTCTCAAAGTTCTCGATGTAGCCGGAGTTTTTAAGTTGCTCCATGACCTGGGGAAAAGTGTCGTCGCTCCTGATGTAGACAAAAGCTTCTTTCCGGTTTTTCAGATCGACGTTAGATCCGTACAAGGCGTGATAAGCTTCGTAACCGAAGTATAGGCCAATGGCTGCACCGATCGCCAGTACTATCAATATTTTCCTGAGTAATCCACTTTTCTGACCGCGGCGTGCCATATTATCTAAAATTGAATTGGTACATGATTTCGTCTGTAAACTCCCCTGCTCCTGTTCTGTGCCAGTCTTTGTGGGTTCCGGTGTAAAAAAATGAAGCTTTCTCAAAAAGGCGTATGCTGCCGGCATTCTTTGCCAGGATGGTGCAGTACAATATTCTCAATCCCAGGTGCTCTGCGCTGTATTTTTTCAGCAATTCCAATGCCTGCGAAGCAATTCCCTGTTCCCGGTACTCACGGTCGACAACGATCCCGATACCTGCCCTGAGGTGAAACGGATCAAAATCGAAAAGATCAGCCATTCCGCAGGGAGTGCCTTCTGAACAGATCACCAGCCGGAGTTGTTTATCGGCATAAATATCGTGCACCTGGTTCAGGTAAAGGTTCAGGGTATTTTTGGAAAAAGGGATGCGGGTATTACTCACTTCCCAATTAGCAGTATCGTTTTCAATACGATACAGGAAATCCAGGTCGGAAGGTTCAGCTGCACGGAGGGTTATCGAATGTTCTGGCATCAGTTCGGGCTCACCTGTCCGTTGAAAACGAAGCTGGTCGGGCCGTTCAGGTAGATGTTACGGTATCCGTAATTGTAAGGTTCCACTTTCACAACTAAATCGCCGCCTTGCGTGGTGATCTTCACTTCGTCGTGAGTAAGCTGGTATTTCTTATGAAGTGCTACGGCCACGGCAGTTACACCTGTCCCGCAGGAAAGGGTTTCGTTTTCTACTCCACGTTCGTAAGTACGTACCTCGAAATGATTGTCGCCCTTGCGTTCCACAAAATTCACATTGGTTCCTGAAGGATTGAACTCTGCAGAATACCTGATCTCGGCACCTTCTTTTACTACCGGGTAAGTTTTCAGGTCCTGCACTTCGAGCACCACATGGGGAGAACCGGTATTCAGGAAAAATCCGTCGCGGAAATTCCGGATGGCGCCCACGTCCGACATCTTAAGCGAAACCCTGCCTTCATCGTTGATCGTGGCCGAATGGATCCCGTCTACGGCCTTAAACTGCGTAGAACCGTTGCAAATTTTCAGGTAGCTGGCAAACGCCACTGCACAGCGGCTTCCGTTACCGCAAAAACTCTTGCTTCCATCGGGATTAAAAAATTCCAGGTAAAAATCCAGTCCGGGTTCTGTTGCCTTCTGGATAAGCATCAGGCCATCCGAACCAATCCCAAACCTGCGGTCGCACAATTTGGAAATCTGCCCGGCATTGAGTGTTACATCTCCGGTCCGGTTATCCACAAGGATAAAGTCATTACCCGTTCCCTGGTATTTATAGAAGTTTATGGCGCTCATGCCCCAAATATAATGGAGAAAATATAATGGAGAATTGATTAGAGGAAAGAGAAAAGCTGAAAGAGAAAAGAGCCATTCGGATAAGTGCTCTTCTTCGGAACCCTTCAACGCCTAAACCCTCTCAACCGTCTAAACCGTCTGAACCGTCTCCCCCATTAACCCTTTAACCCCTTAACCTTTAAACCCAATCACCCCATAACATTTATTAACTGCCGCCATAAGCGAATGCAACCCCGTCGTCGTTTATCTTTGAAATCAGTTAAAAAAATGATGATCGATATGAAAAGGACCCTTAGCACCATTCTGGCCGGAACACTGGGTGGAGTTATCGCATTCGCTGCCTTTAACTATGTAAGTTCCGGTAAAGAGACACTATTTAACAGCCAGGCACCTGTCAGGTTTGTAAGTATGCCGCCGGTTGGAGAAGGCGGAACAGCCATAGATTTTACCACCGCAGCGGCAAATTCTGTAAATGCAGTCGTACACGTGCGTACCGAAAGCATTCAGCAGGGATATACTGATCCGTGGGCTTACTTTTTTGGAGGTGCACCGCAAAACATCCCGTCGCAGGCCGCAGGATCGGGAGTGATCGTTTCCGACGACGGTTTTATTGTAACCAATAACCACGTGGTTTCCGGGGCGACCAAAGTCCAGGTAAAACTGAACAACAACGAAATTTACGACGCACAGGTGATCGGTACCGATCCTTCGAGCGACATCGCCCTGCTGAAGATCGACGCCAAAAATCTTCCTTTTATGCCTTACGGAAACTCAGACCAGGTAAAAGTGGGACAATGGGTGCTTGCCGTAGGTAACCCGTTCAACCTTACCTCCACGGTAACTGCCGGTATTGTGAGTGCCAAGGGAAGAAACATACACATCCTTGAAGGTGAACCCAACTCACCAATTGTACCTATTGAAAGCTTTATTCAGACTGATGCGGCGGTAAACCCGGGCAACAGCGGTGGTGCATTGGTAGGTGCCAACGGCGAACTCATCGGGATCAATACGGCCATTGCCTCCAACACCGGAAGTTATGCGGGATACTCATTTGCGATTCCTGTGAACCTGGTGAAAAAAGTGGTAAACGACCTGTTCGAATTCGGAAGGGTGCAGCGCGCATTTATTGGTGTAAACATCCGCGACCTGAACAGAGAACTGGTAAGCGAGCAAAACCTCACCAGCTATCGCGGAGTTTACGTAACCGATGTGGTGAAAAACGGAGCGGCTCAAAAAGCAGGCATCCATGCCGAAGATGTAATCACCAAAGTAGGCGATGTGGGTGTGAACAACTCAACCGAACTAATGGAACAGGTTGGAAAATACCGCCCTGGCGATAAAGTTTCAGTCGACCTGATCCGTGGAGGTAAAAACCTGCAGATCCCGGTTACCCTTCAAAACCAGGAAGGAAACCTGCAATTGAAAGCCAAAGTTGAGGAGAAGCGGGTAGAACTAAAAGACATGGATGCAGAATTCTCGGTGGCCAATCCGGAGGAACTCAGCAAACTGAAACTTGATAATGGTGTTAAAGTGAAGCAGCTGAATGGAGGAAAACTGAGCGAGATCGGTATTCGTCCGGGATTCATCATCACCCGAATCGATAAAGAGAAGGTATTTAAGCCACAAGATATTGAAGCGATCCTTAATAAGAAACAAGGCGGAGTGTTGATTGAAGGGTATTACCCTAATGGAATGAAGGCGTATTATGGATTTGGACTTTAAGTTAAGAACTAAGAATTAAGAACTAAGAATTTAGGTAAGAAGTAATAAGAAAAGGGTCGTTCAGGAATGGACGGCCCTTTTTGTTTATGAGGTATGTGAAATATTAGGCGTTATTGCCTGATCAGCTTACTGGCTTTTCCTGAGCCATCAGCATAAACAAGATATATACCGGAAGTAAGGGCTGAAATATCAACGGTGGTATTCCCTTCGTGTATTTTACCGGAAAGCACTGTTCTTCCTGACATGTCGGTGATGGTGTAGGTGTCTGATATCTTGCTGGTGAGTGTAATATATTCCCGGGCAGGATTAGGGTGAACCGATAAACCCGTACTGTTCCTGGTTTCCTCAATCGAAAGCAGTTTATCAACGTAGGTCACTCCTCCTGCAGGATTCGCTCCGTTTGGCCCGTTAAACGCAGCAATCATGTCAAAACCTCCGCCTAGTGAGTACAAACAACCTTTACCGGGAGTAGTAACACCTCCATATGCTCCGGCGCCGTATATCTTTCCATTTTGTAAAATAAGATCACCTACCGGAGTTGAACCTTCCTTTGCTCCCAGGAACAAATGACTTGACCAGGCTTGATCTGTCGATATTTTATAAGAAAATGTTCGGCCATAAGGCGTTTCATAACCGAACTGAATAGAAAAGATCAGTATATCACCTGATAAAACTGCACCGCCAACCGGATACTTTTCATTGACAGAACTGAAATGATATAACCAGTAAAACTTATTTTCTGACCGGTTCCATTTAAACACGGTCCCGGTATTATTATCTCCGCCGTAGGTAGTAGTACCGTAAAACTCTCCATTATACTCCACCAGATCACCAGCAGGTGTATTCCCATTGTTGAAGTCAAGCTTTTTTGAGGTTGTATTGTTATCCAGGTCCCATTCAAACAGGGTTCCTTTCGGACCGAAGATCACGGGCGAACTCATACCGATCAGTACATTTCCGACAACCGTAAATTCAGCATAGGGAGCGTTTCCGTGCACAGACGGATCTACATCCAGCATTTTAAAATAGGTAGATGAGGCGGGATCAAACATAAACAGCGTACCCGCATCATTGGCTCCGCCTTTTGTAGTGATGCCGTAGAGTTTGCCGTCTTTAAGTGTGAGAAAACCAGCAGGCGTATAGCCCTCACCGTCGTCTTCAAACTCATAATCCACACGATATCCATTAACGGGATCGAATTCGAACAATGCACCTTTACCAAAAGGACCGCCTTCAGCTGTAACACCAAAAAACTTCCCTTCAACCCTGACCAACGAGCCTTCGGTCACTTTACCGTCAAGTGCAGCTTCCCGGAAAGAATATATCGCTTCGATAGAATCCTGGTCGTTGCTATAACGGTAGATCGTGCCAAATCCATTTGCGCCTCCGGCTTTGGTCATTCCCCAGAGTTCGAAGGATTGAGCGAGAAGGGACTGGGCAAGGAGGAGAAGCGTGGCGGAAAGGAGGGTGAGTTTGGTCATGAGGGATTTTTTTAGTGGAAAGTGGAAAGTGGAAAGTGGAAAGATACGGATTTTGAGTGGTAAGAAAGTTTGAAGTTAAAGAAAATCAGGCTATATTACAAACATAAAATTGTTTACTAAACAAACATTACTACAAGATGAACTGGGAACGATTGAAGGAGAAGTTGGAGATTTTGGCGGATGCTGCGAAGTACGATGTTTCCTGTTCATCTAGCGGAAGTAACCGAACCAATATTGGTGGCCTGGGCGATGCAAGCAAAATGGGCATCTGCCATACCTATACTGAAGACGGCCGGTGTGTTTCGCTATTGAAGATTTTGCTTACCAATCATTGTATTTTCGACTGTGCCTATTGCGTTTCCCGAAAGAGCAATGACATTAAGCGTGCCGGGTTTACGGTGAATGAGGTGGTAGAGCTTACCATCAGTTTTTACCGCCGCAACTATATTGAGGGACTTTTCCTGAGTTCAGGGATCTTCAACACCGCAGATCATACCATGGAACGACTGGTTCGGGTTGCCAAAAAACTGCGCGAGGAGCACAACTTCAACGGATACATTCACCTGAAAACCATTCCCGGCGCGAGTGATGAACTGATGCGCGAGGCGGGTAAATATGCCGACCGATTAAGCGTAAACCTGGAATTACCTACCGAAAAAGGACTAAAACTGCTTGCCCCGGATAAAAACCGGAAAGACATGGTGGTTCCGATGGACCTGATCAAAAATGAGATCATCCGTCACAAAGAGGAAAAAGGATTGGTAAAACACCGTCCCTTGTTTGTTCCCGCCGGACAAAGTACCCAGATGATCATTGGTGCCACGCCTGAAAATGACCTGGAGATCATTAAGACCGCTGATGAATTCTACCGGAATTTCAACCTCAAAAGAGTGTATTATTCGGGATATGTGCCGGTCCTGGAGGACTACAGGCTTCCTTCACTTGAGACCAAGGTTCCGGTAATCCGTGAAAACCGGCTCTACCAGGCTGACTGGCTTATGCGATTTTATGAATTCGAAGCCGGCGAAATCCTTGATACCTCCTCTCCTAACCTGGATCTCGAGGTGGATCCCAAACTGGCTTGGGCACTACGGAATCTTCATGCCTTTCCCATTGATGTAAATGTGGCCGACCTGCACATGATTCTGAGGGTGCCGGGTATCGGACTTAAATCCGCACGAAAAATGGTTACGGCAAGACGCTTCTCGCCGCTTACCGAAGACACGCTGCGCAAGATCGGGGTAGCATTCAATCGCGCCAAACACTTTATCAAAACGGCTTCATCTCCCTTTTTGCTCCAGAGAGATCTTCAGCCGGATCAATTGAAAAGACTGATCGTATCTGAAAGTACCAGCATGGTGAAACGGCTTCAGCCTCTGCAATACAAGCTTTTCTGATGGTTTACCTGGTATACGACAGCTCTTTCGGAGGATTACTCACTGCGGTCTTTGAATGCTTTGAACGAAAACCGGCGGCTGTACATATTCAAAAGGAAAATACCGAAGTCCCCGGTTTGTTCTCGAACATCATCAGCATATATACCGATGAGGCAAAAGCATTGAGGGTATGGAAGGGTATACAGAATACCGGTGGAAAAATGGTAGCTTTAAATCTATGGAAAGCCTGGCTGAGCGAACAAACAGGCATTGAAGATGTGATCCTGCAATACACCCGTCACCTCTTCAATAATAAAAGCGACATTTCGGGCGATTACAATCATCCTGCAGTACTACACATCTCTAAAGTGCTGAAAATGATCGGCAGGGAAAAACACCGGATGGAGGCTTTTGTTCGGTTCAGGTTGCTTGGCGATGGGAGTTACTACGCCAGCATCGAGCCGGATTTCGATGTATTGCCACTCATCAGTGAACACTTCCGCAAACGATACGCCGACCAGCGATGGATCATTCACGATCTGAAACGGAATTATGCACTTAGTTACGACCTGGTAAGTGTGAGTACGGTTGAATTCACCGAAACAGTCACCGTTTCAAATGAACTGCTTGATGAATCGGAAAGACAATTCAACGGGTTGTGGAATGCCTATTTTGATAGCACAAACATCAAGGAAAGAAAAAACACACGGCTGCACATGCGGCATGTACCCAAACGGTATTGGAAGTACCTGACTGAAAAATTAGATAATTAGATAATTTGAAAATTAGATGATGAGATGATGTGGTAATTCGCTCACTATCTCATTCCCAAATTATCTAATTACGGCATCATCTAATTATCTCATTAACCCTACTGCTTAACTTGTAATTAACATTGTCAAGCTGTACTTTTGCGGCACAAAATCTTAACTTTTTCTAAATGAGTACTGCAACTAAGGCTGTTTTTGATTCGGAATTGGACAAATACGTTAGCCAGGAACGTGCTGCCGTGGATCTGGTAGCTTCTATCGGTCACCTTATGTATGGAAAGAACATTGAAGTTGTTTTGTTCCGTAACCAGATGGTAGACGTTACTGTTCCTGAAGTGTTGAAGCTTCACCTCTATGCAAAAGAGGTGGTTAAGAAGGACATCGACGTGTTCACTTCTGCTGAACTTGCCCGTTTGCTTCTCGATATGGACCTGGCTCCGTCGAAGATCGACATTGGCCGTCTTGGTGCAGAATGGATCGCAGAGCAGGCCAATTACGCCAGCAAAACCGATTTCCTGAACAACAAACTTGCGGCTTACAAAGGCTCTGCCGACAACCAGATGGTTCCACGTGATGTGGTATTATTCGGTTTCGGACGTATCGGCCGTCTGGCTGCACGCGAACTGATCAAGCAGGCCGGTAAAGGTCAGCAGCTTCGTCTTCGTGCAATCGTAACCCGCGGTAACTCAGATAAAGATATTATCAAACGTGCTTCTTTGCTTCGTTTGGATTCGGTTCATGGTCCTTTCCAGGGTACCATCTCTACCGATGTTGAAAATAAGGCCCTGATCATCAATGGCCAGATCATTCACATGATCGACGCTTCTTCTCCTGAGGATGTGGATTATACCGCTTACGGAATCAACGACGCACTGTTGATCGACAATACCGGTGTGTTTAAAGACAGAACAGCATTGAGCCGTCACCTTCAGGCAAAAGGAGTAAGCAAAGTGCTGCTTACCGCACCAGGCAAAGAGATCCCGAATATCGTTTACGGGGTGAATCACAAAACGCTTGACCTTGAGACCGAGAACATCTACTCGGCTGCATCATGTACCACCAACGCTATCGTTCCGGTACTGAAAGCAGTAAACGATTATTTCGGAGTTGAAAAAGGACACATTGAAACCGTTCACGCTTACACGAACGACCAGAACCTGCTCGACAACATGCACAAGAGCTCTCGTCGCGGACGTTCTGCAGCGGTAAATATGGTTATTACCGAAACCGGTGCAGGAAGTGCAGTTACCAAGTGTATCCCTGAACTGAAAGATAAGCTTACTGCAAACGCGGTACGTGTACCTACTCCAAACGGTTCGCTTGCTATCCTCAGCCTTCAGTTCAAAAAGGAAACTACCCTTGAAGAAGTGAACGAAGTGCTTCGCAAAGCTGCACTTACCGGCGACCTGGTAAACCAGATCAACTACTCTATCGACGACGAGCTGGTTTCTTCCGACATCATCGGGAACACCTGCTGCTCGGTTTTCGACAGTCCTGCAACCATTGTTTCTCCTGATAAAAAAGGTGCCGTGCTTTACGTTTGGTACGACAATGAATTCGGGTATACCAAGCAGGTGATCCGCCTGGCGAAGTATGTGACGAAGGTGAGAAGAATGAATTATTATTGATTGATCAATCCATACGATTGTACAAAAAGGAGGTCTCGAAAGGGCCTCCTTTTTTGTTGCCTTCCTGGAAAGAGATGACCGGGATGGAAGGGACCACAGATGTTGGTACTACCCACATCTTAAAACCGAAACGCCCGTTTGTTGATCCAACAAACGGGCGTTCTATATTCCATAACCTTGTGCTCTTTGCGCAAAAACTCAGCGCTCTTTGCGGTTAACTATCGTCTCATCAATACAGTGCCTTGATCAACTTCTCAATCGAATAGCCATCGGCTTCTGCCCGGTAATTCGCAACAATACGGTGACGCAGTACTGCGATCGCAACGGCTTGCACATCTTCGATATCCGGAGAGAATTTGCCTCTTAGTAAGGCGTGGCATTTTGCTCCGAGTACCAGGTACTGCGAGGCACGCGGACCGGCACCCCAGCTCAGGTATTTGTTGGCCAGTTCATGACCGCGTTCGGTGTTCGGACGGGTTTTTGACGCCAGGTTAACGGCATATTCCAATACATTATCGGCAACAGGGATCTGTCTTACCAATTCCTGGAAATACACGATTTCCTGGGCAGACATTACCGGGTTTACCTGCTCATTCTGTTTGGTGGTCGTCGACTTTACGATCTGTAGTTCTTCGCTGAATTTCGGGTAGTCTACCCAAACGGTGAACATGAAACGGTCGAGCTGTGCTTCAGGAAGCGGGTAGGTTCCCTCCTGCTCGATCGGGTTTTGCGTAGCCAGTACAAAGAACGGGTTGCCAAGTTCGTACTTCTTACCCGCTGCCGTTACGTGCTTCTCCTGCATCGCTTCCAGCAACGCCGACTGTGTTTTAGGCGGCGTACGGTTGATCTCATCGGCAAGTACCACATTGGCAAACAAGGGTCCGGGAATGAATTTGAAATGACGGTTCTCATCCAGGATCTCAGATCCTGTAATGTCTGATGGCATCAGATCCGGGGTAAACTGGATACGGCTGAATGACAGTCCGAGTGACTGGCTGATGGTATTCACCAACAGCGTTTTTGCCAGTCCGGGCACCCCAACCAGCAAACAGTGTCCTTTACAGAAAATGGAGATCAGTACCTGCTCCACTACTTCGTGCTGACCCACAATCACTTTACTGATCTCTTGTTTCAGCTGGTTCGATTTCTCGATAAAAAGCTTTACGGCCTCCGCCTCGTTTACAACCTGGTTGTTCATTGTATGTATCTTGATCTGCGAAAGATTATCGGCAAAAAATTATGACTTTTTCCAGTTGAAGCGACCCGAACATTCTATGAAACGGTCCTCAACTTTAATATAGGTAGTCTGGATCCTGCGGTTCACCCACTCCTTCAGAGCGGCCGAACGCACCTCGCCGGAAGCAGCCTCCTGTATGGTCTGGTAATCCTCACGGAGATTGGCGCGGTGCGGCTGGGTACGCTCTACCAGTTTAAGTATACGGTAGCCCTGTGTTCCGGTTGTGGTGGTTACCAGTACCGGCGAAGACATTTCACCTACCTCGAGTTTATCAATGGTAAAAGAGATCTGCGGATCGATCTCACGCATGTCAAAACGCGGAGAACCGGTTTGAGGGTTCACAAGGATACCGCCGTTGTTCTTGGTATCATCGTCCATAGAGAATTTCACCGCCGCTTTTTCAAACGAAAGAGTATCTTTTCTCATCACATTCACCAGGCTGTCGAGTTTGGTTCTTGCCGCTGAAAGATCCTCGGTTCGCACTTTTGGCTTAAGTAGGATGTGACGGGCGTGGTATTTATCACCGATACGCTCCACCATTTGCATGATGTGGTAGCCAAACTGGCTTTTGAATACTTTGCTGATCTCACCGTTGTTCAAACTGAAGGCAACCGCATCAAATTCCGGTACGAATGTTCCTTTTTCCTGCATCCCGAGGTCTCCGCCTTCAATGGCAGAACCGGGATCTTCCGAATACAGACTGGCCAGTACTGAGAAGTCTTTTCCTTCGGCAATTTCCTTCCTGAATCGCTCCAGTCGTTCGATCGTCCTGGACACTTCTGATGAGTTCTCGGCCGGGTAGATCACGATCTGGGCAACCTCAACCTGCGAGCTGATCAGCGGTAAACTGTCAACAGGAATGCGGCGATAAAATTTCTCTACATCGGCCGGTGTTACATTGATATCTTCGGTGATCTTGCCCTGCATCTGCTGCACGCGCATCTGGTCGGCCAGCTGGTCATGGAATTCTTCCTTAAGTTCAACGATAGATTTTCCGTAGAACTCCTCCATCTTCTTCTCAGAACCGAATTGCTGCACAAAAAAGCGGATACGGCGGTCGAGCTCGGAATTGAGCTGCTGCTCGCTTACCTCAACGCTATCCACCTTGGCCTGGTTAAGCATCAGGCGATCTTCTATCACTTCGCAATCATCAGGCTCCGATTTGTACTGCTCGCGTAAGCTTGCTTTTTGCGAAGCAAGATCGGAAGCGAGAACGATCTCGTTGCCAACAACGGCAATGATCTCGTCGATTACCTGGGGTGTAGGTTGTGCAAAAGCAGCGGTACTGATCAATAAACCCAGGAGGGCGATGGAAAACTTCATTTGAATAATTAATAGGTTTCTGCGTTCTTGTTGTTTAACGCATCATTGAGCAGGTCAGTACGCATCTTCTCAATTAATTCGACTTTTCTTTTGTTGATCATCCTCACCCGGACATCGTCCTTTACCACTTCCATAGGAGGAAGTTCTCCGGGAGAGTAACTGTCGAGCGTATATACGATGTAATCGAATTTGCCGTCGCTTACCACGCTCACCTTACCTTCAACAGCCACTTCCGACTTGCGTTGAGCAGTGAGCGGTACTTTTTGGGAAAGGTCGTTTCCGCTGATCCATACCTGATCGTTGAACGAATAATCGATCGCGCTGCCGTTGCAGATGTGGCGGAGTTCTTCGATATCCCTCGCCTTGTCGGAACGGATCAGGCGCTGCACCTGTTCACTTACCTTTTTCCCGGCATCTACTTTAACAAAGAAAGCCTTCAGCAGGTAATCGTTCAGTTTGAAGTTGGCCGTATTGTCTTTAAAATACGTGTCCAGTTCCTCGTCGGTAAGGTTAGTATCAAGTTTCTGGTCGATCAGCGCCTTTTCGTAATTGTAGATCAACAGCGAATTGCGGTAGTTTTCCACCAGCATGTCAAAGTTCTTCTGGTCGTTACTCAGGTTGTCTTCCGCCTGACTAATGATCACATTCTGTTTGATCCAGTTGTCGATAAAGGTCTGTGCGATCTGCGCACTGTCTTCCTTACTCGTTCCGGCAGGAATGATGGCAAGCAGATCGTCTTCGTAAAGATACTTGTCAAAAACGCGCGCAACAGGTTTCAGGTTTCCCTCACCCGACGAGAAGTATTTACATCCTCCGAGCAGAATAAGCGAAACCAGGGCGAGTCTTGCGGTGTTTTTGATCATTGTTTAATCCCCGAAATTTATTGAACAGAGTACAACACGTCGTTGTTCACCTCAACCTTGTAACGTGCCTTGAGTTCTTTGATCCAGTTTTCTTCCAGGTAATTCTGGTACGCTGCGGTAACAGCACCGCGGGTTTCTTCAAGTTTCTTAGGCTGTTCTGCCATTACTGACCTGAAGTTCACAAACACCTGCTGACCGTCTATGGTTTTGATCTCAGAAAGTCCCGTAGTCCATTTAAACTGGTCGAGTACGGCATTGGTTCCAACTTCGGCCACCACTTCGTCGTTCGCAAGGTTAAGCTGACTGTCGGTATTGATCAGTTTCATGATCTCCTCGTCTTTTTTTCCTTTTTTGATCAGTTTGACAACTGCATCCGCGGTCTTTTTGTCTTTTGCCTTGTAGATCACGGCGTCTGCACGCTGTTTCCACATGTATTCGTTTTTGTGCTGCTCGTAGAATGCTTTCAGTCCGGTAGTGTCTTCCACTGCTTTGTTCCACACCATTTTGTTGGTCAGGTCGAACAGCAGGATACCGTCGCGGTATTCTTTGTACAGTGCCTTGAACTCAGGATATTTTGCCTCCAGGTTGGTCTCTTCGTAGCTCGACAAACGGTCTTCGATAAACTTGGTGTACGCTGCTTTTACCGCTGTAGGTACGTCGCTTATCAGTTGTTTGTACTGGTTGGTCGCCAGGTAATCCGCGAAATCTTTCTGGGTAAGTACAATTCCGTTGAATTCGGCAACCGGCTTAGTAAGTTTTGCTTTGGCAGGAACCGACCAGTCGGCAGCAAACCAGGTCGAATCCACCAGTGTGTTGAACACTTTAAGGTTGGCCGGGTATTCCTTGAACTTGTAATCGGCTTTGATCTTTTTGATGAACGACGCACGTGTCATTTTCGAGCGGTCGTCGCGCTGGATACGTTTTACCAGCGTTGGTTTAAGGTCTTCAAGTTTCTGAACCGGTTTTTTCTCGATCAGTTTAATGATGTGCCATCCGTATGAAGTCTGGACAGGCTCAGAGATGTCTCCCGGAGTTTTCAGTTTGAATGAAGCTTCTTCAAACGCTTCTACCATTTTACCGGATGCAAAAGCCGGAAGCAATCCACCGTTTACAGATGAGTTCTTATCATCACTGAATTTACGCGCGAGTTCTGCGAAATCGTTTCCTTCTTTCGCCAGCTTGTAGATTTCGAAGGTCTTTTCCTTGATCACCTTTTGCTTTTCAGCAGGATCATTATCATTTACTGATAGCAGGATGTGCGCCACTTTCACTTCACCCTGGGCCTGGCGTTTGTCAACCACTTTAATGAGGTGATAACCGTACGAAGAACGCACCGGGTCAGAAATTTTACCTACCGGTGTGTTGTACGCCGCACTTTCGAACGAATACACCATGGTCAGTCCGCTGAAATACCCCAGGTCGCCGCCGTTCTGTTTGGCTGATGCATCGTCAGAATATTCGGTAGCCGTTGCTTTGAAATCTGCTCCGCCTTCGATCTTCTTCTTCAGGTCCATGATCTTTTTCCAGGCCTCCAGCGTGTCGGCAGGAGTTTGTGCGCCTCCGATGCGGATCAGGATGTGACTGGCTCTAACTTCGGTAAGCATACGCTCATACGCCTCGGCGATCAGTTCGTCGGTAAGCGCATTATCCGTAAGGTATGGTTTAGCCAGTTGCTTGCGGTAACCTTCCAGTTCCTCAGTAAAACTGCGGTTGGTATCCAGTCCTAGGCGTTCTGCCTCCGCAACCTTCAGCTTGAATTTCACAAAAAGATCAATGTACTCGTCAAGCGATTGCCTGGTTACTTTGGTTTCCTTGTTGTTCTTTTTGAAGATGGCCTCAAATTCGGTTTTGGAAACCGGTTTGCCATCAATGCTCATTATTGAGGGTGATTGTGCAAAAGCACCTACTGAAATTAGCAGGGAAACCAGTGCGGCAGAGCGTTTAAACAATTTCATCGTTAGGGAACTTGGTATTTTATTTAAGACTGTAATTCGGAGCTTCTCTGGTGATCACAACATCGTGCGGGTGAGATTCTTTTACACCTGCAGCAGTGATCTTAATGAATTTTGCCTGTTGAAGGGCTTCGATGTTCGCAGAACCGGTGTATCCCATTCCTGCTTTCAATCCGCCGATCACCTGGTGGATCACTTCTGAAAGTTTTCCTTTGAAAGGAACTCGTCCGGTGATTCCTTCGGGAACCAGTTTTTTAATATCGTCTTCCGCATCCTGGAAATAACGGTCCTTGGACCCATGCTGCATGGCTTCCAGCGATCCCATTCCGCGATAGGTCTTGAATTTCCGTCCTTCGTAAATGATGGTCTCTCCCGGACTTTCTTCCACTCCGGCAAGCATAGAACCTACCATTACCGAATGTCCGCCGGCAGCAAGTGCCTTCACCACATCACCGGTATAACGGATCCCGCCATCTGCGATGATCGGAACGCCGGTTCCTTCAAGTGCTTCGGCCACAAGCATAATTGCGGTAAGCTGCGGAACACCTACACCTGCGATGATACGGGTGGTACAGATCGATCCCGGTCCGATACCCACTTTTACCCCGTCGGCACCAGCATCTACCAGTGCTTTTGCGGCTTCGCCGGTAGCGATGTTGCCTACAATGATCTGCAGTTGCGGGAAAGTACTTTTTGCTTTTTTCAGGGTATCGATCACCCCTTTTGAATGGCCGTGTGCCGTATCAATGATCACTGCATCGGCACCGGCTTTTACCAGCGCGGTAATGCGGTCGATGGTATCCCAGGTTACACCAACAGCGGCAGCAACCCGAAGACGGCCAAACTCATCCTTGTTGGATTCCGGATGCTGGCGGATCTTGATAATGTCTTTATAGGTGATCAGTCCGACAAGCTTGTACTGCTCATCCACCACCGGTAGTTTCTCAATTTTATGACTCTGTAAAATGCCTTCAGCCACACTCAGGTCGGCCTGGTCTACTGTTGCGGTGATCAGGTTGCTGGTGGTCATGATCTCAGTAACCGGACGCGAGCGGTCTTTCTCAAAACGCAGGTCGCGGTTGGTCACGATACCTACCAGTTTACGGTCGGTATTGATTACAGGGATTCCGCCGATCTTGTTCTCAGCCATCAGCTGCAATGCGTCGCCGACATTGGCAGAGTCGAGCAAAGTAACCGGGTCCTGGATCATCCCGCTTTCCGAACGTTTCACCTTGCGAACTTCAGCTGCCTGCCGTTCGATGGTCATGTTCTTGTGAATCACCCCGATACCTCCCAACTGCGCAATGGCAATGGCCATGGCACTTTCGGTAACGGTATCCATCGCAGCCGATACTACCGGTGCGTTGAGTGTAATGCCACGCGAGAATTTACTTTGGATCTTTACTTCCCTTGGAAGAACTTCAGAATATGCGGGAACCAGCAGCACGTCATCGTAGGTCAAACCTTCAGCGATGAACTTATTTGAATTTAGAGACATAGAGCTATGTACTGAATAAATTCGGGCAAAAATATGAAATTTAACAATGTCGTGGCCTGTAGAATTTGTTAAGTTTTGTTTTAGTACTGCGGCGGTCAGGCCTGCTCGTTCTGTATCTGCTGCTTCAGGTGAGCCGGACTGTGTACACTTACCTTTTTCCCGAAACTTAAGATACTCATAATCAATTCTATGGTAATGTATACCTCAATTTCAACCGTAGTGGTTTCAGTTCCTTCGGCAATAATTTGTTGGGAAGGATGCAACGGAGAATCTGCAAGGTAACGCATTTCCGAACGGTCGAACTCAAGTACCACCTTTTCGGGTTTCCCTTCCAAAACGGTAATTCCAAAGGCATAGCGGAAAAAATCGGCAGGATGAAAGCCTTCAACCCTTTCAAACGACTCCTTTCCTGCTCTTGCATCTTTGATACGACCCAATTCGAAGGTTGCCATTTTTTCCAGGTCGGGACGATACGCAATGACGTACCAGCGGTTGCAGTATTCTTTTAATAAATAAGGATGGATGAGGTATTCCTTTACCTGCTGCGAATGATAACTGTGATAGGTGATCTGCAGCGCCTGCCGGTTCTTGATGGCCCTGAAAAAGGTATTGAGCCATACTGAACCGGG
>JAZKEZ010000099.1:5504-12212 GCA_040386675.1 Bacteroidota bacterium | reverse complement strand
CCCAGCAGCGATCGTCGCGGCACGACCTTTCGCTACTGAACCGGGCACCTCGGGAGCGGTCTCGAACTGCACAAAACGATCGATGGCCTCGTCGTCGAGTTTCTCGCTGATCGTTACCCGGTCGAATATCTTACCAATTGCGTGCTGAAACTGTCCGAAAATCTCCAGGTTACGGTACTGGTTGAGGGTTACAGCGGCAAAACGAAGGGCCTCGGCATCTTCGGCCGTAAACGGGATCGCATCCATGCTGTAATCAGGATCGGTGTAATAATACCCTTTCTCTACCCGGCTGAACACAATAGGTGCATCGTATTCTTCCTTCATTTCCCGGATATCTTTCTCGATCGTCGACTTGCTGATGTTTGCCCCGTTGCGGCTCCCGAACAGTTTTTCCTCACAAACCTCCCTCAATTCATCTACAGAAGGAAACGGCCGGTAAGGATTGCGGATGCACTCTTCTATGATGCGGTGACGGAGACGGGCGTTTTTGACGGCGGGCATGTGGGTTTAGACGGTTTAGACGGGTTAGACGGTTTAAAGGTACAAGTTTAGGACGTTTAAGATTGTACCCGGTTAACCGCAACCTGTTAACTTTGCCCTATGATTGCTGTGGCTTACCTTATTTATGGGATCCTGTTGTTCCCGCTGTCGCTGATTCCACTTCCGCTGTTGTACCTGTTTTCGGATATCCTGAGGTTTATCCTGTTCGATCTGATCGGTTACCGGAAAAAGGTGATCAGAACCAATCTCCGCAACGCTTTCCCGGAGAAAAGTGAGCGCGAACTCCGGTCGATCGAATTCAAATTCCAGCGCAATTTCTGCGACATTTTCTTTGCAGAAACCATTAAGAACCTCTCTCCTTTTGGCTGGCACATCAATAAGATGATCACGTTCCGCAACCAGGAAGTGATGAAAGACCAGTTTGATAAAAAACGCAACGTAATACTGGTATGCGGCCATTATGGAAACTGGGAACTCATGGCCCATCTCAGTCGCGGCGACCTGTTCCGTCACCATGTACTGGCGATTTACAAAGTACAAAGCGTCATTGCCGATACAATCCTTAAAATCGCCAGGCGCCGGTCGGGTGTTGAATTAGTTCCCATGGATTCGGTAAAATATTTCTTCGAGCATCCCAATGCAAAACCGCAGTCCATTATTTTTATCGGTGACCAGTCTCCGCCAAATCCGAAGTCAGCTTACTGGACCACCTTCCTGAACCAGGAAACCGGTGTGCTTTACGGAACCGAAAAAATGGCCCGTATCTTCGATTATTCGGTGGTTTACATTGAGATCAGCCGGAAAGGGCGAGGCAGGTATGTGTTCGATTTCAGGCTGATCACCGAAACACCAAAATCAACCAAAAACGGGGAAATCACCGAGTCGCATACCCAATTGCTCGAACAATCGATCCGCAAACAACCTGAGGCATGGTTATGGAGTCACCGACGCTGGAAACACAAAAAACCGGCTGAAAAATGAGCAGTACCATTCCACTTGCCGAACGACTCCGTCCGCAGAACCTCGACGATTACGCCGGCCAGCAGCACCTGGTTGGCAAAGACGGCGTGTTCCGGAAATTCATCAAAAGCGGCATACTTCCTTCCATCATTCTCTGGGGACCTCCCGGTGTGGGAAAAACAACGCTGGCCTATATCCTGGCCAACCAACTGAAACGCCCGTTTTACGTATTGAGCGCTATCAATAGCGGCGTGAAGGATGTGCGCGAGGTGATTGAACAGGCCAAAAAACCGGCACTTCCCGGTTCAGCTGCGCCATTGTTGTTCATCGACGAGATCCACCGTTTTAGTAAGTCGCAGCAGGACAGCCTGTTGGGAGCAGTAGAAAAAGGCTGGATCACACTGATCGGTGCGACCACCGAAAACCCGTCGTTTGAAGTGATCCCCGCATTGCTGAGCCGTTGCCAGGTGTATGTTCTCGAAGATCATAGTAAAGAAGATCTTGTTGCCTTGGTACACAAGGCTATCAAAGAAGATGAGGTACTTAAAACGCTGAAGATCGAACTGAAGGAAGAAGATGCCATGCTGCGTTTTTCAGGCGGCGATGCACGCAAACTGCTCAATGCACTGGAAACGGTGGTGGGCAACAGCGATCCTTCGAAAAAGATCGTGATCACCAACCGGTTTGTAGCCGACACGCTCCAGAATACGCTGCTGCGCTACGATAAAAGTGGCGAACAGCATTACGACATCATCTCCGCCTTCATCAAATCGATCCGCGGAAGCGATCCGAATGCAGCGGTATACTGGCTGGCACGAATGCTAGAAGGCGGCGAAGACCCTAAGTTCATTGCCCGCAGGTTACTCATCTTGTCGAGTGAAGACATCGGCAATGCCAATCCGAATGCCTTGTTGCTGGCCAACAGCACCTTCCAGGCCATCAACATTATCGGGATGCCCGAAGCACGGATCATCCTTTCGCAATGTGCGGTTTACCTGGCTTCATCTCCCAAAAGCAACGCCAGTTATATGGCGATCAACCAGGCCATCAGTACGGTACGACAAACCGGTAACGAGCCGGTTCCGTTGCACTTGCGCAATGCGCCCACCAAGCTGATGAAGGAACTCAATTACGGAAAGGAATACCAGTACAGCCACGATTTTCCTGGGAATTTTGCTTTTCAGGAGTTTCTTCCCGATAACCTGAGCGGCAGCAACTTCGTGACTTTTGGAAAAAACAACCGCGAAGAAGAACTGAAGAATTTTCTCCGGGCACGCTGGAAAGACAAATACCATTTTTAACCGGTGATGAAGATCGGTTTCGATGCAAAGCGGTTGTACAACAACTTCACGGGCTTAGGCAATTACAGCAGGAACCTGCTGCTTAACCTCGCGGAATTTTTCCCGCGGAACGAGTACGTGCTGTACACCAGCAAAGTGGAGAAACGTCCGGAAACCGAAGAAATACTGGAAAACCCGGCATTTGATACGCATTTCCCAAACTCCCGGCTGAACATGCTTTGGCGCAGCTTTGGACTTCCGGCACAACTCCGGAAGGAAGGTATTGAATTGTACCACGGACTGAGCAACGAGATCCCATCGGGCATTAAAGACGTGAAAACGGTGGTAACCATTCACGACCTGATCTATAAAATCTATCCGCAAACCTACTCCACTGCCGACAGGCTGATCTACGACACCAAATTCGCCTACGCCTGCAAACATGCTGATGCCATTGTTGCTATCAGCGAAACTACCCGCAACGACATCATCCGGTTTTACGGTATCCCGGAAGAAAAGATTAGCGTGATCTATCAAAGTTGTCACCCGATGTACTACACTCGTCAGACGCAGGCTCAACTGGATGAAGTAAGGGTGAGACTCGAACTTCCAAAGCAGTTCATGCTTTCGGTCGGATCGGTGATCGAAAGAAAAAACCTGATGCTGGTGGCTGAAGCACTGAGAGTATTGCGGGGTCGCATCGATGTTCCGCTGATCGTAGTGGGCTCGGGCGGGAAATACAAGGACAAAGTTCAGGAATACCTGCTGCGAAACAATCTGCACGGACAGGTGATCTGGATGAGTAATCTCAGCGATAATTCCGATCTTCAGGCCTTGTATCAGCTGGCTTCGGTGTTTGTTTATCCATCGCGTTACGAAGGTTTCGGGATTCCTGTGGCTGAAGCACTGCTTTCGGGAACACCGGTGATAACTTCTAACGTAAGTTGTCTGCCGGAAGCGGCCGGTCCGCACGCCGAACTGATCGATCCGGACAGTCCGACAGATCTTGCGGCTGCCATTTACCGTTTATTAAATGACGATGCGCTGAGGAAATTGAGAAGCGAAAGCGGACTGAAATACGCGCTGAGGAAATACGACCGGAAGAAACTGACGACCCAATTAATGAACGTGTATAAAGAAGTAAGAATTAAGAAGTAAGAATTAAGAAGTAAGAATGCCCCACACAGAAACCTCCCGTTTGCGCCTCAGGAACCTTGTCCTTGAAGACGCTCCTTTTATCCTTGAACTGGTAAATACGCCAGGCTGGCTGCAATACGTCGGCGATCGCGGAATACGCACCGAAGAAGATGCCAGGGTGTATATCCTCAGCGGTCCGCTTCACAGCTACATGACCACCGGCTTTGGCTTTCAGCTGGTAGAACTCAGGGAATGCCGCACACCAATCGGTCTCTGCGGACTGGTGAAACGCGCCGAACTCGAACACGCCGACCTGGGTTATGCGTTACTTCCTACCTACTACGGTCAGGGCTATGCGTTCGAAGCTGCAGAGAGCATGCTGAACAGTTCGCGCATGGATTACAATATGGCTACTGTTCTCGCCATTACGAACAAAGACAATGATGCATCCATTCACCTGCTGGAAAAACTTGGTTTTACCCGATTGGGAGAAACGATACTGCACAATGAAACCGAACCGCTGTACTTGTTTCAATCTCCGGTGTGGCCCAATTAATAACAGATCAGACCGAATCCACTAAAAATCCTCCCGGATACTAATTGTACCGGCCGCAATACAATAATTCCAGGAAATTAACCGACATTAGTTTCACGTAAACATCCCAGCCTATACTGTCATTTACGTTCAGTTCCCAAATAGCTGATTACAAGACCCCCTAGTCCCGCCGTAAAGCGGGACTTTGTTTTTTTCTGGTTGTGCCATGGGTTTCTTACTTTTGAACTTCAATTTTGAAGACCATGTTCCAGATCGAAAAACTTCAGCATACCCAATCCAATAATTTCTTCCTGATGGCCGGACCTTGTGTGGTTGAGGGCGAGGAATTGTGTTTTGAGGTAGCAGAGAAGGTTAAAGCCATTACCGATAGATTACAGATTCCTTTCATTTTTAAAGGATCATACCGCAAGGCCAACCGTACGCGCCTCGATTCGTACACCGGTATCGGCGATATCAAAGCTCTGGAAATCCTGAAAAGAGTGGGAACCCATTTCAACGTTCCCGTGGTTACTGATATCCACGAAAGCATCGAGGCCCAGATGGCCGCGGAATATGTGGATGTGTTACAAATCCCTGCTTTTCTTTGCCGCCAGACCGAACTATTGGTGGCCGCTGCAAATACCGGCAAGGTGGTCAACATCAAAAAAGGACAGTTTTCTTCGCCTGAATCGATGAAACACGCGGTAAACAAAGTACAGGAAGCCGGGAATCCGCGCGTCATCCTTACCGATCGCGGAGCACAATTCGGTTATGGGGATATGGTGGTCGATTTCCGTGGAATACCGACCATGAAAGAATATGCACCGGTGGTGATGGACATTACGCACTCGCTTCAGCAACCTAACCAAACCAGCGGAGTTACCGGTGGCCGTCCGGATATGATCGAAACCATTGCAAAGGCAGCTATTGCCGTTGGAGCCGATGGTCTATTCATCGAAACCCATCCAAATCCGGCAGTTGCCAAAAGCGACGGTGCGAATATGCTGAGACTTGATCTGTTGGAAGAATTGCTGACGAAGTTGGTGAGAGTGAGACAAGCGGTGGTTTGATTAGATAATGAGATGATGTGATGATGAGATGATGTGATGATTGCCTCCGGCTGAATATGCTCCTGGCAAATTATCTGATTATCACATTATCCGATTATCATATTATCCGATTATCATATTATCTAATCGTCAAACCCACTCCGTCTTCCCCTTCAGGTAATTGATCGTTTCTTCTTCCCTGCTCCCCGCTTCCGGGATGATGTTGTATTGCCAGCTGGCAAGCGTCGGTAAACTCATCAGAATACTTTCAATGCGTCCATCCGTCTGCAATCCGAAGTGCGTTCCGCGATCGTAAACCAGGTTAAATTCCACGTAACGGCCGCGACGGAGCAATTGCCAGTTCTTTTCGGCTTCTGTAAAAGGAAGGTCTTTATTGGCGGTAGCGATAGGCAGGTAGGCCTTCAAAAATGTATTCCCCACATCCTTCACAAATTCAAATTGTGCTTCCAGTGGTAAGGAATTGCCATCCGACAAACGGTCAAAGAATATTCCGCCAATGCCCCGGGTTTCCTTGCGGTGTTTGATATAGAAATACTCATCCGCCCAATTCTTGAATTTCGCGTAATAATCGGTATGATGACGGTCGCAGGTGGCTTTCAGCGTTTGATGGAAACCGGTCGCCTGTGCATGATCCACATAGATCGGGGTCAGATCGATACCTCCGCCAAACCACGCACGTCCGTCGCCGGGCATTTCGAAGTAACGGATGTTCATGTGGATGATCGGTACCATCGGACTTTGCGGATGGAGTACAATGGATACCCCCGAAGCAAAAAACTGCGTCGACGACGATTTGAATTCCCTGGCGATAGCTTCTGGAAGTTCACCGTGAACGGCAGAAAAGTTAACCCCGCCTTTTTCGAAGACGGCTCCGTTCTGGATCACGCGTGTATCTCCGCCTCCGCCGCCCGGACGTTCCCATTGGTCTGAAACGAATCTGGCCGAGCCGTCGAGTTCTTCAAGTCCTTTGCAAATGGCATCCTGGATGCCGGTAAAAGCAGCAACAACCCTGTCTCTCATCAATCTGCCAGTTCGATTTTAAAGTCGTTGTAGCGCACGATGAACGTACCGAAATTGTTGAATCCTACAGTTTCAGAAGGCTTTTCCATCTTAAACTTGGTCGACGTCAGTTTCATTCCGGGCTGATCGAGTGTTTTGAAAAATTCCCTTCCCTGCTTCGACATTCCATAGAGGTAGTACATGGTGACATCAAAACCGAGAAACC
>JAZKEZ010000099.1:4368-5494 GCA_040386675.1 Bacteroidota bacterium | reverse complement strand
TTTGTTGGGGTCCGAACCGTAACGGTCGCGGTAGTGGTAGAGGAAGTTCTTTACCAGGTCACTGTCGTAATCCACGAAGTTGGCCATTGGCAAATGCAGGTGAAGACGGTTTTTATAACTGTTGTCGATCTGGTCGAGTTTTACCCAGTCTTCGTTACCCACCAGTACAATGTCGTAACGGCTTTGAAGGTCGATGAGCTTGGTTATCAGCGAACTGATGTAGCTGAGTTCATTGGTCGCTACATAGATCACGTTCGTTTTCCCTGAAACCAGCTTAGCTTCGATTGAAGTGGTGGTTGGAAGGTCTGTGGTCAGTTCCTTTAACAATGGACCGCCATTCCTGGCTGCCGCAAACGCAGAAGAAAACAGCGAGTTGAATTTCTCACGGGTCGGCTTTACCGGAGCGATCATCACAAGGTTTTCCTGTGAATACCTGCGGAGGATAAAACGTGCCAATCCGGAAAGCTGGGTGGCATCGTCGCAATGCGCCTTACTCAGGAAAGGGCGGTTCAGTAATATCCCTCCGGCTTGTGGAACCGGGCAAACCACGTGCGATTGACGGGTAGCGGCAAAATCACTCAGGGCCAACAATTCGGTTTTGTACATCGGCCCGATAAACAGGTCGACATTGGAAAGTTCAGGCTTTGAAGTGAGCTGTTTTACTCTTGAAGCGTCCTTGTTGGTATCAAATACATACACATCCATGTCCAGTCCAAGCTGGCGAAGACTGTCGATCGCGATCATTGCACCCTGGTAAAACTCCAGTGCTACCAAGTCATGCCCAAGGTGATCCAGGCTGTCCATCCGCGCCATTTCAAAAGGAAGCATGATCGCCACTTTGTAATCTCCAAACATCGGTTGGTTCCTGTTGTCCTGGAATTTAGAACCGGTGTTATTTGCAGTTCCCGAAACGGTAGTACTGGTCTGGAAAGGATTGGAATCGGTGGTTTTTGCAGGAGCCTGTGGTTTGCTCACCTCGTTGGTTTTCGGGATACGAAGAACCATTCCTTCGCGCAATCCCTGCGGAAGTCCGCCGTTTGCGGCCTTTATCTCATCTCCCGAAACGTTGAAACGCTTCGAAAGCGAATACAGGGTTTCCTGCTTCTCTACCCGGTGACTGATGCTT
>JAZKEZ010000099.1:0-4358 GCA_040386675.1 Bacteroidota bacterium | reverse complement strand
CGTCGGCCGGCATTAGGTTCACGGCTGAAACAAATTTCACGCGTGCAACAGGTATCTTAAGTACGGTTCCCTCCTGCAGGTTTGCAGCGGTAGCCGGATTGGCCTCGATAATGTCGCTGGGTTCTACTTCGTACCTGCGGGATATGGAGTACAGGGTTTCTTTCTTGGCAACAGTGTGCAGCAGGTAATCTTTCTCGATTTGTGGTGCCGGATTTTTTGCATCGGCCTTATTGATCTTATCGAAAGGGATACGCAGGCGGTCGCCCACCTTAACACCTTCGCTCGCTGCCGGGTTTTCCTTCAGGATGTCTTCAATGGTAACCATGTACCGCTTCGATATCGCATAAAGAGTGTGCCCCTTTTCAACCGTGTGCATCACAAACTTCTTCCCGTCGATCACCACCGGCTTATCGGTCTGGGCAGAAGAGAGCACCGTGGTCAGCAGCAGACTGATAATCAGGACCGTATTTCGCAGAAAACTCATGTACCGTTGTTTAAAATTGTGGCAACTAAAAATTACTCCCACTCAATGGTTGCCGGCGGCTTCGACGAAATGTCGTACACCACGCGGTTAATTCCCTTAACGCGGTTAATGATCTCGTTTGATATCTTGGCGAGGAATTCGTACGGAAGGTGACACCAGTCGGCGGTCATACCATCGGTAGAACTCACGGCTCTCAGCGCTACAGCATTTTCGTAAGTACGCTCATCGCCCATCACCCCAACCGACTGAACCGGCAACAGGATCACACCTGCCTGCCAAACAGTATCGTACAGGCCGTGTTCTTTCAGCCCGTTAATGAAAATGGCATCAGCCTGTTGCAGCAATGCTACCTTTTCAGGAGTAATGTCGCCAAGGATACGGATGCCAAGACCCGGACCCGGGAACGGGTGACGGTACAATATCTTGTTGTCTATTTTCAATTCACGTCCTACTCTGCGCACTTCATCTTTGAACAAAAGACGCAGCGGCTCAACGATCTTCAGTTTCATGTAATCAGGTAATCCGCCCACGTTGTGGTGAGATTTGATGGTTTGTGAAGCACCGCCGTTAACAGAAACCGATTCGATCACATCCGGGTAGATGGTTCCCTGGCCAAGCCACGAAGCACCTTCAACTTTTTGAGACTCGGCGTCAAATACATCAATAAATACCTTGCCGATGGCCTTGCGTTTGGCTTCCGGATCGGTAAGTCCTTTCAGAGCCTCGTAGAATTTGTCTTTCGCGTCAACCCCAATCACATTAAGCCCCATATTCTTGTAACTCGCAAGTACATCGTGGAACTCATCCTTGCGCAGTAATCCGTTGTCTACAAAGATGCAGGTCAGGTTTTTGCCGATGGCCTTATCCAGGAGAACGGCTGCCACAGAACTGTCTACACCGCCCGATAATCCAAGGATCACCTTCTCATTACCTATTTTTTCTTTCAGTTCACTTACCGTGATGTCGACGAAATTGGCAGGAGAAAAAGTCTGCTTGCATCCGCAGATGCCGACAATAAAGTTCCTGAGCAGCGTCAGTCCGTCGGTACTGTGGTACACCTCCGGGTGAAACTGGATACCGAAGTAATTTTCATCCAGCTTCTGGTAACCGGCCACCTTTACATCGTGTGTGCTGGCAATAAGTTCTGATCCTGCGGGTGCTTCGGCAATCGTGTCGCCGTGACTCATCCACACCTGCGAACCGTTAGGGAAATCTTTGGTAAGCGGAGAAACGATCGGAAGATCGGCAATGTGTGCACGACCGTATTCCCTGATCTGTGATCTCACTACTTTCCCGCCTCTGGTCTGTGCCAGCATTTGCGCACCGTAACATACACCAAGCAGGGGTAATTTACCCAGGAATGCAGTCAGGTCGGGCATTGGAGCCTTTTCATCGTATACCGAGAACGGGCTTCCGGAAAGGATCACGCCTTTCAGGTTTTCTAAGGTTGGGATTTTGTTGTAAGGATGGATCTCGCAGTATACATTTAATTCGCGTACTCTTCTGGCAATCAATTGAGTGTACTGCGATCCGAAATCAAGGATCAGAATGGTTTCTTGCATGGGCAAATTTAGTAATGCCTGTGCAATCTGAAAGCCTTGTTACAGAAACATTTTAACGAAATAAAAGTTGATAACCAAAGTGGGGTTTTAACCGCAAAGAGCACAAAGATTTTTTCGCAAAGAACGCGAAGCCTTTGTGCTCTTTGCGCAAAACCTTCGCGCCCTTTGCGGTTAATCTATCACTCTCATTACAGATACAACACTGTAAACTCCCGGTTTTCCGGGTCAAGCTGCTGCACGAGTTCATCCATCACTTCAAAACCGTGACGGAAAATAAACGTAAAGATGTTGTCCTTGCGTTCCTGCAATCCGCCGCCGGGAAATACGCTTTCCTTCAGCCGGTCTATCTGCGCAAGTGTTGAAGAATGCTTGTTACGGGCCACGCGGTAGAGTTTTTTCTCTAATCCTTGTAGGAACTTTTCGTTGGCCTGTACGTGGGCAACCAGGGTGGGGTCTTTCTCACCAACTGAAGCGGCAAGTGCTTCAAACGCCGCTGCCTGGTATTCCAGTTGTTTGGTCAGCGAATAAAAATCTTCGCTTTCCACATTGGTCAGCAGCGACTTGTACAACTGCTGTACGGGAAGAAAAATGTCTTTGGTATTCAGTCCGATCTTGTCCATAAGTACTTTCTCATCGGTTTCGATCAATTGCACCGAATTCCGGAGTACCAGCAGCGGAAATGGAATATTCAGGGTTGAAAACAGTTCACGCAGCTGTAGCCAGTACGCGAGTTCGCCGCCGCCGCCAATGTAGGCGAGGTTGGGTAACAGCACTTCCTGGTACACCGGGCGCAGGATCACGTTCGGACTAAAATCTTCCGGGCGTTCTTCCAGGCGCTTCAGTAATTCAGGTAAGGTAAATCGGATAGCGGTATCTGCCAGCATGAATCCATGATCGGTTCGGTCGATCCTTCTGCGCACGCCCTCTTCAAACAAAAACAGGTTGCATTCCCTGGGATTTACCTGGGCTTTGTATTGCTTAGAAAGCTGGTTGGTGACTTCAGAAACCGATTTGAAAGCGATCTGATTTTCCAGTTCGGCACGGACAACAGGCGCAAACAGTGCCTTCAGTGCGGCATCATCGCCATCAATGATCACGATCCCGTACTTGCCGAACAGTTCATTTACAAGCAGGCGCGTCGCCTTGGCCAGGTTATATCCGGGTTGATAACATTTCTTAAGAAAAGTGAGTATTTCAGCTGCTTTCGGTCCGTCGCCAAGCACACTTTCCAGGGTAGAGAATACGGTTTGGATGTCATCCAGCGAAAGCCGTCCCACGGGCATTCCCTTTGCATCTTTGTCCCACTGAACTTTCGCGCCGTTTATCGAGGCAGCAGCCACTTCAGCAAAATCGTGATCTTCGGTCGCCATCCAGAATACCGGAACCACAGCTTTACCCGGATAGAGCTGCGTGGCGCGTTCAGCCAGGTTAATGGTGTGGATGATCTTGTATATAAAATACAGTGGACCGGTAAACAAGCCCAGCTGGTGACCCGTAGTGACCGTAAACGTCTGTTGGTCCCTGATCAGCTCGATGTTTGCCTTTACCTTAGCGTTCAGCTTGATCCCTTCGTATTGCTTTACCAGTGAGGCATGCAGCACATCCCGGTTAGTTGGCGACTGCGCTTTAAAGTCGATCTGTTCCACCAAAGTGGTTTCAGAAAAAAACTTACCGGCAAAAGGAAGTAACCGCTCTTCGGCGTTGTGCAGATCGAGTGCGATTGGGGTAAAACTATGGGTATCACCGTAGGTGATCAATTCTTTAACCGGGATACTGGCAGTCATTCTTTTTGATTGGGAGCCCAAATATAGGGATCACCTACTGCCAGCCGGAGGGTTTAACTTTATTTGTTGTAGCCAGATTGGTTGAAGGGTTGAAGGGTTGAATTGTTGAGGCGTTGAACGGTTTACCCATTCCCTCAAATTTCACCCTGACTAAACACACTCTACCTTACCACTTACTCCTTACCACTTACTTCCCCAATCAAATCAAACTCGCTGGCATCCGTGATCTTCACATCGGCAAAATCACCCAGACGCACAAACTGCTCTTTTTTAACCAGCACCTCGTTATCTACCTCAGGACTGTCAAACTCGGTACGGCCAATAAAATGGTCACCCTCAACGCGGTCGAAAAGAACCTTATAGGTCTCCCCAATCCTTTTCTGGTTAAGTTCGAATGAGATTCCTGCCTGGATGTCCATGATCTCCTCTGCACGTGCCGCTTTCACCTCGTCCGGAACATCGTCGGTAAAATTGTAGGCGTGTGTGTTTTCTTCGTGACTGTAGGTAAAGCAACCGAGACGATCGAAG
>JAZKEZ010000098.1:4828-8913 GCA_040386675.1 Bacteroidota bacterium | reverse complement strand
CAGCCAAATACAGCTATGTAAGCCTGATCCCAACGGGTGAAGGGAAGATTGTTGCCAAATGGCCGTACCTGCGCCGTTCTTACCAGACCAAACGCAACGTGAGCACCATTCTGGCCGATACCATTCCGGGCACCGCGGTGCTGGCACTGGTGGCCATTGCGTTTGCATTCGTGGTTGGAGTAGCGCTGGGCATTGTCTCTGCCCTGCAAAAAAACAAGCTTACCGACCGCCTGATCCTTTTTGTCAGCGTGATCGGAATGAGTGGTCCTTCGTTTTTCGTAGCGATCATCTTTGCCTGGCTCGGTGGATTTGTGTGGTCGGAGTCGTTCAACCTGCCGGTTTTCCCGGTGGTGCTGGTGATCTTCTGGCTGGTCGCTGCAGGGTTTTATTTTAAGCGGGAAGGAACCTTCACCATCCGCGAAATGCTGAAACAGGCACTGTATGCCATAGGCTGCGGCATTGTGCTGCACCTGCTGCTCGAACTCTTGTTCGGTGATACGCCTGCGATCAGTCTGCCGGGAACCGGTTTGAACATGACCGGATCGCTCTACAGTATTGATCCGTTTGAGGGAAGAGTGTTCACACCCAAAAACATTATACTTCCTGCGCTCACCCTTGGTATCCGTCCGCTCGCCGTAGTGGTGCAGCTTACCAGGAGTTCATTGCTCGAAGTGATGGAACAGGATTACATTCGCACGGCGCGGGCCAAAGGATTACGCGAGTACCAGGTCATTATGCGGCATGCACTTAAAAATGCCCTTAACCCAGTGATCACTGCGGTTTCCGGCTGGTTTGCCTCGCTGCTCGCGGGAGCTGTTTTTGTTGAATTTGTATTCGGCTGGAAAGGACTCGGATTAGAGGTTTTCCAGGCGCTTGAGAAAGACGATCTGCCGGTGGTTACCGGTGCCGTGTTGTTTTTCGCCGCGGTTTTTGTGGTGATGAATGTGCTGGTAGATGCGCTGTATGGCTGGCTGGATCCGAGGGTAAGAATGAAGTGAGTTGATTTGTTTTTTGTTGAAGTGTTGATTTATTTATTGGTGAATTGTTGATTTGTTGAGGTGTTGAATCGACAAACCTGTTAAACAAATCAACACTTCAACAAATAAACCAAGATATCGCCGATGGAGGGTTAGTGCCTGAAGTCGGACCAATCCTATTAAAGAAATATATCAAAATGAAAAAAGTAGTCGCCGGAAACTGGAAGATGAACCTTACGCATAAAGAGGCGTTGCAGCTGTTCGACAGCCTGATCAATGAAGCCAGTGCGGTACCTGAAGCGGAACTGATCATTGCTCCGCCCGCGGTATACCTGGCTGAGTTTTCATCACGCCTTTCTCCAACCGGGAGACTGAAACTTGCGGCCCAGAATGTGCATTTTATGCCATCAGGTGCATTTACCGGCGAGATATCTGCACAAATGCTGGCGTCCATTGGCCTGGAATACTGTATTATCGGTCATTCAGAACGCCGGCAGTACTTCGGTGAGACCGATGATATGGTGGGTAAAAAAGCCATGGTTTTGCTCGAAAACGGCATCACCCCGATCATTTGCGTGGGAGAACAACTTGACGAACGCTACAACAACAACCAGTTTGACGTTGTAAAACGCCAGACCCTGGCGGCACTTGAAAATGTAAGCGATGAGAACTCTGCACGGGTGATCATGGCCTACGAACCGGTATGGGCGATAGGTACCGGACAAACGGCCACCAGCGAACAGGCGCAGGAAATGCATTCCTTTATCCGCGTATTGCTTACCGATCTTTACGGCAGTTTTGCCGCGGATAATATTCCGATCCTTTACGGCGGAAGCTGCAATGCACAGAATGCAAAGGAATTGTTTGCCCAGCCCGATGTAAACGGCGGACTTATTGGCGGTGCATCGCTCAAAGCAGCTGATTTCCTGAATATTGCGGTTTCGTTTTAAGTAGTATTTAACCGCAAAAGACGCAAAGATTTCCGCAAACCCTTTGCGTCCTTTGTGCAAGAACTTAGCGCCCTTTGCGGTTAAAAAAACCTTTCAATCCAACTTCCATGTCTTATATCCAGCTTACCGCCACCATTTCTCCCAAACAACCCGGAACCGATATTCTGATCGCAGAGCTGGCAGATGCCGGTTTTGAGAGTTTTGAAGAAACGGGCGACGGACTGAAAGCCTGGGCACAGGAAGAACTCCTCGACAACGAGGCACTGCAACAGATACCAATGTTGTCGGACAATGAATTCAAGGTGAGTTACTCGCTGGAAAAGATAGAGGACAAGAACTGGAACGAGGAGTGGGAGAGTAACTTCAGTCCGATCGAACTGAACGAGAACGCGGTGATCAAAGCGTCGTTCCACACCACGCGGCCGTATGCCCACGAATTCCTGATCTCGCCTAAAATGGCATTCGGAACCGGTCACCACGAAACCACCTGGCTGATGGCAAATGCTTTGTTTACCATGGATCTTGGCGGAAAAAAAGTACTCGACATGGGTTGCGGAACCGGTATCCTGGCCGTTATTGCCGAAAAACTTGGGGCAACCGAACTGGTAGCCATCGACATTGAGGAACCGGCCATTGAAAATACCTATGAACACCTTGACATCAACCAGTGCTCAAAAACCGAAGTGCGTTTAGGCGGAGCTGAAGTGCTGAAGGAAGATGAATCGTTTGATGTGATCCTCGCCAACATCAACCGCAACGTACTGACCCGCGATATGCGACACTATGTTAAGGTGCTGAAAACCGGCGGATTGATCCTGTTCAGCGGATTTTTTACCACAGACGTCGAAATCATTACAGCCGAAGCGACTAAAAATGGTCTTTTAAGCGTTTCGGAAAGCAGTAAGAACAATTGGGCGCAGCTTACGTTTTCGAAAGGCTGATTAAATTCTGGTCACGCGGTAGTCATACAGTTGTCATTCGGTTGTCACGCGGTTGTCAGGGCATTGTCGATGCATCCATGACCAAGATGACTGGCCAATAACTATTGCCTGACTATCGTACGACCATTGTATGACTATCGTATGACAACTGTGTGACCATTGTATGACTATCGTATGACAACTGTGTGACCATTGCATGACTACCGTATGACCATCGTTGTACGACCGTTTTCAATCTATATTAAATGAGATCCACTTCGTTTTTTAAATGCCTGTCGCTTGCTTTGTTTTGTATGGGATCAATGCGCCTGCTGGCACAGGTTCCCACTACATTCACTGAACGGAAGCCGGTATATCTCGAAGAGATCACCAGGATGTTTGAGTCTACCGGCAACAGCGCCGAACTCAACGAGGTGTTCCAGACTTTTGCGTTGAAATTCAAGGAGTTTGATGCCGAGGAGGAGAAGTTCATCTACGAGACCAGTAACCTGATGCTCAAAAAAGGCGCGAAAGCAGAGCCTGGTTTCCACCAGTTCCTGATGTCGGTGTATTACTTCAAAACCGATCGTGGCGCGGGCAATTATGAGAAATGGAAAACCATTATCGGCAACCTCGCAAAGGGCAAATCGAAACCGGCCTTCGAAAAATACCTTGAAGCGGTCTATCAACTGCTTAAAAGTCAGGAGTTGTACAGCTCTGCTGCAGTAACCTGGTCGGTTTCATCACCCGAATTTATCCTCGTAAACGACAGCATTCCGGCTATTGTGTTCAAGGAAACCACACTGAAAGGCAAGACTAAGGGCGATTTCTGTAACATATATGAGACCTCGGGCAGCTATTTCCCGACAACGCTGAGCTGGTACGGAACAAAGGGCCGTATCAACTGGGAACGGGCCGGAATCAATGCCGCCGCTAACTTCGTGACTTTCGGAGCCTATGATTTTACCCTGAACAGCACTCAATTCGGCATTGATACCGTAACGCTCACTTGTGAATTCTACAAAACCCCGATGCTGGGCTCTTTCAAGGAGAAAATGCTTTCCACCACGCCGGAGCGTGTGGATTACCCGGTATTCAATAGTTTCAACAAAAGGGTAAAGGTGGAGGAGATCCTTCCAAACATCGATTACCTCGGCGGATTTGCGTTGAAAGGCTCGCGTTTCGCCGGCGTCGGACAAACCGGTGAGCCTTCGGTAATGGTATTCAAGACCAAAGGC
>JAZKEZ010000098.1:0-4818 GCA_040386675.1 Bacteroidota bacterium | reverse complement strand
GAGGCACAGGCCATGGATTTCTTGTTTGATACCGCGAAAGTCGTTGCACCGCTTGCCAAAGTGACGATCCGGCTGGGAAAAGACTCGATCGTCCATTCCGGACTCAAGCTCCGTTACGACAAGAAAGAAGGAAAGGTGGACCTTACCAAAGACGAAAGTACCGGATCCAGCGGTCCGATGTATTCTTCGTTTCACGAACTCGATTTCTTTGTCGACCGCCTCACCTGGATCAACGGTGATACGCTGATCGAACTGGGGAGCATGAAGGGAAGCGCCCAGAACGTGGCCACGTTCGAATCGAATAATTTCTTCGTCAAAGAACGCTACAAAGCCCTGCAATTCCCGGGAGAAGAACATCCGCTGATCTTACTGCGCAACTATTCGGTACAGAACCGCGAGAAGGATTTCTCGATAGAGGATTTCTCCAATTTCCTCAATGCTGATGTGCCCACCACCAAGCAATTCATCATCGACATGGCCAACAAGGGTTTCCTGAGTTATGATTACGATGCGGAATACATTACCCTGAAAGAAAAACTGTTCGACTTCCTGCTCGCCAACCAGAAGAAAGTAGATTATGACGTGATCATTTTCGACAGCAAGGTAAAATCATCTATACAACCCAATGCCACGCTCAATCTCCGCAATTACGACCTGAACATTTACGGCGTAAAGGAAATCACCCTGAGCGATTCTCAGGCGGTTACCTTTTTTGCCGATAAAAGAACACCATACATCACGGTGAAGAAAAACAGGAACCTCGAATTTGGCGGAGTGCTGCGGGCCGGGGGCTTCGATTTCTATGGGGATTCCTTCCGTTTCAATTACGACAAATTCAAGATCGACCTGCTGAAGGTAGATTCTGTAACGCTTTATGTAAAGAAGACCGACACCGATACCGCCGGTCCGAAGCAGCGTTTTGTGCCTGTGCAGACCAAGATCAACGACATTACCGGCGAACTTTTTATTGATAACCCGATAAATAAATCCGGGCTGGACACGACCAATAACAAGGAGTTTCCGATCCTGAAAACCAATGAGCCGTCGTATGCTTATTACGACAAAAAATCGACTTACAACGGCATCTACAAGCGCGATACCTTCTATTTCAAGATCGAGCCGTTTTATCTCGACAGCCTCGACAATTTTAACCAGGAAGTCCTGAATTTCAAGGGAACGCTGGTCTCCGCAGGCATCTTCCCGAATTTTGTCGATTCGCTCAGTGTGCAACCCGATTATTCTCTGGGTTTCCGTCACCTGACTCCACCCGAAGGGTTTGATATGTATGGCGAGAAAGCCAAGTTCAAGAATGAGATCCGCCTGTCTGATAAAGGGTTGATGGGTGATGGAGATATCGTGTATGTGACCAGCACTTCCTCCTCACAGCGCTTCACCTTTTTCCCGGATTCCACTACGGGCATTGCCCAGAAGTTTGAAAATGAGTTGCAGGCATCTGCGCCGGATGTGCCACAGGTCGCCGGACGTGATTTCGATTTTAAACTCGACCCGGTTGCCGACCAGCTGATTGCCCGAACGGTGAAATCCAGGATGGACATGTTTGGCGGTCAGGGCCACGCTACCGGTGCGTTGTTCCTTACCCACGACGGATTGTCGAGTACTGGTATGCTCGAAATGTTTGACGGGAAACTCACCGCAAACAAATTCAGGTACAACAACATGAACGCATTTAGCGATACCGCTTCATTCATGCTGAATTCGGTGGGCGACAAGAGCCTTGCGATCAGTACCGAAATGGTGAGTGCACAGATCGACTTCAATTACCGTGTTGGGACATTCCGGGCATTGAGCGGTACGGCCAAGATCAACTTCCCGAAAAACCAATACGTAGCCTTTATGGATACGTACAAGTGGCTCGTGGATGAGAAAAAAGTAGAACTCTCTACGTCAACCAGCGAAAGCGATACCATTGCCGGAGCGGGTTCACGGTTTATTTCTGTTCATCCCGAGCAGGATTCGCTGAGTTTCCGCGTGCCACGCGCCATTTATGATGTGAACACTTACATTATCCGTTGTCTTGGCGTAGAACGTATCCTGGTGGCCGACGTGATCATCCAGCCAAAAGGCGGTGAGGTAAATATTCTTCCCGATGCCATCATACAAACCTTGCAGGATGCTACTATCACTGCAGATTTCGTGAATCGTTTCCATACCATTTTCAATGCCACTATCGAGATCATCTCAGCCAGGAAGTACCTCGGCCGCGGAAATTACAATTACGAAGACGATCAGAAAAATCAACAGAAAATATCGTTTGAATCCATATCGGTAGACAGCTCCCGTCATACCGTGGCCCAGGGAACCATACCCGAAGACATGAAATTCAAACTCAACCAGCATTTCGATTACCGCGGTGCGGTGGTGCTCAAGGCGCAGGACAAAGGATTGTTCTTCAACGGTTCTACGCGCATCATGATGAATTGTGACAAGATGGAACGCAACTGGCTCGCGTTTTCGGGCCAGGTAGATCCTACCAACGTACTGATCCCGGTGGGAACCGAGATGAAAAGCGATCTCGGACAGCCGCTTGGAGCGGGAATCCTGTTACAGACCGGAGATTCCAGCCTGGTGTACCCAACCTTTATCTCATCGAAGATCAATCCTACAGATACGCAGATCACAACAGCGTTGGGTTACCTGTGGTACGACGATGCCGACAAGACTTATAACATCGGATCGAAGGAACGCTTCGAGAAGAAAGGCCTGCAGGGAAATATCGTAACGCTGAATACCCAGACCTGTGACATTACTGCAAACGGTTCACTCGGTTTCGGGACACCGCTCGGCCAGGTGAAACCCGATATGGTCGGCAACGCCAAATTCAGCTACAAAGACGAACGTACACAGATGAACGGCCTGCTGATGGTCGATTTCTTCTTCAATAAAAACATGCTGGAATTCCTGGCCATGAAAGCGGCTGCGTTCCCTTTCCTCCAACCGGTGAACATTTCGAACACCCAATACGAAAAGGCGCTTACCGATTACGCCCCGAAACAGAAGGACGACCTGATGGAAACCCTGAACAAGAAAGGTGTGCTTGGCAACATTCCGGAATCCATGCGTAAATCGCTGGTATTTGCCGATGTGAAATTAATCTGGGACGACAATACCTCGTCTTTTGTCTCAACGGGTGATATTGGCCTGCTCAATACACTGAATAACCCGGTAATGGTGTACGTAAAGGGCAAGATCCAGGTCGTTCGCTCGAGGAGGGGCAACGAGATCGTGATTTACCTGGAATATGATGCAAACACGTGGTATTTCTTCAAGTACAAATTCGATGACAAGCCGCGTATGCAGTTTTACAGCTCCGATGCTGATTTTATGAAAGCATTTGATAATGTAAAAGAAAAAGACCGTAAGCAGGATACGAAGAAGAACGAACCGGGGTATGAGTATGAACTGGCGCCGAGAACGGCGAAGGATAGTTTTTTCGAGAGGTTTGAGTAATTCTTTAACCGCAAAGACTGCTAAGTTTTAACGCAAAGGGCGCAAAGGAATGTTTTTCCTCTGCGCCCTTTGCGCTTTCCTTTGTGTCCTTTGCGGTTAAAATCCCACAAACAAAAAAGGAGCTACATTGCTGTAACTCCTTTTTGTGGTCTCGACAGGATTCAAACCTGTAACCTTCTGATCCGTAGTCAGATGCTCTATTCAGTTGAGCTACGAAACCTTTAAAACCCTCAATTACCAAGATTGAGGGTGCAAATATAAAGCTAAAATTATTGCATCCTAAAGTTTCTGTGAAAAAAATCTGAAGAAACTGGTAAGCGATTGATGATCAGATGATTTTATCTCTCCTTTTGAGCAATCCCTGGCGGCCTTTGCGTGATCCTAAGCGCCCTTTGCGGTCAATGAAAGGAAGATCTACTGGATCTCAACGCTCAATCCCCGTAGCATCAATCGCTGGCAGAGTACTTCCAGGTCCAGGTAATTACCGGTCTTGATCGAACACTTACCGGTATAATGTGCCAGGAAAGCGCATTGCTGCGCCTGTGTAAGCTCGTGACGACAGATCATTTGCAGACTGTCTATCACGTAATCGAACGTATTCACGTCATCATTAAAAAGTACTATCTCCTTCACTTTCTCATCGACTACAACGTAGTCAACGAATTCGGTACAAAAGAACTCCATAACCCTCCAATAATTTTTTATGATGTATTAAAGTTAATTACGGCCACTGCATTTTTGCAAGTGGCAATCGATGAAATGACTTAAATCACCGAGCAATGGCTGGAAAACGATAAAAATTACCGGTTATTACTCGATCTCGGCGGTCAATCCGCGGTTAAGCATAGTGGAACAGATGGGTTCCAGCTCGGTGTAAATGCCGCGTTTTACGGCACACTTGCCTTTAAAATGTACCAGCATGGCACATTGCTCGGCCTGCAGCGTGTCGTGGCCACACAGTTCCACGAGGGTATCGATCACAAAATCGAAGGTATTTACGTCATCATTGTACAGGATGATGTCTTTAACATCCTCCTCAACCAACAAGGTTTCGTACGATGGTGAAAATTGCGTCTGTTCAGAAAAGTTCATTGATCCTTTTAAAGAAGTGATGCAAAATTACTCAAAAAACCAGGACATTGTACTTTGATTGATCACGGTGCTCTGCAAGCGATGATCATTTTCGATTTCCCTTGTTTGACGGGTTGTTTGACGCTTTGTGTGTTGCAGTCCTTTCTTTTGGAAAGAAAGACCAAAGAAACTGTCGCTTCGTTTCCTTCACTGCGCGTCACTCGCAACATTGCGACCCGTTCGGCGATCTGGTCGTTCCTCCCAGCTTCCTCCGGGTGC
>JAZKEZ010000097.1:12601-20049 GCA_040386675.1 Bacteroidota bacterium | reverse complement strand
CTCGATGATCTCCATGCTGCGGTGAAGTTGCGGACCGCAGTCGCAGCGGCATGATCCGAAGATATCACCGGTCATACAGCTCGAGTGTACCCGCACCAGTACAGGCTCATCTTTCTCCCAGGTTCCTTTGGTGAGGGCAATGTGCTCCATATCATTAGTAGTCTGGCGGTAAGCAGTGAGCTTGAAATCACCCCACTGGGTAGGCATGTTTACGTTGGCCACCTGGCGTTCGATCAGGGTTTCGTGCTTCATGCGGTATTGGATCAGTTGTTCGATCGAAATGATCTTTAGATTAAAACGTTTCGCTACTTCCACCAGCTGCGGCAAGCGCGCCATTGATCCGTCTTCGTTCAGGATCTCAACCAAAATTCCTGCAGGCTGGAAACCGGCCATTCTTGCAAGGTCGACAGAAGCTTCGGTGTGACCGGTACGTCTCAGTACTCCGCCATTTTTTGCACGAAGCGGGAAAATATGTCCCGGGCGGCCCAGGTCAGAAGGTTTGGTGTCAGGAGAAACCAGCGCCTTAATAGTCTTTGCACGGTCGTGAACCGAAATACCGGTAGTACAGCCGTGTCCGAGCAGATCGATCGAAACGGTGAACTGGGTTTCGTGCAACACGGTGTTGTTACTTACCATCAGGTTCAGGTCGAGTTCCCTGCAACGCTCTTCGGTAAGCGGGGTGCAGATCAGTCCGCGGCCGTGTGTGGCCATAAAATTCACCATTTCGGGTGTTACGGTTTCTGCTGCTGCGATAAAATCGCCTTCGTTCTCACGATCTTCATCGTCAACGACTATAATGACTTTACCTTTTTTTATTTCTGCAATCGCCTCTTCGATAGAGTCGAGTTTTATATCCTGAGTCATAAATGTAAAATGTGGTGCGAATTTAATGCGGATTTAGAGGTTAACCGCAAAGAACGCCAAGAGTTTGCACAAAGGCCGCTAAGTCCTTGTCTCCGCGTCCTTTGCGCTATCCTTTGTGCCCTTTGCGCTTAAAAAAACTACGACTTCTCAAACAGTTCTTCCAAAGGCTTTACTGCCTGTTCCCAGGTATAGTTCTCCATTACGAACTTTCGTCCCTTCTGTGCGAGTGCTTCCATTTCATCAGCATTACTCAGCAGGTTTACTACTTTCTGTGCGTAATCTTCCGGGGAATGACCGATCAGCAGTACTTCATCAGGGCTTTCGAGCAGTGCGTTGGCGGCGAGGGCAGAGGTAATACAGGGCACGCCGCAGGCCATGGCTTCGAGAAGTTTGTTCTGCAAGCCGGCACCCATCTGCATGGGGGCAATGAACAGGCGGGTAGTGTGGTACACCGCCGAGATGTCTTTTACCCAGCCGGTCACAATTACCCGATCCGAAGCCAGGTCTCTCACTGCTTTTGCCGGTTCGGCGCCGCAAATGGTAAGCGTTACGGCCGGTATGCTTTTCCTGATCTCGGGAAGGATCTTTTCAACGAGATACAGCACACTGGCCACGTTGGGCGGATAGCTCATGTTGCCGGTAAAAAGCAGATCAGTGGTCCGCGGAATGTGGAGCGGTGTAAATCCTTTCAGATCCACGCCGTTGCTTACGATCACAATGTCTTTATTGAGGTGGTGCGGGATCGCGTCGCGGTCCTGCCGGCTGATGATGGTCTTGTTTTCAAAATACTCGAAACAGATGTATTCGTAGTATTTCAGCCGTCGTTTTTCACTGGCCCAGATCGGACGGGTAAGCCAGCTTGATCGCTTTTCGCGGCGCGCAGTGCCTGCAGAAAAACAATCCTGGTAATCGATGGTCTTGGGAATGTGGTGCAGGTCTTTCACATATTCTGCCGTGCGCAGCAACTGTGCGTAGATGTGATCTGGCTGCCAGGCTGCGATCAGCTTCCTGATCCGTATCATTGCCGACCATTGGAAAAAGTATCCTACCTGTAACGGCTTGCGGCTGAACAATGCCAGCAGCATAAAGAAAGGAAGGAGCAGGAAATCGAGGTTGATGATGGCCTGGTGGGTGGAAATTTCTTTGAGTTTCTCCTCTGCATCGGGCTCGGTGCGGCCAAAATTCAGGCAGCACAAAAAGATCTCGTGCTTCTCGTGGAGCAGTTTCAACTGGTGATATGCCCTTAATTTATCGCCTTTTTCGAGTGGATAAGGCACCCGGCTGAGGAGTACGAATAACTTCATTCGGCGGTGATCTTGTTGTAGAATTGATCGGCCTTCCGGTTCAGTACCTCGAAAGAAAAATGTTCCTGGATGAATTTGCGTGCGTGTTCACCGATCTCCTGGCAGATCAGCGGTTCGGTAAGTGCCAGTAGCAGGTTGTTGGCAAACTCGGTGGCGTCGTTCGAGAGCAGGAAATGTTCCCCGCTTTTCCCGTTGATGCCTTCCGCGCCTATCTTGGTGGATACCACGGTTTTACCCAGCGCCATTCCTTCAAGGATCTTGATGCGTATTCCTCCTCCGGAAAGCAGCGGCACGATCATAATGTCGTTGCTGCGCATAAAATCGATGGCATTTTCTACCTCGCCCACAAACTGTACGTGTTTATGCTTTCCACCAAATTCGGTCTTTACAAAATCGAGCTCTTTCCCGGCCAGTACCAGCCTGGCTTTGGGATGTTTGGCCAGTACAATGGGCCAGACTTCTTCCAGAAACCATTTGATGCCTTCCTTGTTCGGTGCCCAGTCCATGGCCCCGATGTGGAAAATGGTGGGCTGGTGACTGATGCTTTCACGAGGCTCGTAGCGTGTGGTGTCTATGGCCGTCGGAACGGAGACAATGGGTTTCAGGCAGCCCATTTGCAGGTATTTGTCGCGATCGGTAGAGGAGATGGAGATCACGCCGTCTACTTCGTTCATCTGATCGATCTCGTATGCCTTGAGCTGTTTGGCCAGGTACTTCAGGTACATTTTTTTAGGCTTGCTCACTTCCTGTTGGGCCAGTCGCTGCCAGATGTTGTACTCCAGGTTGTGCGACCTGAGGATGATTTTTGCCTTCGAAGCCCTGCGGATCGTGGCAATGTACGGTGTCATGAACAGGCTTTCGAGCTGAACAATGTCGAAATTCTTCTTGCGCAGAATGTTTTTCAGGCGGATATCAAGATCTACCGAAAAGAACCGGCTCACGTTGTAGTTGTCTTGCGTTATGATACTCGAAAAGGCATCGACCAGGTTGATCCGGGTATCTACATATACCGCTTCTATCTGCGTTTTCTGGCGATAGGAGAGGGGAATAACGTTTTCCAGGAAAGGATGTTTGTCGGTGCTCAGGGTCACGATCTTAAGTTCGTGTCCAAGCTGAAGTATGCTTTCTGAAAAGTTGTTTATGGCGATGCAGCCGCCATCTACTGCCGGGAGTGGCGGTTTATGGCAGAGTTGCAGTATCCGCATGCTTTTTCTTTTTAAGTAAACCGATTTTTTTCAACAGGCGGACATAGGTGTCACGCTCAAACAAAGGTGAATCGTTTTTGGCCTTTATGGTCAGAAAAACGGCGATCGGACCAAGAGCGATGATATTCAGCCACATTCCGACTGCCATCGGCAATGCACCTGCTACCGCCATTTTTTCGCCAGTAATGGAAAGGATGTGGAACAACAGGAAGAACACCACTGAAAATACCACAGGAAGTCCGAGGCCGCCTTTACGAATGATCGCGCCCAGCGGTGCCCCGATGAAAAACAGTACAAAACAGGCCAGCGAAAGCGTGAATTTCCGGTGGGTTTCCACCTGGTAATGGCGGTATTGCTCGGCGCGGTCGTTATCGTCCTGGATCTGCCGCTCAAGGTAACCCACTGCGTTTCGCAGGTTGCTCTGTGCCACCTCGTAGTTGCTTAGAACAAAACTGGTGTCTTTTACGGTCGGGGGCAGCGAATCAACAGCGCTTACCTTTAGTTTCAGCGTATCGCGGGCAATAAAGAAGCTGCGGTTCATGTATTGCGTGTGCTCCACGTCGCGCTTGTGGTAATCTCTTTTCAGACTGTCCTGAACGTAGGATATCTGGTTGATGTTAAGCATTTTATGTCCTGCTTTGAACAGGCTTTCGTCTGATCGCTGGAAGTTAAGTCCGCTTAGGTCGATCCGGATGTCCTGCTGCTTGAAATCATTGATCATCAACGGGTTCGAGCTTTCTACCCGCGGCGTTTTGGTCAGTTCCTCGTAGTTGGTACCGTGGTGCAGGCTCATCACCAGAGATCGTCCGTCGGGACTTTTCGACATTTTTCCCCACTGTGCACGGATCACCCTGCGGTTGCCACCGTAATCATTGGTCTGGTCGTAAATGAGTACGTCTTTCAGTATGTTTTTTTCCTGGTCCTTGTCTTTGATGCGGATGCAGAAGGTACCGAGATTGGTAAATACGTTCGGCCGCAGTTCAAGTGCGGGCTTTTTCTCGGTAATGTCCCAAAGCAGCGAACGCGATTTCAGGTACGAAACGGGTGTGATCCAGTTGGCAAAGCAAAAAGCACCAAACGTTAGTAACGTCACCAGGGCGATCATCGAACCCATGATCCGGATGAGCGAAAGTCCTGAAGATTTCATGGCCACCAGCTCGTATTGCTCGGCCAGGTTTCCAAAGGTCATGATGCTGCTGAGCAGAATAGCCATCGGCAACGCAAGATTCACCAGGCTGGCGCAGGCGTACAGGAGGAATTCGGCAATGATGTACCACTCCAGCCCTTTGCCCATAAGGTCGTCGATATACAGCCACAGGAACTGCATGATCAGGATAAAAAGAGAAATGAAGAAAGTCATCAGGAACGGTCCTATAAATGAACCTATGACGAGCTTGTGTATTTTTTTCAAGGCGTAATCTCGGAATGGGGACCAAATTTAATCAATTGAGCACTAGTTCTCGAATTGATAGGTAATTATGGCAGAAGTAAACTGCTTTCCGTCCTGGTCGGTGAGGTTAGTGGCGCCTTCAAAACGGATGAGGCGTTTGGTGCTGTTTTCGAAAACCATTTCAATGGGATCGATCACCTTCCGTACAAACCAGTTGTCGGAAACAAAGATGATCCGGGTATGACCGGCTTTGCGGTCGGCGTCTGTACTCTTTTCATACAGGATGAAGTGATAGTAGTCGAGGCGGCTGGTCACAATGATGTTGAGTCCTTCCTGTTTCCCTGCTTTCAGGTTGCCCCAGCGGTCGAGGATAAGCGATACCAGTCCGGCATCTGCCACCATCACTCCCGGAACCGTAATGGTTTTCTTTACCGGCTTGGTGTCTCCGTTTTTCTTGAAATGCAGTTCAGCGGTAGTTCCTTCGGTGGTCATCACTTCGGTGGCATCGGTGCGCAGGTTCTGGAACACAAAATTGGGTGCATACGGATTGTTCCTGAACAGCACTTTTCTTACCGCGATCTTCACTTTTCCATCTGCAGAAAAATACTGGGTTTCCATGCTTTCGAGTTTCCCGTTGATCCTTTTCTCGTTGAATTTGGCGGTGAAAAGCACCTTTCCCGTTTTAATGTCTGTGGCCACACCCGAATAGTTGCGCACCTGCGAAACCCCATGAAATACAGTCAAACCAAAGCCCAGCAGCAGGACTAATGCTTTAAAATTTAGTGGAAACAGGTGGTTTGGGTTGAGCATGAAAGTGTAATTTAGTGGCCTAACGAATCCCGAAAATGATCAAAAATAGTTTAACAATCCTACTGCTCTCCATTTGTCTTTGCTCATATTCCCAACGCAGGGAGAACCTGTACGCCTATTTTGGCAACCTTGAAGGGACCTGGAAACTCGCTACCAATAATGATGCCTCCTACGAGGAATGGAAAATAGTGAACGATACGCTTGCCGAAGGCGGGATCTGGAAAAACTCCAAAGGACAAAAAATCCAGGTTGAAAAACTGCGCATTGTGCTTAAAAACGGCGATTTCCTATATGAACGTTCTCGCATCGGACAGAAAGAAAACTTACCAATAACGTATAAGGCCGAACGCATATTTACTACCAAAGAAATGGTAAGCGGCAAAGAGGCACACGCACAGGTGTCTATGGTCTTCATCAATGCCTCACACGATTATCCGCAATACATCCGCTATACGATCAAACCTGGGAGTCTGGTTGTTAAGGCCGGTAATGACGGGTCGATGAAGGAGGGCGCGAGTTATAGTTATGGGCGGTGAGGTAAACATTGGGAGGTCTCTCGCTGCGCTCGAGATGACATTTTTGCGCTCGAGATGACGCTTCTTTTGAGATGACATTTTTTTCGATGACACCTTTGTGCTCTTTGCGCTAAAAACTTTGCGCCCTTTGCGGTTAAAAAAAATTAAAAGAAATGCACCTCGTAATATTTGACGTAGACGGAACACTTACCCAGACCTTTTACAGCGGCGACAATTGCTTTTTGAAGGCATTGAGCCGGTTTATCGAGGTGGAGAAGGACTATCCGTACTGGAAGGAATGCGAGCACCCGACGGATGAAGCGGTGTTTCACCATATGTTCCGGAAGATCACGGGTGATGACCCGAAGGAGGATGACCGCAGTAAAATGCAGGACCAGTTCATTGTTGAGCTGATGCACAAATACCGGCACACTCCCGGGTTTTTTGATGAAATACCCGGAGCTGCGCGGTTTATAAAAGAATTAAGATCAGAACCCGATACGATCGTGGGAGTTGCAACCGGCGGATGGGAAAAAGTAGCGCGTTTCAAGCTCGAACTGGCCGGGATCGATGTAAATGACATCGAGCTGATCGGCTGTGATCTTCACCACGACAAACCTTCATTTACCCAGGCACTCATCGACAAGATCGCCGGCAGCAAGACAATCAGCCGCATCACCTACATCGGCGACAGCCTGTACGACTACGAAACCACCCAAAAACTGGGCATCAACTTTATAGGAATTGACTTTTTACAGCGCGGCCATCTCAATCACCTTACGTTTTGTCCGGTGTATACGGATTATAGGGAGGTGAGGCTGGGGTAAGTGAATTATAGGGAAGTGAGATTGAGGTAGATGGGGGAGGTCCCTCGCTGCGCTCGGGATGACGATTTTTGCAATGGAGCGCTTTTAAGATGGTAGACTCCAAACACTTCTTACCTCTTACCTCTTACTTCTTAACTCTTAACTCTATCTTTGCCGCCAATTCACAGATGAATGCATACATTTATTTCTGATCCTTCTTTCAAGCTTGGTATTCTTGGCGGCGGACAACTGGGCAAAATGCTCATCCTTTCTACGGCCGATTACGATATTTATACAAAAGTGCTCGATCCTGATCCGCACTGCTCGTCGGCGCTCTCGCCGGATACTTCTTAAGCATTCCCAAAAAAATGGTGGCGGGCTTCATGGCCTTCGGCTCCGGAGTCTTGATGTCTGTGGTGGGAGTGGAACTCATGCCGGAGGCGATCAAGCGTAAGGAAATGCGCGTGGTCGCCAGCGGGATGGTCTCGATCAGCCGGGTGAATCCATTGGCCGAGGAGCATCCGCTGAAGCGTCGCCACTCGCTGTCGATCGTG
>JAZKEZ010000097.1:9554-12591 GCA_040386675.1 Bacteroidota bacterium | reverse complement strand
CGGGAAAGACTGTACGGTCATCACCGTAGAGATTGAGCACGTGAATACCGATGCGCTTCGTGAATTACGCGACAAACACGGTGTACAGGTTCATCCTGATCCTGATGTACTGGATATTATTAAGGACAAAGGATTACAGAAGCAATTCTACATGCAGCATAATTTACCGTCTGCACGCTATTTTTTGGTGGATACCGAACAGGACATCAGAGACATGGTCGCATCAGGAAAAATGCCTTATCCTTTTGTCCAGAAAGCGCGTACCGAAGGCTACGATGGCAAAGGCGTTAAGATCATCCGGTCGGCAGAAGACCTGGACCAGTTGCTTCCCGGCAAATCGGTGATCGAGCAGCTCGTAAACATCAAAAAGGAACTGGCCGTGATCGTTGCCCAATCGGCGATGAACGACGAGCCGGTGGCCTTTGATGTGGTGGATATGGAGTTCAGCGCTGAAGCCAACCTGGTGGAGTTTTTGTTTTGTCCGGCGCAGGTAAGCGATGAGATTCGCGAAAAAGCACTGCAACTGGCCAAACAAACACTGAAAGCTTACAACATCAACGGATTACTTGCCGTAGAACTGTTTCTCGATGAAAACGACCAGCTCCTCATCAATGAAGTGGCGCCGAGGCCGCACAACAGCGGTCACCATACGATAGACAGCTGCGTGACCTCACAGTTTGAGCAGCACTGGCGCTCGGTACTCAACGTTCCGCTGGGAAATACGGCCAACCGAAGTGCTTCTGTAATGGTGAACATTCTTGGCGAACAGGGATACACCGGTGCGGTGAAATACGAAGGGATGCAGGCAGCGCTGACCACCCCTGGCGTAAAATTCCACATCTACGGAAAGAAGCAAACCAAACCGTTCCGTAAAATGGGACACTTTACTGTACTGGCCGATGGGCTGGAAGAAGCGGTAAACACGGCAAAACGAATCAAAGATCAATTAAAGGTTATAGCATAATGGCAAAAGTGAGCATCATAATGGGTTCGGATTCGGACCTTCCGATCATGAAAGACGCTGCGGCGATCCTTGAGCATTTTGGAATCGAAACCGAGGTAACGGTGGTGAGTGCACACCGCACGCCCGAACGGATGTTTGCCTTTGCTAAAAACGCACACAACAACGGAGTGAATGTGATCATTGCCGGAGCCGGCGGTGCGGCACATTTGCCGGGAATGGTGGCCTCGCTGAGTCCGCTACCGGTAATCGGTGTGCCGATCAAATCGAGCAATTCGATCGACGGATGGGATTCGGTACTCTCTATTTTGCAGATGCCATCGGGAGTTCCTGTAGCTACAGTAGCTTTGAACGGCGCTAAGAATGCCGGTATCCTTGCTGCGCAGATCATCGGTTCTTCAGACAAGGCCATCCAGCAAAAGATCTCAGACTACAAGCAGGGGCTGCTGGACGAAGTGAACCACAAGATTGCATCGATCGAGAGCAACGGTTACCAGGCGCACCTTGCCGGTATGGCAGGAAATTGAACAACGATAGAAACTCATTGACTCATGATCCTGAAACGAATATTGATAGCCGTTGTGGCACTAGTACTGATGATGCAGTTTTTCCGCATCGACAAGCGCAACCCGATTGCCGAACCTTCGGAAGACTTCATTAACCGTGTGAAACCTGACGCAGAGATCACCGCGTTGCTGAAAAGCGCCTGTTACGACTGTCATTCGTACACCACCGAATATCCCTGGTACAGCGACATTGCGCCGGTAAGCTGGTGGCTGAAGCATCACATAAACGAGGGCAGGGAAGAACTGAATTTCTCGGCCTGGGGGAGTTATACTGAACGCAAAGCCGAACACAAACTCGAAGAATGTGCCGAACTGGTGGAGGAGGGCGAAATGCCCCTGAGCTCATACACCTGGACTCACAAAGACGCGAAACTCACCGCCATTCAGAAAGAAAAGCTGGCCGGTTTTTTCAACAGCCTGAGAAAGTAAGCCATGAAATCGTTCGAGATCCCACAGTTTTACCGCTCAGAATTTATTGCGAAGGTTAAAAGCGACCGTAAAGCTGCCGATCCGCGCAAACAGGATTTTAGTCCGACGCTGCTTGATTTCGGTCCGGTGAGGTTTTACCTCGCCCGTCACTTCGGGTTTTGCTACGGCGTTGAAAATGCGATAGAACGGGCTTACAAGGCGATTGCCGAAAACCCAGGCAAAAGGATCTTCCTGCTGAGCCAGATGATCCACAACCCGGCCGTGAACCAGGATCTGCTGGAGAACGGTATCCGCTTCATCATGGATACCGAAGGGAATATGCTGATGGACTGGGACGAGCTCACACCTGAGGATGTGGTACTGATCCCGGCATTTGGTACCACGATAGAGATCGAAAAACTCCTTACCGGGAAAAACATCGACATCCAGACCTACAACACCACCTGTCCCTTCGTGGAAAAGGTGTGGAACCGTTCAGAGAAGTTAAGTTCCGACCAGTATACCATTATTATTCACGGCAAACCGAAGCACGAAGAAACGCGCGCTACTTTCTCGCATGCTGCCGCCAACGGGCATTCTATCGTGGTGAAAGACATCGTGGAAAGCAGGCGACTGGCCGCTTACATTACCGGCGAACTGCCCGAAGCCGATTTTTACACCGAGTTTCAGAACCGCTATTCTGAAGGATTTGAGCTACAGCGCGACCTTACCAAAGTAGGCGTAGTGAACCAGACCACCATGCTGGCCAGTGAAACGCAGGAAATCGCCGATTTTTTCCGTCAGGTAATGGTGTCCAAATATGGAGAAGGAGAGATCCGCCGGCATTTTGCAGATACCCGCGACACGCTGTGTTACGCCACCAACGATAACCAGGAAGCGACCTACAGCCTGCTGAAAACAGATGCCGACCTTGCGATTGTGGTAGGCGGATACAATAGCAGCAATACCTCGCATATCGTCGATCTTTGCGCTTCAAAATTCCCGACGTACTTCATTAAATCGGCAGAAGAGATCGTTTCACGCAACGAGATCCGCCATTTCGATTACCACAGCAAAACGCTGCAAACAACAACCAACTTCC
>JAZKEZ010000097.1:0-9544 GCA_040386675.1 Bacteroidota bacterium | reverse complement strand
CATTGTGCTCACCAGCGGAGCCAGCTGCCCGGATACGATACTGGAAGGGGTGATGAGGACGTTGCTTGGATTTTTTGGGGATGCTGAATTAAGGTGAGGTCTCTCGCTGCGCTCAAGATGACAGTCTACCAATTTAGCACGCTCCCCAACTCTTAATTCTTAGTTCTTACTTCTTAACTACTTCCCGTATCTGTGTCTCACCATCTTCAACGGCCTATACGGCTTGAAGATCCGACCGATAAAACCACGATCGCGGTATTTTCCGTTGCCTTCGATGTTGGCCGCTTTGCCGTTCGGTGAGGTGTTCTGTCCGTTTGAGATGTAGTATACGCGGGTTTTACCGAAACCAAAGCCGACCCCGATCTTCACGCCAATGTAAAGTCCGTTGGCGAGGTCCTCGAAGGTTGGACGAATTCCGGCTTCGATATTCGTATAGATCGCTGCCCGGGAGCGGAAACCGTAGTTGTATGCCGTGGCACCGACCCTGAATCCGTAAGGAACAGCCACCGGATCATTTTTTCTCAGACGTCCCTGCGAGTCGTACAGTGCGATGGCTTCTACATCAAAATCCTGATTAAAAGCGTAAAATACATCCGCGTAAAGCTGACTGTGAATGTTCTTCCCGGTAATGCCGTAGTCGTCGTAATTGCGGTACATCCGGCCGATGTTGGTGCGGCTGAAGCCCACGAAGGCAAGTTGCTGCTCAAATCCTGAATACGCCAGTGTGCGCTTGCTGTTCAGCAGGTAGAAACTGCCTTTCTGGTAAGCCGCACCCAGACGGAGACCATAGAGGTGCTGCACTTTTCCCTGTAGTTTTTCGGTAATTCCCTTACTGTAATAAGGAGCTTCCGCGCTCAGTTTCGGCGCCTGGAGTTTCATGCGGTAATTCTTTACCGGCTCGCGTTTAAAGAGATAATAGGTATACGACAGGTCGGCACCGGTAAATGCGGTCATGTTGTTTTCGGCGCAATTGCAGCGGTACGTCGGACCGAAAGGCTGTTTGGGAACATCGACCAATGCGTCTGGGGTATAGGTCCCGTTCAATTGCAATTCACCGAAGCGTTCACCCCGGATGTTGAGGTGTATTCCCGGACGGAATGAAATACCCTGGCGGTATTCCGCAGCCAGCGGCGTAATGCCCACGAACACTTTCGGGATCTTGTTGAGGTTGTTGTCTACATTGGCATATCCCGGATTAGGATTCTGGGCCGAAAGTGTAGCAAATGAGCCTGAGAAAAGAATAAAAAGTAAGCAGGTGCGAAGTGTCATTTTACCGGATTTCCTGCGTGAAAGTAATCAGTTTACCGGTTCTTCCGCACGTTGAAGTACCAGATTCATGCATAACTGCAGTTGCTCGTCTTTGCTGAGTTCAGAATTATCGACCAAAACGGCATCATCAGCCTGTACCAACGGATCGAGTGCGCGGTGCGTATCTTCAAAATCGCGGTGGTTGAGGTTTTCGAGTACTTCTTCGTACGAAATGTGATGTCCTTTTTCCGAAAGTTCGAGCATACGGCGCTGGGCGCGGATGTCGGGCCGCGCGGTCAGGAAAAGCTTGAGTTCTGCGTGGGGAAATACTACGGTCCCAATGTCGCGGCCGTCCATTACCACACCTTTTCCGCTGCCCAGTTCCTGCTGGAATTTAACGAGCAGGTGACGAACGTCGGGGATCTTACTCACCGTGCTCACCAGTTTGCTCACTTCCATCGAACGGATCTCGTTCTCAATGTTCTTATCGTTCAGCAGGGTTTCTCCCAAATGGGTATCGGGGTGATACAGGAAGCTGACGCGAAGTTTCGGGAGGTCGGCGATGAGTGCCGGAATATCAAGCGTTGCGTTGGCAAAATAACCGTTGCTCAGGGCATGGAACGTAACGGCGCGGTACATGGCTCCGCTGTCTATGTAAACATAATTCAGTCGTTCGGCCAGGTCTTTGGCTAAGGTGCTTTTCCCGCAGGAGGAATATCCGTCTATGGCAATGGTGATTCTACGCGACATCGGCTATTTTTTGCCGAAGGTAGAAAGGTTTGTGCTAAGTGTGAAATGATTGCTCGGCGAACTTAGGTGATATTTGGTCCGGGCATAACTGAGCTGGAATTTGGAAATGCGCATCGCAAATCCCCAGCTAAGTCCTACGGTACCTGCACGATCGTTTATTTTCAGCTCCTGGCGGCGGCGGTAATTGTACCCCACACGGATATGGAAATTCTTACTGAACACGATCTCTGTGCCGCCGTATGCATGTCGGAACAGCTTGTTGCCAAACGACGGTGTCTTCTCGGTCTTTACCTCTCCGGTTAGCGGATCGATCTGCTGCTGAACATTAGGATCGGTATAGGTCAGGTCCCAGGTAGTGAGGTTATCGAGCGTCAGACTGAATCGCAACGGCGATTTTGCGAGTTTTTTCGAAAGACCGATCGCTACATCGAAAGGAAGCCGGCCGCCTTTTTGCCCGTTGTAATTCTTAGTCACCACACCAAGATCGGTGATCACGAAACTGGCCCCGAACAATCGCTTGTAATCGAAGTAAGTCACCGAAGCATCCGTGGCAATAGCCGAAGCGCCGTAACCGGCCAGGCTGGAGTGGATGTACTTCAGGTTGGCACCCACTCTCCAATTGGTATCCATCTGCCAGGCAGCACCGCCCTGAATCACATATTCGTTGTTGGAAAAAGTGCCATAGGTATTGAAGAACTCATCGGTTTCCTGGGTTTTTCCATAATTGAAGTAACGGATTGTTCCGGAAAAGGTAAGTGGCTGATCCTTAAGTGATTTTGCGTAAGAAAGATATCCGAAATTGATGTCTGAAAAGTAGTTTACGTAATTGAAGGCAAGGGTGTTATCCAGCGATTTACTTAACAGTGAAGGAGTAAAGACGGCGAGGTTAAGATCCTGGTCCTCAATGGCGAGCACTCTTCCGCCCAGTGCCGCCTCGCGTGCCGAATGTCCTGTTTGCAGTGTCCTGAAATTGATCGACGGCTTGGGTTGCGCGGCAGCCGAGAGGCCAGTACTGATCAGGGTGACAAGAAGTAGGGGTCTTAACATTCTGGTGGATTAAACGGACGACAAAGTAAATAAATAGATGCTCTAACGGGGAGGACCGGGGGTTATTTTGTTGGGGGTTGATTTGTTGATGTGTTGAATTGTTGATGGGTTTGCGGGTAAGTGGAGATTTTGCAAAAAAAATGTACCCTGAAGTCAAATGCATTGGATTCTTATGTATGTTTGTGAAAGTAAATTTACAGAAAACATGTTTTCATCAGAATTGGTAAAGGGTACACTTAAAACCATTGTGCTGAAGTTATTGGCCGATAACGATAGGATGTATGGTTACGAGATTACCCAAAAGGTTAAAGAGCTTACTCTCGATAAGATCCAGGTTACCGAGGGAGCGCTTTATCCAACCCTTCATTCACTGGAGAATGAAGGACTGCTGGTCACAGAGACCGAGTACATTGGCAAAAGGGTAAGAAAATACTACCGGCTGAGTCCGGCGGGGCAGACAAGGAACCGCGAGAAGCTGAGTGAACTTGCTGCCTTCATGGATACCATGGCAATTCTTCTTGACCTGAAACCCGGAATGCGCTGATGTACGAGCTTAGTGATTCGCAAATCGAGTTTATCCATAACGATATCGCCGGCCGCGGTATCAGTATGGAACATCTGCAGAACGACCTGGTGGATCATGTTTGCTGTATCCTGGAGCATACGCTTGAACCGGGGGCAAACTTTGAACACCATTACCAAACGGTGATCAAAGGGTTTTATGAAGAAGAACTCGCAGAGATCGAAAGGGAGACCAAACTCCTGCTAACCTTTAAAAACTACTACATCATGAAAAAGATGCTCACTCCGGTGGCTATTGCAGCCCTGGTTCCTGTTATTACCGGTACACTTTTTAAGATCATGCACTGGCCGGGGGCAAACCTCCTGCTGGTATGCGGTTCGCTGTTGCTTGCCCTGTTGTTTTTCCCGTTGCTGGGAGTGGTAAAGGCAAAAGAAACCACCATTGCCCGAGCTAAATGGGAAAACGGACTGGGAGCCACCGCGGCGGCTCTGGCCATTACCACCGCTATATTCAAGATCCTGCACTGGCCTTACGCTACGGTGTTTATGGTGTGCAGCGTCGTTTTTGCAGCAGTGTATTTGTCGCTGCGCGCAATGGGGATGATGCAGAAGTCTTGAAAAGGGGGTTAAAGGGTTAAATGTTTAAATGTTTAAATGTTTAAATGTTTAAATGTTTAAATGGTTAAATGGTTTGACGGTTTAGATAGTTTAGACGGTTTAGATGGTTCAGACAGTTTAGATGGTTTAGACAGTTTAGACAATTCTGTAAAGTTGGTGACTGAGCCTGTCGAAGTCATGTGATTTTGATAAGCTCAATCACCACTTTCTATAAACAGCTGCACTCCAAACAAATCAACAACTCAACAAATCAACCCCTCAACAACCCAACCCCTCAACAAAATCAACTTTTTTTTGCAAGTTTGCGGCCTCAACCGGCTAAATGCCTGTAACAGCGTTAAAAAACTATGGGATTAAAGGATTTTGTTCGTTCCGTGCTGACCTTCCTGAGACTGGATATTACCAAGAATCTGCAGTACGACCGACTTACGTTGCGTATTCTCCGCGATGTGCTTAAACCCGGTTCAAACTGTATCGACATCGGTTGTCACAAAGGCGAGATATTGCAGGTTATGGTAGATCTTGCTCCCAACGGTCGTCATTATGCATTCGAGCCGATCCCGGCCATGTACAACGACCTGGTAACCCGGTTTGCCGGCAAGGCGACCATCTTTCCCTATGCACTTTCGAATGAACCCGGTCAGGTGAAATTCAAACACGTGACCAATGCACCGGCCTACAGCGGCATCAGGCAGCGGGAATACGCCGTGGCCAGTCCCGAGATCGAGGAAATTGACGTGGAAGTAAAAACGCTCGACGAACTGATTCCTGCAACCGAACGCATCGACCTGGTAAAGATCGACGTGGAAGGTGCGGAATTTGGGGTGCTGAAAGGCGCCGTTGAAACACTCCGGAGAAACCGCCCGGTAGTGGTTTTTGAATGCGGACTCGGAGCCAGCAACTACTACGGAACACAACCCGGTGAGTTGTTTGATTTTATGACCGGAGAAGTACAGCTGAAGATATCTACGCTTAAAAACTTTACCTCGAAGAAACTACCGATGTCGCGCGAGGCGTTTATACGCTGCTACGAACAGAAAGAGGAGTATTATTTCGTCGCTCATTCATAAGACTTATGCTTTATCGTAAAACCTGTACTTCACTGTTGTTGTGGATCCTGTTGATTGCAGCGCCAACCGCGGCGATGGCCCAGAAAGCAGCAAAAGACACCACCGTTTACAACCTGGTGAGCGTTATGCCATCCTATCCGGGAGGTACTGCGGCACTGACCAAATACATCCACGAGCACATCAAATACCCGAAAAAAGCCAGGAAAGAAGGACTCTCCGGGAAAGTGGTCTGCAGGTTTGTGATCACTGATGAAGGGAAAGTGGACCAGGTAACGGTGGCAAAGGGCGTACGCGCAGACCTCGACAAAGAAGCGGTTCGCGTTATCCGCTCGCTTTCGGGATGGACCGCCGGACAACGCAAAGGTGTGCCGGTAAACGTAAGACTGAGCTGGCAGGTACGGTTCATTCTGCCTCCAAAAGGCAAGGCAACGGCACCGATCCAAACGGATACAGAGGTTGAGAAGGAGAAGGAAGATCCGAGTAAGCCGGTTGCGGAATAATAGGGTCATTCAATGGTCAAACATTGTCAATCTTTGTCAATCTTTGTCAAACAGTTGTCAATGTATTTTGTAACAATTGCATGACAATCGTGTGACTACGTTAAGCCGAAAACAAAAACTTATTCGGGCTCACCAACTGCGTTTTAACCGCATACATCACAATGGCAGCGGTGTTATTTACCCCAAGCTTGGCCATGATGTTTTTCCGGTGAGTAGCGATGGTGTGCTTACTCAGGAACAGTTTTTCTGAAATCTGGTCGTTGGTATACCCTTCGGCAATGAGCTGGATGATCTCCAGTTCGCGGGTAGAGATGGTAAGTGGGGCGCAGGTGAAGTCAACGTTCTCAATGTTGTCTACCTCAATGGCCTCTTTACGGATCGTCTCAAGGATCTTTCCGCAAAAGAACTTACCGCCCGCAGCGGTTTCCTTCACACTGTCGATGATCTCGTCGATATCACAGTCTTTTTTGATATAACTGGTGATTCCTGAACGAATGGCGTTTACCAGTGTAATCCCGCTTTGTTCAGGGGTGATGGCTACAAATTTAGCGGCGGGATTGGCGTTGATGGCCTGCGGGATCACATCAATCGAAAAATCAATCGAAGTATAATCAATCAGGACCACTTCGGGTTTTAGTGTCTTCAGCTTCTTAAGCAATTGCTTGGAGGATGTTGCTTCTCCAATTATCTCGAAGCCAGTATTTTGCGCGAATACAGAGCGTAATCCAAGCCGGATTAACTGGTTGCTGTCTGCAAGTAAAATTCGTATTGCGCCCATCTTATCTAAAACGGCTCTAAATTACAAAAACAGAACCCCTGCACTATACCCTGATCAGGGTATTTTTCGCATAGGCGAAATGCATGATCAAACTTCCAATACCAATCCGTCTTCTGTGGCTACAACATTGTTAAACAGTTCTTTAGCCTGTGATACAAGCTCGTCGACCTCTTTGTAACGCGCACTGAAATGACCGATAGCCAGTTTTTTGACATTTGCGGCTGTCGCTATTTTTCCCGCATCTGCAGCTGTGGAATGCAGGGTTTCGATGGCACGGTCGCGCAGGTTTTCCAGGAAGGAAGCCTCATGGTACAGCAAATCCACGCCCTGGATGATCGGGATGATCGATTCGTTATAAGCGGTATCCGAACAAAAGGCATAGCTCTTAAGTGCAGCCGGGGGCAGGGTAAGTTCGCGGTTCGGGATCACCTCGCCGTTTTCACGCACGTAGTCTTCACCTTCTTTGATCCGCTGGATCCAGTACACCGGGATACGGTATTCCTTCAGCATACTGGTGATGATGTTCCTCAGTTTGGGCTTTTGCCTGAACAGGAACCCAGTAGTAGGTATTTTATGCTTCAGGGGAATGCTCCACACTTCTACCAGTTTGTTCTCAAAGATCAGCTTGTGCTCGTGTGCAACGGTGACAAACTCGATCGGGAAACGGGGAGTGGAATTGGTAATGGTGAAATGGTCCATAATGAGCCGTTGCAGGGCTTCAGGACCGTGAATGGTCATTTTTTTCGATCTCCCCAGCAGGTGCAGCGTTTGCAGGTAGCCGGGCAGTCCGAGGTAATGATCGCCGTGCAGATGGGAAATGAAAATGTTCTCGATCTTCTGCATGCCGATCTCGAAGCGGCGCATTTGCATCTGGGTGCCTTCTGCACAATCGACCAGGAAAAAGTAGTCGTCGACATTGACCACCTGTGCAGTTGGATTCCTGCGCAGCGTAGGCACCGCCGATCCCGAGTATGGTTACTTCAAACTTCACTCGTCGAGCCCCAGGTCTTTTTCCAGCTGAAGCATGAACAGGAAGTCGATGGCTTCGTTGTAAGTAGGTGTAACCGGGAATTCTTCGGCCAGGAAACCATGGTTTTCAAGCGCGTCCTCATCACCGATCAGGATCACAATGCGATCGTCGAGCAGGGGAGTTACCGATTGGATAAAATGATCGACCGTTGGGGCATCTACGTTCTGCACCCGACTGAGGTCTATGATCAGATCGTCGGTCGCTGATGAAACCGATTCGGCCATTTCTGAGATCTGCGCCCGGGTCATAGCAGAATCCGGGAAGGTAATGAGCTGGTGTTTTTCGCCTGGGCTTATGGTCATGGTGAGAGGATTTATTCGCGGTTTATTTTTTCTGCAAGACGGTAAATGACTGCCATACGAACAGCAACACCGTTTTCTACCTGGTCGAGAATGATGCTTTGTCCGCTGTCGGCCACATCGCTGGTAATTTCTACTCCGCGATTGATCGGTCCGGGGTGCATTACAACAATCTCTTTGTCAAGGCTTTCCAGCAGTTTTTTATCCAGTCCGAATAGCATGGAATACTCTCGGAGGGAAGGAAAATATTTGTCGTCCTGGCGTTCCAGTTGAACCCGAAGCATATTCGCTACATCGCACCAATTGAGTGCTTTACGTAAATCGTGTTCAACCTTTACTCCAAGTTCATGGATGTATCTCGGGATCAGGGTCGTGGGTCCGCAGACCATCACTTCAGCCCCTAATTTTTGCAGGCAGAAAATGTTCGAAAGAGCTACTCTCGAGTGAAGGATATCACCAACGATCACCACTTTTTTGCCTTCTACACTGCCGAGTTTCTCGCGGATCGAAAACGCATCGAGCAGGGCCTGGGTGGGGTGTTCGTGGGTACCGTCGCCGGCATTGATGATGCGTGCTTTTACGTGTTTGGAAAGGAATAATGCGGCTCCGGGAGACGAGTGGCGCATCACTACCATATCGACCTTCATGGCCAGGATATTGTTTACAGTATCGATCAGGGTTTCGCCCTTCTTTACCGAACTTCCCGATGCCGAAAAGTTGATCACATCTGCCGAAAGTCGTTTTTCCGCCAGCTCAAAACTGAGTTTGGTCCGGGTCGAGTTTTCGAAAAACAGGTTGGCTATGGTAATGTCCCTGAGTGAAGGCACCTTTTTGATCGGGCGGTTGATCACTTCCTTAAATGTATCAGCACTCTCGAAGATCAGCTCAATGTCTTCGCGGCTAAGTCCTTTGATCCCCAGGAGATGATTAACCGATAGTGCTGTCATTTGCCGTTTTTGAGGTGAATAGGATTACTTCGTCAGTGCCGTCGGTTTCCGACCATTTCACGGTTACCTTTTCCGACTGGATGCTGTCTACCTGGCGGCCCACATAATCGGGCTGAACGGGAAGGTGTCTGCTGAACCTGCGGTCTACGAGCACGCAGAGTTCCACTTTCTCAGGCCTGCCGAAACTCAGCATGGCATCGAGTGCGGCACGGATGCTGCGTCCGGTATAAAGTACATCGTCGATCAGGATCACCTGGCGGTTTTCGATCAGGAAGTTGATCTCGGTGCGGTTGGCTTTGAGCGGTTCTTCGCCGCGGCGGAAATCGTCGCGGTGAAAGGTGATGTCGATCTTGCCGAAGTTCACCGGTTTACCAATGATCTGCTCGACTTCGCGCACCAGGCGTTCTGCAAACTGGATGCCGCGGGGCTGTAAACCAAGAAATACGGTATTGTGGAAATCGTCGTGGTTTTCAACTAACTGGCGCGCCAGCCGCTTTAAAGCAAGATTAACCTGGGTGCTGTTTAGAAGGGTGACGGAATTCATAACTGTGGCTGCAAATATAGGATTTGACAAGAAGTTTAACCGAAAACGACGCAAAGAGTTTTTAGCAAATGACACAAACACTCAGGGCCCTCTGCGACCACCTCTGTGCCTCTGCGGTTAAATCGGATCAATCATCACTCAACGAAACCACCGCCCCTATCGTAAACGAATGCGGACCAAACGACGTAACC
>JAZKEZ010000096.1:7486-14133 GCA_040386675.1 Bacteroidota bacterium | reverse complement strand
CGTCATCCCGAGCGCAGCGAGGGACCTCCACCGGCTTAGCCACCTCCACCGTTTTATTCATACACTTCATACCCCAAAACCTACCTCCCGACCAACCGTCCCGCATTCTAATCACATTTTAATTCAGTCGGCAGAGAGCTGAAATACCTTTGAATAAAGGAAACTAACTCTCGGCTTATGAAAACAGTACTACTTCGTATCATCGGCATTTCTCTCCTAAGCTCTGCCGCATACCTGCTTAACGCACAAAGTCCTACTGCACCTGCACTCGATTTCAACGTATTCCTGAAGAACGGCGCCACGCTCGTAAGCAACGAGACGGAAGGTCCGGTGGCTATGGGCGGCGATTTGTCGCTTACCGGCAGCTACCAGGTTTCGGTTCACAACACCGGGACCTTCAAGGTAAACGGGGTTACCGTTTCGCTTTTGGTGGGCGGCAAGATCAACTACAGCGGCGGAAACGGCATCCAGGTAAACAACAACGGCTACGTAAAAGTGGGCAGTTGCGGTACTTCAAAAACCTGGTACACCGATCAGAACAACGCCTATTCGCCGATCCGCATCACGCCGGGCAGCGATTACAACGGTTCGCCGAGAGTTATGCTTTCTGCCAATTCACAGAACCTGGGCGTGAGTGCCACCAACAATCCCGTTTGCCAGGGAAACCTGATCGATTTCGAAACTGCATTCAAGAATCTGCAGACCAACTCAAGTAGTTTGAGTTTGTGTACCGACAATACAACACTTACGAATCCAAATGGCGGTACCATTGCGCACACCGGCCTGCCCAACCAGGTGAAGATAACCCTGAAAACCGGCACTAACATCCTGAACCTGAAAGGAACAGACATGAACAATGTCCAGAATTTCACCTACAACAATTCGCCTGATGCCACGCATGTGCTGATCATCAATGTAGATGCACCGGGAACTTACAACTGGGCGGCGTGGACCAACGGCGGCGTGGGTTTCAGCAACTGTCCGTACATACTCTACAATTTCTACAATACCACCACACTCAATGTACAGGGCAATGGTGCGATTGAAGGAACCGTAATGGCCCCGTTTGCCAACATCGTTAAAACGGCCAATCAACAAAACATAGAAGGGCAGGTCATTGCATTGAGCTACATCCAGAACGGCGGCGAAAACCACTACGCGAAATTCACACCGTCGGTAAGCGGTTGTGCACCGGTGGTCAACCCTACGGTTGCTGCATTTACTACCAACAGCACCGCACAGTGTTTGTCTTCAAATTCATTCACATTCACCAATACCTCTAACGGAACTGCACCATTTACCTACAGCTGGAGTTTTGGCGACGGAACCACATCTACCGAAGCCAACCCTACGAAAACCTATGCGGGGACCGGTGCCTATTCAGTTACACTCACCACTACCGGCGCAGGCGGAACAGCAACCAAAACCTCAGTGGTAACCGTAAATGCTGCTCCCGCAAAAGGATTTACCGCTTCGTCGGTGAACATGAGCCTTGCGGCCAACAACTTTACCTTCACCAGCACGAATCCGGCAGCGGGAAATACCTACGTCTGGAGTTTCGGCGACGGAAGCACATCAGCGGCGGTGAATCCGTCGAAAGTATATGCTGCAACCGGTACCTATGCCGTAAAACAAGTGGTAAGCTCTGGTGCAGGCTGCAAAGACAGCGCGTCGATGAACGTGAAAGTACACGCCAATGCAGTGACCATTGCCGGTTTTTCTGCCAACGGAGTAGAGCAGTGTCTTGGCGTAAACCAGTTCAACTTTGTAAACAAATCAGCAGGTGAACCCACGCTGAATTATACCTGGAATTTCGGCGACGGAACTTCTTCCACACTTGCCAATCCATCGAAGACCTACGCCGCAGCCGGAACATACATGGTAACCCTGACCGCCAGTGGTCCGGGAGGAGCCAGCAGCAGCAGCATTTCATTTACCGTGAACCCTGACCCGGTAAAAGGTTTTACAGTAAACACATCCACCCAGATCTTAAGCGGAAACGCTTTTGTATGCACTCCCACAGGGGCCGCCAGTCAGCAGTATTACTGGAGTTTTGGTGACGGCACGGACTCGGAAGCGTATACACCTACTAAAACCTATTCATCTGCAGGAACCTACGAGATCATTCAAAACGTGACGGTGAACGGCAAGTGCAAACAAACGGTTTCCAAATTTGTGGTGGTAGAACCTAATGCGCCTTCAACCGCGGCATTCAGCGTAAACAAAAGCACTCAGTGCGCTTCAGGAAATGCATTTGCATTCACCAATCAATCTACCGGGACTGCACCTGTTCACTACGAGTGGAATTTTGGTGATGGCGGATATTCAACCGAAACAGCGCCTAATCATACCTATACTACAGCCGGAAAATATACTGTAACACTTATGGTACACGGTGCGGGTGGAAGCCACAGCACCAGCAAGGAAATTCAGGTAATTGCCATGCCCGATGCCGGGTTCGCGGTACAGGATACAGTTCAGTCCTTTGAGCAGAACCAGTTCGTATTCCAGTCTCATCCGCAGGAAGGCATAAGCCATATCTGGTCGTTTGGCGACGAAACCACGAGTAATCTGGCTAACCCGGTAAAAAGCTACCTGGCAGCGGGTACATATACCGTAAGCCAGCAGTGCGCCAACGGCGAGTGTTTCTCTACCCATTCCTTAAGTGTAGTGGTAGAATCTCCTGAAGTAGGCAGCGGTTCGGGTGGCGGATTGGAGAGCGAAAGCCTCGGCGACCTGATCAGTAAAAGAGACTTCAATCGTATAAAAACCAGCTACGATCCTAAAGTTAGCTACAGCACGCTACCGGTATTCAAAAGCTCAGGCTACACCAAATCAACGGCGATAAAGCTGAGTGACATGATCCCGGCAGAGCTGGTTCCGGGAAATACGCTTCGCGTGACTTCACCGGAGGATCTGTTGGATTACACTCGTGCGGTAGATGTGCTTTCTGTGGATTACGTGGTTCATAACCAGGCAAAAGCGGTGGTACTCGGACTGAAAACCGTGAATGAAACTTACAATCACACTAAATCGGTATGCGACCGTTTCCGTGGTGGAACCATGACCGCTGTGGAAGACGTGGAAATAGAAGGCTATCACTTCTCGATGTTTACCATGCAGCAGGAAAACGGCGCGGTTGAATACGCGGTGACTTTTGCGGTAGGGGAGAAAGAGGGACGCGACCACCTTACATTGCAGACCAACTGGATCATCCGTTCGATCCAGGCCGATGAGGCGGTGTACAACATGCAGGTTTGGGCAACCCAACCGGCGTATACCAAAAAACTGGTGGCTGATATGATCCGTAAACTGAACAACGGCAACGTGCTGACGCAGGTAAACGTGAATGAGATCCCGGCGCTGTACATTACGCACGGCGAACGGATAGGCGGCGATCTGAAGGTGAGCATCTTCAACAGTACGGCTGCTACGCATGCCAAACTGGTATTTGAACAGAAAATGAACGAGAACGCTGCTTACCAGCTGAGCGAATACCCGCTTGACGTTCAGCAGGGGATGAACGAATTTATGATCAACGTGCAAGACGGGTATGAGTTTAACGGCTCGCTGTACCTGGAAGACCGCCAGACTGACCAAGTGTATCTTGCAGACGGAGGCTGGTCGCTGGATTACGACCGCAACAATACTACGGTAACTGAATTCAAGACTACCAACGACGGGGCACGGGCTTATGGCAAAGACGACTTTGCGCTGTACCGTTCTGCGCAGGTGACTGCAAGCAGTAACGACTATTTGATCCTGTACCGCGCAATCCGTTCTTCGGCTGCGCAACGCACCGACCTTACCGCTCACAATGCCGTACGCTTTTTTGCAAAAGGAACCGGAGCGCTTACTGTAAAACTGACCCGCGACTCGATCATCGACTGGAGGGCACAATTCAAGAACACCATTCAACTCGATCCTAAAGGCAGGGAAGTGGTGATCTATTTTGATGAGTTCCGTTCAGACCTGATCAGCGGCGGCTTGTACGCAAAAGATCTGACCACCATCCAATTCAGTCATGGAACCGCCGCAGGATCGGATGCGAAAGAAGAAATTGCATTCAGCATCAGCGATGTGGAATTCATAACTGCGGTAAAAGAAGAAACCAAATCTGCAGGCGACCCGGAACTGAAAGTGGGACCAAGTCCATTTACATCCGTAGTAAACTGCACCTTCACGGCACCACAAAGCGGAACGATGCAACTGGTAATGACCGATGCATTAGGAAGAACAGTAGCGGTAAAAGAAGTTGAAGCAGTTCCCGGCACGAACCAGGTAACCCTCAACGTCGATCCTTCGGTGAACAGCGGGGTGATGATGATCACATTAAGAGGAAACGGAACGGACTACAAAAATGTGAAGCTGATTAAAGATTAGGCTAAACATTGAGACGCGTGTAGTGTAATGAGAGGCTGTCTGAGAAGATGGCCTCTTTTAGTTTCAAATTTCAAATTCCAAATTGTCCACCCATAAGGAGCTACTTGGAATTCGAAATATATTGTTAATACTCTTTCTTAACCGCAGAGTCTCGGAGGTCAACGCAGAGATCTCTGAGAATTTCTCTGAGATCTCAGTGGAAAAACTCGGTGCCTCTGTGGTTAAAATAATTACTCCTCGTAAATAATATCCGACACCCCCGGCAATACCCCAATCACTTTAAATTCCGTACGTCGGTTTCGCTGCCTGCCATCGGGGTTGTCTGAACCATCAGGGTTTTGGTTGGTAGCGATAGGGATCCGTTTTCCATATCCTTTGGCCGTAAGCCGGTTTTCGGCAATGCCTTGCAAAATGAGGTAGTTCACTACACTTTGTGCGCGCCGCTGACTCAGGTCGTCGTTGTATTCGTTGGTTCCGAGGCCGTCAGTATGCGAACCGATCTCGACAATGATCTCAGGGTTATCGACCATGATCTGGAAGATGGTCGTGTCGATGATCACTTTTGATGCAGCCGTGAGATAGTCCTTATCAAACGGATAATAGATATTTTTTACAATGATCGGGGCGTAAGGGATCTGGCGCAGCACCGGCATCACGTAAATGGTATCCGACTTGGTCTTTCCTTCCGTAGAAAACCGCGTTGAGGTCCTGAAAAACCCATCCTTCTCGGTGATCAGCTTGTACTTGGTGTTCGTACTCAGTTTAAACTCAAAATCGTTCGAAAGCGGCAGAGGAACTTTATCTACCAATACCAGTTTATTGTCGATGTCCAGGTACAGTCCGATAATTCCCGTAGCCTGTTTACCGGTCGATTGCGTAACGTCCTGTTCCTCAGTCACCTTTCCGATCACGTACAGGTTCACCGGCTTTTTGACGTAGAATTCATAAATATCGTCGCAGCAAGTAGCATTTTCCAATGCAATTCCTCCTTCGCGGTTCGAAACCATGTAACCGGTCTCGTTGTCTTTCCGCTGGATGTAATACAGGTCGTCGGCAGGCGAATTGATGGGCATTCCCATGTTTTTCGACTTGTTCCAGCGCTTCAGTTCGCCTTCGGTCCGGAACACATCGAGTCCGCCAAAACCCGCATGTCCTTCGGTGCTGTAGTAAAACAGCTTCGTCACCGTGTTGTAGTACGGCGAAATGTCGTCGCGTGTGGAGTTGATCTCCTTGCCGCAATTCTTCGGCGATTTGTAGGCTGCTTTTTTGGCATCGTAGATCGAGTACCAGATGTCCATCCCGCCTTTGCCGCCGGGGCGATTGGAAGAGAAGTACAGTACTTCTTCCTTGCGGCTGGTAATTCCGAAACACGGGTAGGAGGTAGAGAAATCGGCTGCGTTTATCGGCGACGGCATTTCGCGCGGCTCGTCGCACTTCCCGTTTTTGCAGTTGCTCTGGTACAGCTTGCAAAAAGCTTTCGAGGTTGGTGTGGCCTTGGTACACTTGCTGAACACAAACAGGCTTCCGTCTTCAGAAAACACGCCGTTCCCGCAGTCCATCGCCGGATCGTTGAAACTGTAAGGGAATGAAAGGGTTTTGTACGAACCGGTATCCAGTCGCTGCGCCATGTAAAACCTGCGCTTCGGAATTTCTTCGTCCTCCACAAAAGTCACCTCGTTCGTTTTCAGCGAGGCATACAGCAGGATCGAATCGTTGACCGGGAATGGCGAAAAGTCGATGTGGGCCATGTTCACATTGCTGTCGAGGTGTACCATCACAAGGTTGGTATCGGTCACCTGTCCGCTGGCGAATTGCGCGCCCTTCAGTTCATTTTCAATAATGTTGAAATACTCCTCGTTGGCCGCGGTTTTGGGATATTTCTTCAGGAACGACTGGAACAGGTTCTCGGCTTTGCCGTATTTCCCCACGCGTTTGGTCATCATCGCGTAGTTGAAGTGGGTCATCATGTCGCCGCCTTCTTCAAACAGCTGTTCGTAGGTTTCCGCAGCTGCTTTGTAATCGCGGGAAGCCACGTACAGTTCGGCCAGTTTGGTCTTTATTTTTTTGTTGTGCGGACGGCGGCTCACAAATTCCTCAGCCATGTTGATCGCCGTGTAGATATCGCCGATGCGCTCGTAACCGGTTACGTAGTTTTTCAGCTTCCACGTAGGCAGATCGGCCGGTTTCTCCGTCTGTGCCACAGCCGACAGCGTAACCGCACCAAACAGGATCAGGAGGAATCTAGAAACGGTCACACGGAATGG
>JAZKEZ010000096.1:596-7476 GCA_040386675.1 Bacteroidota bacterium | reverse complement strand
GTTGCCGCTCCAGAAAATAATAGCGATTTCCAGCGCGCCTTTTTTATTGGTCGCCTGTTGGAGGGAAGACACGTTCACGTCGTAATCAAAGCCAATCTCCAGTCGCTCGAAGGTCATGCCCACAATCCCCATTACGGCATCGGTGTTCCGGTTGATCCCGGTGCGTACCTGCGATCCGATGTAGATCCCGGTAGCCTTGATCTTATTGGGACCAAGCAGTAATTTGAAATTACTTCCGAAGAGGTATTCGGCTGCTTTTACCTGCGACATGACAAAGATCCGCGGACTGATCACGAAGTTATTTCCGGCTTTAAAATCCCCCGAGATCGTATACACTTTCCGGATCGGAACCTTGAATTTCGAGTCGAAAAAAGATTCATTCGGACGGTTGAGGTGGAACAGCGAAATGCCGGCTTTCAGCTTCACACTCGAGTTGAGTTCACGGTCCCAGCCTACACCGACATTCATGTCGAAGTAATTTTTTTTCTGGTTGTAGTTGTATTCGTTGTTCGGAAGTCCGCCGTCAAAGGTCCCGCTGCCCGTATTGTACTGGTCAGGAAAGGTAAGCGCCGAGATGTCGAAACTCTTGAGGGCAATACCGGCCTGTAATCCAAGGTGAAAATTATCTTTTCCTGCTTTCGGGTGAATGGCACCGCTGAGCTGGATGCGGTTACTGTTGATCCGGGCATTTCCACTTTGATCGTGAAGCACAAGCAACCCTCCGCTGAACCTGCTCGTTTGGCTAAAGAAATTTCGGTCGTAACCCAGTGAGAATGTGTTGAATGGAACATCGATGGAGCGCCATTGGGTACGGTAATTCGTAGACAGGCGCCAGTCCCCGTTGAAGTTTCCGGTCTCTGAAGGGTTGAGGGTAAGCGGCGAAAGGTAGTACTGACTGAAGTGAACGTCCTGTCCATTCAACCCGTTTGCAACGAAGAGAATGAGCAGGATGAAGGATATTTGTAAAATGTGTTTACCTTGTTGCATTCCGGAACTTGAATCAAAAGTAATATTTTTACACAAAAAATCGTATTTGGTGCGCTATTCAACCCCATCAGTAAACGTTTGCAAACTACTTATCGGCCTGCTGCTGGTGCTTGTAAACGTTGATATCTTCGGTCAATTGAAGGCGAATTTCGAGCCTTCGGTCTTAAAGGGTTGCTCACCTTTGCTGGTCACCTTCAAAAATACATCTGTCGGCACCTCGCCCAGCACAACTTACCAGTGGTATACCAACGATCCCAATGCTCCGGTGGGCGGATTCACGCAGAAAGAACCTAGCTGGACATACCTCAAAGGTGGTCAATATACGGTTACCCTCATTATAAAAGAAGGAAATCAGTCTGACACCATCACCATTACCAACCTAATTACTGTATTCCCAAAACCCGAAGTGAGCTTTACCGTAGCAGATACGGTGGGTTGCGTTCCTTTTAAGGCCAGTTTTACCAATACTACCACCATGGCACCGGGTACCAGCGTGTCGTCTTACTTCTGGAATTTTGTGGTGTCGCAGTCCTCGCAGCAATCACCAAGCGTTACATACAACAGCCCGGGCGATTACAAAGTAACCCTTACAGTAACCGACAACAACGGGTGCTTCGACTTCTGGGAAAGACCGGGAAAGATCAAGGTAAAAGCGCAGCCAAAGGCAACGTTTACCGCAACTGGTAATAAGGGATGCGTACCTCCGCTTAATGTGATGTTCAAGGCCGACGAAACGTCAACGGATTACGTGTATTCCTGGGATCTCGAAGGGCAAACCGGGCCGTTTACAGGACAGCAGATCGGTCCAATAAATTACCCGGTAGCCGGCAAATACGATGCAAAGATCACCGTATCAGGCCCGGGAGGATGTTTGTCTACGGGTACACGGACCGATTATGTGGTCATGGAAAAACCGGTGGCCGATTTTTCGCTCCCGGCAAGTGCCTGTGCAAATAATGTCACCACTTTTCCAAACAATTCAACCGGTGATAAATGGCAGTGGGACTTTGGTTCCGGCTCAGGATCAACCGTTAAGAATGGCTTAAAGAACTTTCCCGATTGCGGTACGTACCCTGTAAAACTCATCGCATCTTCTTCTGATGGATTGTGTAAAGATTCGGTCACCAAAAACGTCCAGGTAGAATGCCCGAAGGCAGCATTTGATTTCAAGAAATACAGCTGCCAGCCGCCGTATACGCCGACCATTCAAAACCAGAGTACGGGTGCCTCCTCATATTACTGGACCTTCAAGGACGTGGATACCAAGAAAAACAACAATTCATCGCTGGCCAATCCGTCGTATACATTTAACTACGGGGTATACATTGTGTATTTCGAGGTTAAGTCGCCTTCGGGATGTACCAGTACAACCCCCGGAGATACCATTGTGGTCGACTCGATGGATGTGGATTATACTGTGAACGACAACGGATGTATCCCGAAGACCATGAAGTTTGAGGATGCCACCAAGTGGTTTAGTGACGTTGGAAATCCAAAACCCGGCATCAAACTCGCGGAGTGGACGTTTCACGACAGCCTGGCTATCGGTGTGCCCATGAACCACGATTACAAGATCGCCGGAGAATTTGATGAAATGTATAAAATGACCAATGATTCCGGTTGTTTTGATTTTATCAGCAAAACGGTTCAGATAGGAGATACCCCGGTAGCCACGTTTACACTCGATAACAGGAGATTGTTCATGTGTTCCAGAGATTCGCTGCTGCTCATCGATCATTCACACGTCCGCGGAGATACCACGCTGATCGATTCGTGGGACTGGCGGTTCACTTCGCACGATTCCATACACGTTAGCTCCAATCAGCAGGGACAGAAATATGCTTATTTTTCACATTCCAAGGATACCGGATGGTACAACATGCTGCTGATCGTGGGGTATCACGGCTGTCTTGACTCACTCTATGCCGACAGTATAAGTTACCGGTACGGCCCGGCAGTGAATTATATAGTAGCGGATACAGGCTGTACCAAGAATAGGCTTGGCCTCAAAACGGTGGTTACTAATTACCAGTGGCTCAGGATCGACTTCGGAGACGGGTCTTCACAAACCGCTTATGCCCCTGATACGGTTCCGGTTTTTGCCTTATCTGCAGATAGCATTCATTTCAATCAGCGGTTTAAACTGGGCGGGAATCACATTCATTATGATGCGTACGGTATTCCTGAATATCGCTCCCATGATACGATCCGCACAACACACTACTATGACGATACTCTTAGATACACCTATGTGCTGGATGCATTCAACCGTCAAATGGTGAAGGGGTATTACAATTACGACTCGCTGGTAGAATGCCACACCGACTATTTTCCTAATTATATAAAAATACCTGATCTTATTCCTGAGTTCGCAATACTGGATACGATCTGTTATAGCGATACCCTTAAACTTATCGCAGAAAGAGGAACCGGTATAACTCGTTTTAATTGGTATGTGGACGGGGTATATATTGATTCGCTAAAAATCACTAACGTTCTGCCAAGCTATAACCTGACCCCGGGGATTCATGAAATAAATCTGATCTTCCAATCCGATAGTTGTCCTAGCGATACCATGAGAAAGACCGTGACCGTAATCTCACCCTTCCCGGTCATTACACCCTCGACGGTCGCCGGATGTAATCCGCTGAGAGTGACTTTTACAGGGCAGGACACCAGCGGACTTGCCATTGATGACTGGTTATGGACCTTTCCCGGGGCAACCAAGGATAACGACAACGGTCCGAATCCTCCGGAACGGATATACAACGATACCGGTACCTATAAAGTCTCGCTTACACTTACCAACTATAAGTACAATTGCAGGGCAACCCTTTTTTACGAAAAAGAGATCCTGGTGACCCGACCGACTGCTGCGTTTACCATCACCAAAACAGAACTGTGTACCGGCGACCTGGTAAACATCACCAACCAGGCACTTCCCGTTGATACTACAGTGGGAGTCCGGTGGTTTCTATACAATGGAACCACTACCACTCAATTTACCAATCTGTCGTTTCCTATCGATTCGGCCGGCGCTTACATCATTACCCAGATAGTGGATATTGCCGGCAATTGTTTCGATAGCATCAAGCACTCATTTACCGTTGACCCTAAGCCGAAGGTGAGTTTCATGGCTCTCGGTGATACGGTCTCCAGCTGCTACCCGTTCGTGGTAAAATTTGTAAGTACCACTCAACCGGATACCTACACCAACTACAGTTACCAGTGGGATCTGGGTGAAGGAAGCGTAAGCCCGGTAGATACCGGAGTGGGTGGCTACAATGCCGCAGGATTATACGACATCAAACTGAAAGTGACCACGGCAACGGCCGGTTGTACGGATAGTCTGACCAAACCGGATTACATCACTGTAAAAGGTCCGTCGGGAATATTGGTTCCCGATCGGGTAGATCTCTGCGTTGGCGATGAGGTTTGTTTTACGGTCAAGGGATTGAAAAACCTCGATAATTTCCTGGTCGATTTTGCAGACGGAAGTACTACCGGCAAACTCGACAGTAACGCGGCCAAGGTAGACAGCGTATTTTGTCACCGGTACATAGCGCCCGGAAAGTTCCCGTCTAAACTCATCCTCGAATCAGGCGATTGCAAGGTCCCCACTGTGATCAACATCCGGGTGAACGACGTGGTTTCGCGGTTCCTCGTGAATGGAGATACCGTTCGGCCGGGACAGCCTCCCGTCATTGTAAAAGGATGCGGGTCGCTCGATGTGACGGTCAATACCTACCAGCCAATGGGCCAGATCTCCGGTTTTAAATGGTTCATGGACGATGGCGGGCCTTTCCGCAACGGGAATATGGAACAGCAAACCTACGGTGTAGGAAATTATAAGATTTACCTGGCCGTTGAAGATGTGGTTTCGGGCTGCCAGGATACCATGTACCAGGATCTGATCGTATATCCCGCGGCTACGGCTACGGCAGGAAGAAACGATACGCTTTGTCCGGGAGATTCGCTGCTGCTCACCGGTAAAGGTGGAGTAACTTACCTCTGGTCACCCGGCGACGGACTCTCATCTACCGATACGAATGTGGTCTGGGCCAACCCGGGAACCACACGGACTTATACGCTCGAAGTGACCGATGCTAACGGTTGTTCAGACGATACGACCATAACCATATTCAGGGATCTTACCCGCGTGGATTTTGCCCTGACTGAGCACACCAGCTGCGATTTCATGACGCTCACGCCGACCAACCTTACCAGCGGAACCAATTACCGCTGGTATTTCGACAACGCATTCGGGGGAACAGGAACTGCGCCCACACGAAGCTTCTCGCAGCCCGGGAAACATTATATAAGGCTTACGGCGTGGGACATCGATTCGACCTGCGCGCAGACCAAATACGATACAATAGTGGTTTACCCGCTGCCGCAGATCTCCATTCCGCCAGACCAGATCATTTGTTACGGCGATACGTTTACGGTGAGCTCATTCATTGCCGGTGCCGGTCCGCTCATTATCGACTGGACGTCTACCGATTCGCTGTCGATACTCGGACGCAATACGAAAAGTCCGAAGCTGTTTCCGCTCGACAGTGCTACGTATTTCGTTACGGTTTCAGATACCAATTGTACCGCAACAAAGTCACTCACCATACGGGTCGATCATGCAGATGCCGACGTATTCCTGCCCGATTCGGTGCATTGCGAGCAATTTACGCTCGACGGTACACAGATCGTAAACAACTCGTTTGGAAGGATCTTCCTGTGGGAATTCAATGCCAACCCGGCAGTGAACCAGGTGAACCGCGATCCGAATTTTACCTATTATGTAGGTACACACCGCGCAAAACTCACCGTTACCGACCTCGATCAGCGCTGCCGCGATGTAGATACGCTTACCATCATTGTTCACCCGAAACCGCCGGTAGATGCCCTGGGTGGAGGAGCCATGTGTAACTACGATTCTGTCGGACTTTCCGCATCGGGTGCGGCTACGTATTCGTGGAGTCCGCCAACAGAGGTGAATGACAGTATTGCAGCAAACACGTACACCACCACCAACCAGGACGGCTGGTTCGTGGTTACCGGTACAGACGTAAACGGTTGTACCGCAATGGATTCGGTGAAGGTTACCGTACACCCCGATTTTACGTACACCGTTCCTGACAATGACACCATCGTGATCGGGGATATTATCAATTACGACGTTACAGCAGTTTCGACCGGCATCGGTAACGTGGCGGTTTCGTACACCTGGACACCGCCGGATTTCCTGAGCTGTGACGATTGTCCTGATGTGACCATGCAGCCGCTTAAAACCACTTGTTACACCGTAAAACTGGTGGACGACAAAGGCTGTTATCCGAAGTCGAGCGATTTCTGCGTGATCGTAGATGAGAAATTCTCGGTTGATGTACCGAATGCGTTTACACCCAATGGTGACGGCAGAAATGACAAGCTGTACGTAAGAGGATTCGGGATCAAAAAGCTGATCAATTTTACGATCTACAACCGCTGGGGAGAAGTGGTGTTTGAAACCACCGATATTAACTCAGGTTGGGACGGAAGCTACAAGGAGAAACTTCAGAATGATGAAACCTACGCGTTCACGGTGAATGCAGAAACCTGGACCGGTAAGCTGATGAGCAAGAACGGATACATCACCCTGCTTAAATAAATGAGATTCAGAACTGAACTAAATGCTGTTCCTTTCGATTTCCAGGTAACCCACAAAGACAAGTTGCTCTTTGTGGGTTCTTGTTTTTCGGAGCACATGGGCCGACGCATGGTCCGGCTGGGAATAGAAACGTGGACCAATCCGTACGGTATACTTTTTAACCCGCTTTCAATCGCTGAGAACCTTCGCCGTTCACTGCTGAAGGAACCGGTATCCGATGAAGAATGGGTAGAAACTTCAGGTCGCTGG
>JAZKEZ010000096.1:0-586 GCA_040386675.1 Bacteroidota bacterium | reverse complement strand
CCGGCAGGTGTGCGAGGTTCACGACGGCGTTTCAGCATTCCTGAACAAGGCATCGGTGGTTTTCGTGACCTTCGGTTCAGCCTGGGTGTACCGGCACCGGAAGACAGGGCTTGATGTAGGGAATTGTCACAAAGTGGCACAAAGCGAATTTGAGAAGCGACTGCTCAGTGTTACCGAGATCACAGCCGTGTACCGCGAGCTGGTGGCTGCGTTACAGCAGCAGTATCCGCAACTCCGGGTGGTATTTACCGTAAGTCCTGTGAAGCACGTCCGCGACGGATTGCTGGAAAACCTGCAGAGCAAATCAGTACTGCTGCTCGCCTGCATGGAGCTGGCCAGACTTCGCGGAATCAGTTACTTCCCCGCTTATGAACTGATGACCGAAGACCTGCGCGATTACCGGTTCTACGAAGCCGATATGGCTCACCCGAATGAGCAGGCAGTAACTTACATCTGGGAAAAACTCTCGGAGACGATCTTTTCTCCTGTCCAGCAACAGCTCAATACAAGGATTTCTGCCTTGCGGAACCGGCAGGAGCACCGGGCGTTGTTCCCCGATTCCGGGGAGCATAAGGAGTTTGTGGAG